>CAMBZT010000004.1 GCA_945872405.1 Chitinophaga pinensis | reverse complement strand
ATTTCTCCAGCGATTTTGGTTAAAGAAATGAAAAATGCAGATGTGGTTATTGGTGCCATTCATTCAGGCCAAGGACGTACTCAAATGATTGTAAGTGAAGAGATGGTGAGTCACATGAAGCCCGGCTCAGTGATTGTTGATGTTAGCATAGATCAAGGTGGCTGTTTTGAAACGAGCGAAATCACTACACATGACCAACCAACTTTTATAAAGCATGATGTGATACACTATTGTGTGCCCAATATTGCCTCTAGGGTATCAAGAACAGCAACACAAGCAATTAGCAATATACTTTGTCCATTGTTATTGAGAAGTCATGAGTTGGGTGGTGTTAGAAATTTGTTGTTAGAAGACAGCGGGGTAAGACATGGGGCTTACATTTATAAAGGAAATTTGATTAATGAATATTTGTCAAAGAAATTTGATATTAAACTAACTAACTTGGAATTGCTTTTCTCAAGAAATATCTAAGTACCTGACGAGACTTTATGAGAGAACTATCTGTTGTAATAATAACATATAACGAAGAAGCGAATATAGGAAGATGTATTGATTCAGTTACTAAAATTGCAAATGACATCGTTGTTGTTGATTCGTTCTCCACAGACCGCACCAAAGAAATTGTATTATCAAAAGGGGCACGTTTTGTAGAGCATGCATTTGAAGGACATATTCAGCAAAAGAATTGGGCTATAACACAAGCCAAATATCCATTCATTTTATCTTTAGATGCCGACGAAGAATTATCGCCAACCTTGGCCAGATCTGTGCGTGCTGTAAAAGAATCAGGTAGCAGAGAAGGATATACCATGAATCGTCTGAATTATTTTTGTGGTAAGCCAATCAAAACTTGTGGGTGGTACCCAGACAGAAAACTAAGATTGTGGAATAGTGAGAAAGGCAAATGGGAAGGCAACAATCCTCATGATAGATTTGTGATGACCACCAAGCAAAAAATTAAGACACTGAAAGGCGATTTAAACCATTATACTTATCCGACGAAAGAAGCCTTTAAGCAACAAATTGAAAAATTTTCAACCATTAGTGCAAATCATCTAAAACATAAAAAATCTTTAGTCCTTTACTTTAAATTAATGTTTAGTCCTCCACTCAAGTTTCTGAAAACCTTTATACTTAGAGGTGGATTTAAAGAGGGTTTGTTAGGCATTTACATTTGTTTTCAGCAAAGTAGAGAGGTGGCTTTGAAATATAAGAAGGCCATCGCATTAAAATAAGTTTTACTTTTCTATTACCTTATTAAAACATCTCTTGTCCACCGCCTTGTGGTTGGTTTTCTGAATCCTTTTTCTGATTGCGCATATTCTTATCAGACTGTCCAAATTTATAAGTAATACCCATATAAATATTTCTAGAATCTTTCTTTCGATAGAAATTACTTTCGAAATTATCGCCAGCAGCCTTGGCTGCAAATTGACGGGTATTAAACAAATCACTCAATCGTATATTTATTAGAATCTTACCTTTTAACAAAGTTAATTTCATGCCCAATTCGGCACCCTGCATGGCTCTCATTTGTCCTTGTGGGAAACGTCTCGGACTATTGTAGTTGTACATAAAGCTGATATTCCAGATTTTTTTGATGGTCCAATTACTGTTCAGGTTTCCACCATACAAAATATTTTGTTTGTTGATTAGGTTTGGGAATCTGGAATCATCAAATGTTTGTCCACCTGCATTTAAATCAAAACTAAAGTTCCACCATTTAAAAGGAGTATATCTTGTACTAAACTCGACGCCATAATTATGAGCT
This sequence comes from Chitinophaga pinensis, assembly GCA_945872405.1. Lineage (GTDB taxonomy): Bacteria > Bacteroidota > Bacteroidia > Chitinophagales > CAMDFR01 > CAMDFR01. The sequence continues at coordinate 64,705 of CAMBZT010000004.1, read as the reverse complement.
GTGCCGATATTTTGAGAGGTTACCACGCCAATACCATCGGCATTTACCCTTCTAGAAAAGACAATAGAACTTGTTTGCAAACGATAGTAAGCGCCAACACTATAGGTAATTTTATCTTTTAAAATATCTAATCCAAAATCAAATGAATGAGTCATTTCCGGCTGTAAAAAGGGGTTGCCACTTCGGATATTTCTAGGGTCACTATAATCAGCAAAAGGGTTCAACGCATTTAAACTTGGTCTTTGAATTCTTCGTGCATAACTGAAACGTAAACTCCGCTGCTTCCCTAAGTCATTATTAATAAATATAGAAGGAAACAATTTAAAATAGTGATTTTTTACTTTTTGATCTGTATTGATTAAGATGCCGTCGCCTAAGGTTTGTTCAGCACGTATTCCTAGCTTATAACTCAATTTTTCATAACTCCCATTGTAGGTAATATAGAGTGCTTGAATATTCTCAGTATAGTTGAATTGATTGGTTTTGTTAGAATCACTAGCCCAAATAGTGGTGTCAAATTGTTTGTAGTATCCTAATTTTCTGCTTGCATTATTATAACGCATGCTATAGCCTGTTTCTATAAAACTTTTATTTTTGAATGGATGGGTGTAATTTATCTGAACAAGGCCATTGTTAAGCAATACTCCTGTATTTATACTGTCTAAAAATGACGGTGGAAGTATCAAGTTACTGCCATAGGAGCTACTGATTTCTGAAGCTAATAAATTATTGTTTTCTAAGCCACGTTGATAAAACAAGTTGATCGAAAACTCTTGTTTTGGATTTTTGAAAAGTTTGGTATAACCAAGTGTTATGTCACCATATTTGTTTTTTACCTGCGTGGCAGTATTTCTGTAAGCATAAATGGAAAGTACTGCATTTTCATCTGAAAATTGTCTAAATATTTGTGATTTTTCTTGATTCACGTTAAAGGTATAGGAGCCACTAATACTCAAAGTATTTCTTTTGTTTAGATTGAAATCAAAACCGATTTTTGGCAATAAGGTCATTGGTCTTGAACTGCCTTTTGTATTGTTGTATTGATAGAATAATGTGTCTAACGGGAAATTTGTACTATTAAACTCACCTCTAGTAAAGCTTCTATTGTTTATATAAGAAAGACTCGAAAAGAAATTCATGAACTTATTCTTATAATTTAACGAACCTGAAGCATTATACTTATTTCGTGTACCTACAGTTAATCCGAGGTTGCCATTCAATCCAACTTTTTTATTTTTCTTAAGAATAATATTGATAATTCCTCCCGTTCCTTCTGGATCATATTTTGCAGATGGATTATTTAATATTTCTACTGTTTCTATTGAAGAGGCAGGAATCTGGTCGAGGATGGTAGCAATATTTCCGCCTCTGGCACCTGTCGGTTTGCCATCAATTAATATCTGTAAGCTATTACTTCCTCGCATCTGAATTTTTTCATCATTATCAAGACTAATGCCAGGCAATGTTTGTAGAATGTCTGCCGCAGTGCCTCCTTGGCTGACTATATTTTTATCAATATTGATAACTTTCTTATCCGTTCCGTTTTGAAATAGGTTTTTTTCTTCAGTTACTGTAACTTCATTTAGCGTTTTATCAGAAACTTTTATTTCGATATTGCCAACATTTTTGTCCGCAATCATTAATACCCTTTTTCTAAATGGGATATAACCGGTTTGTTGAATGCTGAGTATGTATATGCCTTCTTTGGGAATGGCTGTGTTAAATGTTCCTTTGGCATCTGTATTTGAAGTAGAGATTTTAGTTTTAAATGTGTCAAGAATGGTGATGATAGCAAAAGGTTGTACACTCTTGTCTGTCGCATCAATTACAGTACCGCTGAGCATTAATTGTCCAATAGCTAGGTGACAAGAAAGGCTTAGAAAAATAATAATAAATACTTGTTTAAACATCATTTGAATTGAGTTGCAAAAATAGTTGATTCATAGAAGACTTTGAAGCTTTTTTTGTTAATTGCTTTACATTTCTCCTAATTTAATGCTTAGAATGAATTACTAAAAAATGAAATAACCAAATATGAATTTTGAGTTCAGCCCATACATTGCCATTCAGGTAACCGCGTATCAGCATGCTCGTAATTTTATGAAAATGTACTTGGTTTTGGGTTAAAGTAAGTTAAACGAAATGAGTCCCACTTTCAAATTTGACCAATTAGCTTTTACATATAAAATAATTCGAGCAAACAAACTTTTTTTGAGTTCAAGGTGGAGTCTGCAATGGGCTAGGATTTTCTTAGCGAACCATGGTTGCGGAATTACTGAAGTAATGAACGATGAAAGCGTTATTGTGAAAGATTCATTTGAATTGCCGTTTCACATTTGGGAATAGCCAATTTGTTTTGTTTATTATTGTAAGATATAGAAACCATCCTGCTGTCGTTTTTTGTGAAACATGATATAGCCACTACAAGATGCATGTATTGGACCCTCAATGTCCTTTGCTACCCTGGTCCCTTTCTTAATTTTTTGAAATAAACTAATAGTGGAATCCATTTCAAATTTGTGATTGATTTTTGGTTTATATCTATGTATAAACTCAAGATTTTTTGGAAGCTCCATCGATAGATTACTATTCCGCTCTGCAATTACATGAATTTGACGCTGGTAACACTTTTTATCAATAATATTAAGTTGATATAGAATTTTATAAATATGATTTTTTATCACATGAATGAGTTCCTTGAAGTGAGGTCGATTAGCTATAATTGTAATGGCAGGTAATGAATAAGCATCAAAATATTGAATTGAAGTATCTCTAATCACTGCTGCCATATTTCTGATGATTGGAATTTCTAACTTACTTGCATAATAGCTACTCAGAATATCCTTGTTTGGCAATACATAGTTCATTTCCTCCTCCAATTCAGCATTTAAATTGACGAATAAAAATTTTTCTCTATCAAATGGCTCAACTTGTTTTAGAATACGTAAGATTTCCATTAGTTCTAATGACTCGTTGCTGCTATGAAGAAGCAATGTAGCTTTCTTTTTGTTTTCAATGGCAGCATGGTTCCACATAAAATTCAAATCTTCATCTACGTATGGCTGGCCCAAGTGAAGCGCCATCAAGTTACCTGCTAGGCCTACACACAGTCCTCTAATCTTTGTTTTCTCAAGACTTAAATTTTGAAACACCTCTTCCATTGCTATCAAACTTGCCGTTTCATTTCCATAAATACTAGACAAAATAATGAGTGTTTTACCATCATTTTTATTACCAACATTTCCAATTATACGGTTTGTTAGTTGGTTTTTATACAACTCCTCTGGTTTTGCGTTTTCAACCAAAAGTTCTTGCCAATTTTTTTTCATTATTATCTGTTAGTGACAGACAAAGTTAAGTCAATCAAGCTAGATGATTGTTAAAGAACCATTAGGAAATGAATTCAAAAGCCTTGCAATATAATTATTGCAACAAGAAGTGGATTCAATTTAGATTTATTAACACAATCAATCTTCTGAGCTTTGTAGATTTTCTTTTTTATGCTTACTTTTATGAGCGATATATGAAAAAAATTTACTTATTATTTCTTTTAGTGCTTATAGGATCTGCTTTATTCTCTCAAGGAATTCTGGGAAGAAAAGAGACAGGTTGTAACGGAGTAACAAAGTCAGTATCAGATATGTTGTCCAAAAACAAGGTGATTTTCGTTGTGAGTACGACTTCTAATTGTTCAAATTGTGCAGAGTTTGCGGATTATATGAATTCTTTCGCTTCTGTTCAATCAACACGAATTTCTGTTTGGGCAGCAATGAACAAGTTAAATGGAACCACCAATTGTAATGAGATAGATTTGTTCAGAGACAAATACGGATTTGATAATATCTTCTCTTTCATTGATACAAACGATGTATGGACTGATGGAAGATTCACATTTTATACAGTGGTGGACCCAATTTCTTCTTCCATTGCCTATCAGGGTACCTCTTATCAACAAGCCGTTGCAAAAGCATTAGAGTTGGCAAATCTAGTGCAGCAGACACAAATTTCAAACCCGAATAATCCCAATAACAATACCTCCCCAAATTATAAGGAGCCTAGGATTAGTAGTGTTTTCCCAAATCCATTAAAGGATGAGTTGCGATTTTCATTGAATGTGAGCGATACAATTTCCGTGACAGTGAAGGTCACTGATATGTTAGGAACAGAAAAACTATTTGTTACAAAAGAAGCAAAACCTGACGTGAAAGAATATACCATTGATATCAAAGAGTATCATCTCGAAAAGGGAATTTACTTTGTGAGACTAGAGGTAGACAAAAACGTGAAAACATTTCGCCTTGTGAAAAACTAATCAGTTATTTTTTCCATGCTCCCATCAATGTGCAATAAATATTCTATCAATGAATATTTTATCTTCCCCTTCTTTTCTATTTTTTCTTCAACTTTTACTTTAGTAACTAAGTCTTCAAAAATCACAGGTTCTTTAAATTGTGCCTCCTTTATAATCTCACCTTTATTATTAAGTACACCCCATAAATTTCCATCTTTGCTGAAAGAAGACATTCCATTTTTAAAATCAGTTACCATCTTAAAAAAAATAGGAATTTTTTGTATCCCATTTGTGTCGATAAAAAACCAACTAGTGTCTAACTGAACAGCAGCAAGGTTTTCAGAAAAATCTCTTCCCCTTAAAAACTTTGGTGAAATAATAAAATTACCCGCATTATTTGTATAGCCAATTTTCTTTTCTACTGTTTCTACTAATGCTAATTTGTCATAAAATTCGTGTACATCACCATACAGGATAGGTAAGATGGTATCACCAATCTCATTTATGATTCCATATCTACAAACCCCATCTGGACAGTCACCAACGCCCACAATTGAGAGTCCAGATTCGAAATCATATACTTCGTCATACATTGGCGCTACAACAAATAAGAATTGTTTATTAATAAACCCATACTTATACTTATTATTAACCGAGGGCGATGATGCTGCCGCACAAAGTCGTTCAGAAAATTCTTGAACATCATAATAAATAGGCAATTGAACTATGCTGTCAGTTAGCTTGTTTTTAAACCCATAAAGCCCGTTAGATTCAAACGCATAGAGTTTTATTGATGCTAGTGTACTGTCTGTGCAAAATTGCTGTTTATGGGGATAGAACGGAAATCGTTGAATAAAATAACTGTAAATTGAATCATTATCAGCATAAGTTTCGTTCCCATAGATGAGTTGCCAAATATGATGAGCAGAATTGGAATTTGAATAATTTTGTATAAAATTTAATAAGGTTTGCGAATTGAAATCTTTACAAACAGACCTAAAGAGTAATGATTCTGCCTTGTTCCTATATCTATTGAAAGGGTAAAGCGAAATAAACTCGTAGAGCTTACTTGGTTCTTTACTTAACTCATATTCTGCAAAGAGTAGCGTTTCGTAACTTGCCAAAGCCTCCTCTCGAAAAACAGCCTCCGGATAATTATCTAGATAATGTTTGTAAGCTTGCCAACTACCTTCTTTTGTTGTATTTTCAAAGAGTAGCTTCTCATAAAGTCCACGTGCCTCAGTTGCTTGATTAGAACTTGGATATTTGTCCATAAATTCCTTAAAACTTATAAAATCCATTTTGGTTTTGGCCTCTCCAAATGCAAGATCATCCCTATGTTTTATCGCTAAATTTTTAAAGTAGTCGTCTTGATATACTTCAATAAAGTGATTGTAAGAACCAATCTTATTTGCTTGTTCTGCACTGAAATAGGCTGCTTCAGTCACATCTTTTTTTAGTTGAAAAATGCGTGTTTTGCTGAACCCATATCTGAATCCTTTTATATAATTTTTGTCCTTTTCAGCTGGTAAATGTGCTACGGATAAACTTGCATAGTGATAAGCACTATCTATCTGATAACCTTTATTATCACTTGAAAAATATAATTGAGCATACAAGAAAAGTGCTTGATAATTTGTAGCGTCTTTTGATAAGACTTTGTCTAACACTGCTTTTGCCTTTGAGAATTGATTAGTATACAATTTATCCTGAACTCCTTTTAAACTTGCCAAACAAGAAAAGGAAAATGAATAGATAATAAGGTAAACTAAAACCAATTTTCTCACGGATACAAATTACAAATTGAATGAAGATTGGGTAATTTGATTACTCAATTAAATTAGAAATAGAAAAGTTGACCTCTAACAATAATTAAAGAGACTTATTCAGGTTTTTTATACAGTCTTTTGAAGTATCCAATAAACTTCATCAATTCCATCACATTATCTGCTTTTATCTTTCCCATCATGAATGCCATTTGTGGATTGGTTCGTCCTAATTCTATATCTTCATAATTGGTATCTGTGGCTCTAACTGTTCCTAATGGCGTTCCACTCAAACCATCGGTGACAATGCATCTTGCATCATTGAGATCAACAGTAAACTGACCACCTCTATCGCCGCTAATATCAAAGTGAAGTATAGCTTCAACTCCTTCCTCAACTTTTTCAGGTCTAAATCTTTCAGGTAATGAATGAATGATTTCTCTTGCTGTTTGTGGTATATTTTCCATAGTTTTTTACTTTTTATGTTTTCTTAATTTACTAAGGTAAACTTTTTTAAAATTTCTTGTACCCTTGTTAACATTTCTTCAGTAAAATCTAGATGGGTAACAAATCTTACAGAGTTTCCTCCAAAAGGCACTGCATGAATATCATGTTTTGCTAAATAGTCAATAAATTTTTTGGTTTCACTTGCTTCATGTAAAGAAAATATAACAATATTAGTCTCCACATCCAAGACCGAAGCGACATAAGAAAGACTGGAAAGTGTTTCTCCTAAAACCTTTGCTCGATAATGGTCATCCTTCATTCTCTCCACATTATTTTCTATAGCGTAGAGCCCAGCTGCAGCTATATATCCAGCCTGTCTCATACCGCCTCCAAATACCTTTCTTATTTTTCTGCTCTTCTTGATAAAATCTTTTTTCCCAAGCAAAACTGATCCTACCGGAGCTCCTAATCCTTTTGATAAGCAGATGGAGACACTGTCGAAGACTCCATGTAGATCCTCCGTTGTATAGTTACTAGAAACAATTGCATTGAAAATTCGAGCACCATCTAAATGGTAAATCAAATTATGTGCACTGCAGAATTCCTTCAAGGCTTTCATCTCATTTAGCGAATAAACACTTCCACCTCCTCTATTTACCGTATTCTCAATACATAAAAGTCGAGTATTCGGCAGCCAATCTTGATCCGGTTGAATACAAGGCAATACTTGATTCGCCTGAATTATTCCTCTTTGCGTTTGAATCAATTTAATAGAAACACCACTATGAAAGGCCCAACCTCCTGTCTCATAATTATAAATATGTGCTAATTGGTCGCAGATAATTTCATCCAAGGGTTGTGTATGTGCTTTTATGGCTATCTGATTCGTCATGGTGCCACTTGGACAGAACAACCCTGCCTCCATTCCAAACATTACTGCAAGCCTAGTTTCTAATTCAGCAATTGTTGAATCTTCTCCAAAAACATCATCACCTACATTGGCATGCATCATGGCATCAAGCATGGCAGGAGTAGGTTTGGTAACGGTATCACTTCGAAGATCTATTCTCATTACCTAAATTAATTGATGAGTTGTAATCGTATTATAAAATTGTATGGCAAGATCTGGTTTTACAATAATTGGAAATAGAATACCAATAATGCCCCCAAAAAAATGGGCATAATGACCTACATTATCACCACCTCTTTTTGCCATGTATGCGGAGAAACCTAGATAAAGTATTCCAAATAACCAAAACCACATTGGTATGGCAAAAAAGATAATAATTTTTGCCCATGGAAAAAACAAAACACCACTGTAAATAACAGCTGATACAGCACCTGAGGCACCAAGTGCTCTGTAATTGATATTGTCCCTGTGTTTATAGTAATCAAATAAACTAGATAATGGAATAGCAGCTAAATACATACCGACATAAAGAGCTCTTCCAATCTCACCAAACTCATAAACGAATTGCTTTTCTACCATTGATCCAATGGAGTACAAGGAAATCATGTTGAAAATGAGATGGGTGGAATCTGCATGAATAAAACCACCCGAAAAAAATCTATACCATTGATTATTCTCTTTGATCTCATAAGGATAAAATATTAGTTTAGACCGAAGCGACTCATTACTAAATGCAATAAAAGAAATGATGCAGGTGACAGCAACTAAAATAGTGGTAAGCATAGCTTTTTAATTAGTTCCAAAAGTACAATAAATCAAGAATAATTACTTTGTTATTGATGATGATAGGGTTCATTGTTCAAAATACTATATGCCCTATACAATTGTTCTAAGAAGATGATTCGAATAATTTGATGCGAAAAAGTCATTTTTGAAAGGCTGAGTTTTTCATTTCCTCGAGCATATACATTCGATGAAAACCCATAAGCACCTCCTACCACAAAAACAACATTTTTAATACTTTGAAGTTGTTTCTTCTCAATCTGCTGCGCAAACGCCTCCGAGCTATAATCTTTTCCTTTATCATCTAATAAAACTACCCAATCGCCTGGCTTAATCAATGTAAGTATATTTTCGCCCTCTTTACTTCTGATTGTCTCTTGATCCAAATTTTTTGTGTTTTTTAGCTCTGAAGTCTCAAAAAGTTCAAATGGAATATAATGCTGAAGTTTTTTAACATAGTAAAATATGCCTTCTTTTATATAAGGTTCATGCGTTTTTCCAGTCAATATCAATTTTATTTTCATATAATCTGCATGTAATTGGTCTATTCTAGAATTAATTTCTGCAAATTAAAACAATTATACTTATTTTCGCTCTCGTTTTAATTCAACAAATAATATAAAAATGAAAAAAAGTTTCGCTAAGTCGTTTATCGCAGTATTTTTAACTGTAGTAATGTTTGTAAGCATTACATCTTGTAAACCATCTCCTGAAAAGTTAATCGCGGGTAAATGGAAAATTGAAGATTTTAAAACCAATCAACCAATCCCAGCAGGAATGGAAGAAGTTTTCAAACAAATGATGGATCAAATGAAGGCTAATTCTTCTTTTGAATTTAAAGCTGACAAAACTGTGATAGCTACTATGAGCGGTGTTGCTAGTAATGGTACCTGGTCAGTAGATAAGGAAGGAAAGAAATTGACTATGACAGATAATCAATCTAAAAAACCAAGTGACGCAAACATTGAAGAATTAACTGATAAAAAGTTGGTTTTGAAAATGGAAGATGGCGGACAAGCCATGACAATGACATTGGTTCATGCAAAATAATCCTGTTTAATAACAGTAAAAAAAGCAGCCAACCGGCTGCTTTTTTTTTACTCATTTTCTCAGACGCACTTTGTACCAGTATGTCAAAACAATACTCGGAATTATAGCTGAGGTACCTTTAAAAGCTATAGAATTTAATAATTGATCTATCTTCAAAAATATTAAACAATGCTAAATGAAAGAGAACTGATAAGCATGGTAGAACAATTTGGTTCTCCATTATATATTTATCATCAAGAAAAAGTTGAGTCGCAATTCAATAAGTTAAAAAACGCATTTAAGGGGACGAATACCAAATTCTTCTATGCATGCAAGGCCTTATCAAACATCAATGTTCTGAAAATTATTAGACAACTAGGCGGAGGTCTTGATGCTGTATCTTTCAATGAGATTCAGCTAGGTCTAAAAGCTGGGTTTTCACCACAGCAAATCTTATTCACCCCCAATTGTGTCAGCTTTGAAGAAATTCAACAAGCTGTTGAACTGGGTGTTCATATTAATATTGACAATATCTCAATTCTCGAGCAGTTTGGAAATACATACGGCGACACATATCCTGTTATGATTCGATTCAATCCTCATATCATGGGTGGTGGAAACTATAATATTTCTACAGGTCATATCGATAGTAAATTTGGTATCTCTATTCATCAGCTGCGACATATCTTACGAATTGTGAAAACAACCAATTTAAATGTAGAAGGTCTGCACATGCATACAGGAAGTGAAATCAAAGATATGGAAGTATTTACAGAGGGAATGGATGTAATGTTATCCCTCTTGACCCATTTTGAAAATGTAAAAGTGTTGGATTTGGGTTCTGGATTCAAAGTGAAGTATAAAGATGGAGAAAAGGAAACAGATGTTGCATTACTCGGAGAAAAATTAGCAGAAAAAATAAAGGAATACAAAGCTGAAACAAATAGAGATTTAGAAATCTGGTTTGAACCTGGCAAATACTTAGTAAGCGAGGCAGGCTATTTTGTGGTTCAAGCAAATGTGGTAAAACCAACACCCGCAACAGTGTTTGTAGGCGTCAATTCAGGATTTAATCACCTTATCAGGCCCATGTTCTATCAGTCTCATCACGAAATTTTAAATGTTTCTAATCCTTCAGGCACAGAAAGAATTTACACTGTTGTTGGAAATTTATGTGAAACAGATACCTTTTGTTGGGATAGAGTTTTACCTGAAGTGAGAGAAGGAGACTTTTTAGTCTTTTTAAATGCTGGTGCTTACGGTTTTGAAATGAGTATGCAATTTAACTCAAGACTTCGTCCCGCTGAAATCCTTTACACAAAAAATGAAGCAAAAATAATTCGTGAGCGTGAATGTTTTGATGATTTGCAACGAAATGTGATTGAAGTCATATAAGCACTTTCTTCCTACTAATAAAAGGCTTATATTCACAGCGTTTAAATGGCATATGATACTACTAAAAATACTCATTCATAAATTGTTTTTTATAACTCGAAGTCAACCATGTTTTTTGATGGTTTGTATTGTTTCAATGATTTTTTGTATTAGTTGTAAGACAAGAAAAGTCTTGTCTCCAATGGAACCCAATAAAACAGCTCTTGCAATAAATTGCACAGATTCGAATTTCTCGGCTGATTCCTCAATAATGTTAAGTCCAAAAAAAATTGTAAGTCTTTTTGGTCTCAAAAAATACACTGCAAAGGGAACTGTTTTCAGCAGTCTAAAGGTTGGAGAATGTAATAAAGATAAATTTTTTAAGCTAAGTTCATTTGGCACTTTCTCACCTTTGGTCACTAAGGATACTTTATTTTTAAAACAATTAGTCAATCTACCTGTAGCTTCAAATTTCGGATATGAGGAACATGGTGTACTTCAGCATAAATTATGGTTTTCTCATGATACACTGCAGCTAAAAGTAACAATCAACGAGGATTTTAAAGCATATTCACCCAATCAAGTACTCGATGTTTTTGAGGAATATCAGGCCATTGAAGTTCAATACAACGAAAAGACAGAATTACTGATGGATAAATTATTCGTGTCAGCACTTTCCGGAAATTTATTAGCTGTAAAAACTTTTAAAAATTTTGAAGCAAAGTTCAAGGATCTAAATGAAAAATATAAAGTAAAATATGTTGAGTTATCAGCTTTACTTAAACAGTATCTCGAAGCCAAATAATAGCCTTAGCTTATTCTAAGTATCATTGCCTCAGTATAATTTTTGCTTCGCATCTCGTAAATGATTTCAAATTCTTCATGAATAAAACAATCAAAGAATTGTGGATTTACGTAAATTACATAAAGTGTTCTCTCATTTCTTAACTTACTTTTCTTCATCTGAGAAATTACACCACGCATCACAGATCTGCCAAAGGGATTAAAAAAGAAAAATACTTCTATCGTGTCAATATCCTCATAAAATAAGGCATTGGCATGTATCACTGAAAAAGAGGATAGGGGCAAGCTAGAAGCAACAATCTCTATGTTTTTTTTAGCCATGTCACATAATTCTTCTGCTAAGTCAATCCCTTTTACTTCTGTAAATCCCTCTCTTGCTGCCACTATCATTGGCCGTCCCTTCCCACATCCGTAATCAATAAACGATCGATTATTTGGGAATTGATTCATTACATCAAATAGTTTATGTAAAATATAATAACTAGCTCCTTGGTAATGGTGATTGAGTTGAAAGTCTTGATCTAGAACAGTTAGGCCTTCCAAATTCTCAATAGTTAAGGTTTGTATACCAAGCTTTCTTTCATAATAGGGCTCTAATAGCAATAACTTCAAAGTAAAAAATAAGCCTCTATTGCTGATTGATAAAAAAAAGTAACGTATGTATTGAATAAATTTCATAAACAGATATGGAAGCAACAAACATGAATCTGCATGCTCTTCACGATGCAAATTTATTTGAACTATTTCATATTCTTCTATAATTTTATCAGATGAAAGAAATAGAGTTCACAATCGTTGATTTCCAATCAGAAAAATATTTGCAAACAGTTGAGCTGAGAAGAGAAATTCTTAGAAGACCTTTGGGAATTGATTTTAGTGAAGAACAATTAGCAAAAGAGAATGCAGATATTCATTTAGTTGGTCTACTAGACAATCAAGTAATTGCCTGTCTAATACTTACTCCAGAAGTTAATCATAAAATTAAAATGCGTCAAGTAGCTGTCGATCAGAGGTTCCAAAGTCAAGGTGTCGGTAAAAACTTGATTGCTTTCGCAGAAAAAACCGCTCGAATGAATGGCTTTCTATATATGCATTGCAATGCCCGTGAAACTGCGGTAGCGTTTTATCTAAAAAATGGATATCTCAAAAGTGGTGACGTATTTCATGAAGTAAATTTGCCTCATTATTATATGTCAAAAATGCTTTGAAAACTATCTTAACTCTTTTTCATTGATCTCATATTTCCAAAGTAGTGCACCATATTCATCATAATCAAACAAAGTGCAAACCCTATTGCCTTGTAGGCCGCTAATGCTTATTTTTCCATAGTTGTGTTGCTTTTGTACTAGAGTTCCGGGAACAACTTGAGGATTATTCATTTCTATCTCATGTTCTTCAGATACAAAGCTCAAAACAGGAGAACAGGTAAAATCATAAAGAGGATAGAAACTATTCTGTTCATCTTTTATTAAATGGGTTAAGTGACGATCACCCGTTAAAAAAATGACACCTGTGATATGATTTTCTTTAATAAAATTCAATAACTCATTTGTATGCTCAGGAAATTCATTCATCCAACATTCTTTCTCCGTCTTTCTATTCAATACTTGTGAGCCTGTAACAATAAATTTAAAGGTCGCTTTACTCTTCGCAAGCGAAGACTTTAACCAAGCAAATTGATCTTTTCCAAGTATGGCTCCGTCTGTACCATCACTTCTTTCAGAACGATTATAACGATCATCAGTCAAAAAGAATTCGCTATCATATTGATTGAAACTGCTGTAGGTCCCGGGCATTGTATCAAATCCCCATTGCTCATTTGCCCAAAAATGTGTAAATATTTTTAATGAAGTATCACGCAATGGAAAGCTTTTGTCACAATCGTTTGGACCAAAATCATGATCATCCCAAATCGCATAATTTGGTCTGCTACTTAGATAAGTTGCATATAGCTTATTTTTTATGCGCATATTCAATTGACGTTTAAACATCCTTTCATAACTTTTCCATTGTCCTAAAATGTAGTAGCAATTATCTCCTAACCATAAATTAAAGTCTACATCTGCTTCAATCATTGGTCGAAGAATGCGTTTATGTCTGCCAGGAAAATAATTTTTACCTAAGGCATCCGGAAGAATCATGAAACACGAACCAATCAGAAAAGAAAAATCTTTAATCGAATCTTCACTTAAAGTCCTTACCGATAATTTATCTTGAACAACCTTGTCGCCAAGTTTAATTAAAATACTGTACTTAGTTGCAGGTCTCAATTCAGTAAAATCAAGTGTCATCGCAATTTGATTTTTTTTGTTTTTTATGTAATCTAAACCATTCGGAAATTTCACTTCTCTTCTAAAAGAATCATACAGTGCAACAATGTTATTGGCTTTACCCTCATAGGCAATCCAAATTTTTGAGCTATGGGTCGTAGTGGATCCAATCATCGGTCCAGTAAGCAACTTAGCTTTTTGTGCTTGTACAAATACAAATGCACTCAGTAAACAATGAACCAGAATAAAACGATAAATCATGTATACAAAATTTGATGCAAGATAAAATATTGTGAACTATTTAGTTGCAGAGAATCTTATGATTTGAAAAGTTTTTTTTTGGCGTGCCAATGGCTTTCTTGATCTGTATCTTACAGGACAAGCCTTACTTATCATGTTTTAAAGCTGCCATTGTCGGTCCTTTGGCACTACGCGGTAGTGCTGCCAGTACCTCACGCAAAATACAAAGCTAAAAGTAGGCTTATCTCCAAATGAGAATAAAAAGACAGGTATCGATCTTAAAAGTCGCTAGTGTATGCACTTCGTGCGATTCATTAAGCGGTAGTTAAGTACTTGACTCCACAAAATAAAAAGACTTCCAATCAATGAAATACATAAGTTAATGCCTTCCGAAAAGGAAAGCAAATGCAATCCAAAATGGACACAAAACAGCGAGATTCCAAGACTAAAAAGAATAAGAGGTCTGCTTTCGTGATGATGATGTCGATAACCATGCAACATCGTATAAATCCCTAATAAACCTGATAATAAAATAATAGATAACTCTAGTATAGGATTATTAAGTATTTTGAAACTTGAATTGATAGAAGGATACATGCCAAGAAAAATCAGCAGAATAGGGGTCAATATACAATGGATGGTGCATAAAAAAGACAAAAAAATACTAAGCTTTGTGGCTTTATCTTGATTGTCGTGCCGGTGATGAGAATGTTCTTGAGTTGTATTCATAAGTTTGCTAAGACAAAAGTACATTCAAAAAGTTCATTAATGCAACAAAATTGCATTTAGCTTGCAGAATTCAGTAAGTATTATTAACCGGATTCCTTTATATCAATGGTTTCAAGTTTTTTTACCATTATTTGCTTTGGCTTAAATTCTTAATCTAAACTTTCTAACTTTGCATACAATATTACATTTCTAATATAAAGTACTCTGAATAATGGATTTTAAAACACTTCAAGAATTAATCGAGATTGATTCACCAACTGGCTTTACTGATAAAGCTGCAGACTATTGTTTCAAATACCTAAAAGGGTTGGGTTATTCACCAGAATATACACAAAAAGGAGCGGTGAAATGTGCGCTTGGTGAAAATCCTAGCCTCTCTATAGCAGGTCATATTGACACATTAGGTGCCATAGTAAATGGAATCAAGAGCGATGGTACTTTAAGTATCTCATTATTGAATGGTTTGTCACTTAACATGGCCGAAGGTGAATATTGTAAAATTCATACACATGATAAAAAAATATTAACAGGTACATTATTGCTCAATAATCCCTCAGTTCATGCGAATAAAGAAAGTGCTTCACTTCAAAGAAACACAGACAATATGCATATTAGAGTAGACGAGTTGGTTAAGTCCAAGGAAGATGTTTGTGCCCTTGGTATTGCTGTTGGTGATATTATTGCCTTCGACACTCGCTATCAAGAACTGCAAAGTGGATTTATTAAATCTCGTTACCTAGATAATAAAGCGGGCTGTTTTGTAATGTTTGAATTAGCAAGAATGGCAAAAGAAGCAGGAAAAACATATCCTGTGGAACTTTTCTTTTCCAATTATGAGGAGGTAGGACACGGGGCCACTGGTGGTTATGCAAAGAGTATAAAAGATATGCTTGTAATCGACATGGGTGTAGTCGGCTCAAACGTAGAAGGAGTAGAGGAGGCCTGTTCCATTTGTGCAAAAGATAGCAGCGGACCCTATGATTATTCATTCCGACGTGAATTGGTTGAATTGGCAAGAGCCAATAAAATTGAGCATCGGGTAGATGTCTATCCTTTTTATGGTAGCGACGGATCTGCTGCTTGGAGGGCGGGAAATCAATTTCGAGTTGCCTTGATTGGAATGGGTGTTGCAGCTTCTCATGGAGTGGAAAGAACCCATTCAAAAGGAATTTCGGCATGTATTGATTTGTGTTTGGCTTATATGAATACCTTATCCTAGAAACCAAAATTCCATGGATATTTTTTTGCAAGAGCAGAACATTGATCTTAAAAAACCCATAGTTATGGGCATTTTAAATATAAGTCCAGATTCTTTCTACGACGGAGGAAAATATTTAAAAGATTATGCAAAGCAAGTTGAAAAAATGTTGGCGGAAGGTGCTAGTATTATCGATGTGGGTGGTATGACTTCTAAGCCTGGCGCAAGAATTATTGAAGAGGAAGTCGAAATTAATAGAATGATGCCGGTGGTTAAAGACATAATCAAGCTCTTTCCTCAGATCATCCTATCAATAGATACGGTACATTCTAAGGTTGCTGAAGCTTGTCTTGATGCTGGTGCTTCAATTATTAATGATATCTCTGGTGGTGCTATCGATGATGCAATTCTTGACGTCGTAGCTCGCTTTCAAGTGCCATACATCTGCATGCATATGAAGGGTATTCCCGAAAACATGCATGTTAGCCCTACATATCAGGATGTTATAAGCGAAATAAAGCAATATTTTGAAGACAGAATTGCTTTCATTTCATCAAAAGGGGTAAAAAAAATAATTATTGACCCTGGATTTGGTTTTGGAAAAACGATTAGCCATAATTTTGAACTTCTAAATCATCTCGATGAATTCAGTACTTTTAATCTTCCATTGATGGTAGGCCTATCAAGAAAGTCAATGATATGGAAGACGCTTCATTCTTGTCCAGAAGAAGCCCTCAATGGCACCTCTGTCCTCAACACAATTGCCTTGAGTAAAGGGGCACAAATACTTCGAGTACACGATGTGAAAGAAGCCAAAGAGTGTATTGATTTATACTCAAAATTGATTTCATAATAGTTCTGTAAAAGATTAAATTCGTTTCAAAACTAGACTAGTTTGCCCCACTCTTCTCCGCTCAATTTATATGATACAGAACGAGTCAAAGTTCTAGATTTAATGGAGTTTGTAAAAAGTACAATATGTAAATGCTTTTATTTTTTGACTATTCAGTAAAAAAATGTACTTTTGCCCCTCGTTTTTTAATGCTCATTCAGAAATAATATTTAAATAAATCAACTATGCAGGCAAAAGGACTTATCAAGGTATTTTTAATACTCCTCGCCATCGTGTGTATCTTACCAATATTTTACACCGTTACATCAAGAAGTTACGACAAAAAATCTTTTGTATTTGCTGAATCCAAAGTGAAAGGATTCAATGAAAATGACAAATCATTGTCACAAAATGAGGTCGATTCTATGAAGGATTTAAAAACGAAATACAGAAGAGCGTTTCTAGATTCGTTATCAAGCAAAAACGTTGGTTTAGGAATTACCCTTGGCAAAGCTATGGAACGTCAATTGGGCCTTGGTCTTGACTTAAAGGGTGGAATGAGTGTAGTGATGGCAATTGAACAAGATGATGTTCTTTCTCAATTAGCTAACGGATCAAAAGATCCTCAGTTCATTAAAGCTCTTAGTCAAGCAAACGCAAAGCAACAAGAAGATGCAAGACCCTACTTGACATTGTTTCAAGAGGAATTTGAAAAAATAGATCCTAAAACTAAACTTGCAGGATTATTTATGAATCAAAAATTCCAAGACAAGATTAATTTTGGAATGACTAACGAACAGGTTATTGATGTTTTACAAAAAGAAGTCGATGCCTCTCTTAAAAATACTTTTAATGTTGTTAAAACAAGAATAGATCAATTTGGGGTGGTTCAACCTAATGTCAATTTAGAGGAGAGAACGGGTAGAATTTTACTTGAGTTACCAGGTGTAGAAGATCCAAAGAGGGTAGAAAGTATTCTTCAAACTACTGCAGAACTTGGCTTTTGGTATACTTATGATAATCGTGAAATTGGTAGTATTCTATTCAACAGAGGAAATGATGTAATCAGAAGCATCATTACAATCGAAAAAAGTAAAGCAAAAAATTTAGACCTTGCTGTTCCTGCAACTCCCATTAATGACTTAGCTCAAATGTCAGCTGCTGCTAAGGATAGTACCAAAAAAGATAGCGCAACTTTAGTGGCAGGAATAGTAGATACTTCAAAGGCAGCCAAAGTAGATTCTACTTTCAATCCACTTTTTGATGTCCTTCAACCTAGTTTAAGTAGTGATCAAAAACAGTTTGCAGCAGGTCCTGTGATTGGATACTCAAAATTAAAGGACATTGATAAAGTAAATGCATATCTGGCTTACAATCAAGTTCGTGCTTTGTTTAACCAAAATGTACGTTTCTTTTGGAGTGCTCAATCCATATCAGAATCAGATAAGATTTATGCACTATATGCTATCAAAGATAAAGGGAACTTGAAAATCGCTCCTCTTGGCGGCGATGCTATCATTGAAGCTGTTGCTGGTTTCGATCAAGGTACACCAATTGTGAGTCTGACAATGGATGGAACTGGTGCTGATAAGTGGAAAAGGATGACACATGAGGCTGCAGATCATAAAGGTGACGAAAATGATCCAAAAGAGTGTATTGCTATCGTCTTGGATAATAAAGTATTCTCTGCCCCAATTGTAAATGGAGAAATTTCTGGTGGCAGATCACAGATTACAATGGGTGGTGGAAACAATGGTGTTCAAGAATCGCAAGATTTAGCAAATGTATTGAAGGCAGGTAAGTTGGATGCAAAAACAAGAATTATTGAGGAATCTGTAGTTGGTCCGACCTTGGGTGCTGAGGCTATTCAAAAAGGAATGATGTCATTCATCATAGCTCTAATACTTGTTATGATAGTTATGCTACTCTATTACAACAAGGCAGGTGTGGTAGCAGATATCGCATTGATGGTGAATATATTCTTCATTTTCTGTGCAATTGTTGGTTTTGGTACAGTACTTACTTTACCGGGCTTAGCAGGTATCATTCTCACCATTGGTATGGCTGTAGATACAAGTATTATTATATTTGAAAGAATCAGAGAAGAATTAGCAAAAGGTAAAACTTTTTCTAATGCCATAAGCGATGGTTTCACTAAATCTTATTCTGCCATCATTGATGCCAACGTTGCCAACTTCTATACCGCTTTCATTCTTTATTATTTTGGAAAAGGTCCAATTAAAGGTTTCGGAACTATTCTAATGATTGGTATTGGCTCTTCTATCCTTACTGGAGTTGTATTGTCAAGAATTATATTTGAAGATTTCTTCATTAATAAAAATCGTTCGGTTAAATTTGATACAGGATTCTCTAAAGGATTGTTCAAAAATTTCAACTTCGATTTTGTTGGAAAAAGTAAATTATTTATCGGTGTCTCAATCGCATTTATAATAATTGGAACTGGTTCTGCATTACTTAGAGGATTTGATCTAGGGGTTGACTTTAAAGGTGGACGTAAATACGTTATTAAATTTGACAAAGCAGTAAATACATCAGACATTGCTAAAACATTAGATCCTATGTTAAGTGATGTACCAGTTGTGAAAACTTATGGAACTAATGGAGATAGAGTGCAAATTACAACAGCACACTTATCAAATGTTGATAGTAAAGAGGCAAACGAGGCTGTTTTAAAGATTATTTATAATGGTGTAAAGGGCTACTATAAAAGCGCACCTGCAGAAGAAAAGTTCAATTCACCTTTGTATATTGAAAGCAGCAACAAGATTGGTGCAACTGTTGCTGAAGATATAAAATCAAGTTCTATTTATACCTCAATTATTGCCATTATTGGTATCTTCATCTATATTGCTATTCGTTTCAGAAAATGGCAGTTCGGTGCTGGAGTCGTGGTTTCATTAATTCATGATGTTGCATTTACGCTTGGAGTATTCTCTATCTTTAAAGGAATACTTCCATTCTCACTTGAAGTAGATCAAACAATAGTTGCTGCAGTACTTACATTGATTGGATATTCAATGAATGACACAGTAGTAGTTTTTGATAGAATCAGAGAAAATTTGAGAGAGCACAAAACGGGTAATCTTCATGATTTATTCAACTATGCCATGAACTCAACCTTGAGTAGAACAATTATGACCTCTTTCTATACCTTCACGACAATGTTAATTATCTTTATTTTTGGTGGTGAAACAGTAAGAGGCTTCTCCTTTGCAATGTTGATTGGTATCTTAGTTGGTACTTATTCATCAATTTTTATAGCCGCTCCTGTTGCTTATCATCTATTGAAAGGTGATATTGTAAAAGCGAAAAGTTAAATTAAAAGAAGCCCTTCAAATTTGAAGGGCTTCTTTTTTTATAATCAATACCAAATGGATTTATAAAACAGACTTACATTCAGCTGTTAAATTTTTTAAGACGATGCAAAGAAACTTCATAGCAATACCTCTGTATTTTTTTTATAAAAAGTCTTGAAAAAACAAGAAGTAGCTTGGTCTTTTGCGTATGTACTTTAGGTATTACTCTTTTCAGATTAACTATATACTTTCAAATAAGATTGAATCATTTCCGTCATCGGAAAAATTCGATTCTCCTTATAACACCATTCTCCACTAATGCCTTTTTCTAAGGCAGCTTTAAGATCCTTTATCGTCAGGTCCAACATTTCTATATACTTACCAGAAACAGTTTCTCTAAGTGCCCCTTTACCTGATGAGACTACTGGAATTTGTAAAGCACTACACTCTGCTGCCACAAAACAAAAGCCTTCACTATAGGATGGGATCACAACAAAGGAGCTATCTTGAATTCTATGATACAACTCTTTCTCACTTAATTCATGATAAATTTCTATATGCTTTATAATTTCATATTTAGAGATAATATCTATTATTTCATAATAGACTGACCTTGGGTATTGAGGTATAATGAGTTGACAAGTGAAATTTACTTTTTCTTCTTTCAATTCTAATAGTGCACCTAATAAAATGTCTAGTCCTTTGCTTGCGCCAAGCCTACCATAATAAGAAAAAACATGCTTTTTAGGAGTCTTTTGTTCTTGATATTGAGCTATCAGCTCATAGTCTATTGCATTATAAATTTGTTCAATTTTTGATTCTTTAATTCCACTTTCCAGCAAACATTTTTTAGTGTATTCCGAAACAGCAATATACTTGTCAAAAGGAAGTTTTAAAATCATTTTCTCAAAAAGATAGTAGCCAATTTTATGAACGAAGGAATAAAAGGGCAAATTAAACCATAAACCGCTCCACACTTCATGAAAAGTAATGTAAACAGGCTTTTTGCAAAATTTTCCAGCAAAAAATGCGGGAACGGCTGCATTATAAGAAGTGGTATGAACAATATCGCATTTTTTGACAAATTTTATCAAAAATGGGAAACTAAAAAAAGTAAAAAGAAATCTATTATTGAACGGTAATCTTACAACATTTACCCCACCGATGACTTCATTTGAAAGTATTATAGAGTCATGCTTTGTGGTCAATACAGTTACCTCGAAGCCTTCTTTTACCATAGATTCAGTCAAACTCTTAAAGAGCTTCTCTGCTCCACCAATGTATGGAAAGTAATGTTCTAAAACGAATAGAATGTGCATCTATTTTGGTAACTCTTTTTTATTGTCAAGAGCTATTTTTTTAACTAAATCAGTAATCGTCTTATTCTGACGTTTGATGGTAAGAAATAAATTGTATTGAAGAAAAAATAAAATTCCTAAGCTCAAAAATACAATTGCATTGACATTACTTTTTATTCCTAGCGCACGTGCAAGATAAATGGTAATAAGATCAGGAATGATAGCGACAACAATAATAAAAAACCAAATGAAACACCAACTAAACATCTCAAAAAAAGTATTCCTCCCACTCATATATTGTCTGACACTCACATACATGAATAAAACTGCAACTAGAGGTACTAAAATCTGATATATTTCCATCTTGATATCAAAGATAACTAATCCTTAAAAAAAATGTTGCTAAATAAACTAATCATGGTTCTATACCCATTTACAAGACTTTGTCCCTTCTTCATAGAGTAATCAGTGTAGTATACATGAATTGGGACTTCTTGAATTTTGAAATTCTGTTGCAGCGCTTTGATAATAAATTCACTGCAAAATTCATAACCATCAGTCTTCAATTGAATATTTTCCAGCGCTTTTTTGGTGATAAACTTATAGCCACTTTGTGTATCAGTAATCCATCTATTACTAAAAGCAAATACAAGCAGATTAGCAATCTTGTTATACACGTGTCTTATTTTTGGAATTTTATTATCTAATTTTAGAAATCTACTACCTATGATAATATCTGCATTACTTTCTAGGTATGAATCAAACAGTACATCCAAATCTTTTGCATCATGTTGCATATCTGCATCAATGGTGATTACTGCATTAAATTTATTCAAAATTGCATAACGAAATCCAGTGTCTGTAGCTGCACCTACTCCTCTGTTAATTATATGATGTAACATGATGGTTGGTGCTTCAAAAAGAATTTCTTCAATATTATCGGTGCTACCATCATTAATGATGCAAATCTGCTTGAATCCTTGTCCTTGAATGAGACCAGCAAGCGACTCAATATGAGTGGCTTCATTATATACAGGTATGATTACCAGAATGTCGTCTTTTGTTGTAAGCACCTAGGATGATTAATTTATTTTGAGTAAAACTAAAGATCCAGTTTGTATAACCCTCGTTCCATTAAAAATACCATATTTTACTGGGACTTGTTTACCATTCTCCGTGATCAAATCCTTTGAAGATGGGTCCTCTAGAAGCCTATCTGTATTGATAACTTCAATTCTTGGGTTGTTGGAAATATAGTCATAAAAATTGCCAACTTTTTTTGTAAGTGATTTATCTGGTGTATTATCTAAATTGCCTGTTGCAAAATCAAACAAAATATATCTTATCTTATTGTCAACAAAATTGTCACTGATGATATCCTTGGTCCCATACCAATTCGTATAGACACCATTAAATAGATCTAGTTGATTATCTTCGTAAACTCTAACATCGTTATTAGCTATAAAGTAATTCAGGGAGGTTCCTACTCTAAGTATCTTTTCATTATTACCATTATTTAAGGCTTGAGCCGTATTTGCTATTGTTTTATTTATGATATCTATACATTCATCTTCGGTATGAACTCCATGACTGTATTGTAAAAATAATTTATTTATTTTAGTGTTCGAAGGGGTCTTAGGGTCATAACTATAAGTAACCATCATGCTTTCTTGTCTGAATAGTAACATGATTAGTAACCCACTATAAATCAATAAATAGACAGGTACTCGAATATACTTATCCTTCAATATTCCGCTTTCTTCGTGTGTCAACGAACTAAACAGAACTGGTATGCTAAGTGCAAACACAGGTAATGCATACCAAGTAATACCACTTCCAAAAAACCACCAAGTCACAAAGGAAGATCCTGCGATAATGAATAAAAGTTTAGTTGCTTTTCCCCAATTTTTGATCGTATGATAGTTCACGAAAAATGTGATAAGCAAGACAGCTATCAACACAAGGTAACTGCTTACTATATTAGTTTTATATAGATTTAAGAAGAAAGATGTAAAGATCAAAATTAAGCTATTTAAAAAACTTGCCATCAATACATAAATACTCATCAATAACTGACTATAGTTGGGGTTCAATAATTTTATCTTATCTATATTTGCCATAAAGCTCTTGGCAATAAGCTTATCTTCGCTAATGTATAAGGTGGAAAGAGAAATCAATAAAACTAGACCCAAGAGAATCATGTTATATAGATTGCTATAAAGGTTACGTTTGCGAAGACTTAAAAAAAGAAGCGGAAATAGAACAAGTAAAAAAATCCCAATATCAGTAGGGAAGTTGGCAACGTTTTGAAGAATGCCTAGATCATGAAAAATTGAAATATATTTAGGCACACCCTTCTCATATCCAATATATCTCTGCACTTCTTCATATTTTCCTGTGTTCTTACCATAATTTTTAACATAGTTAGTAATGCTATCATTCCGATAATCTGGTGTTCCGCCTTCAACTTGAGCATACAATATTTCTTTATGCTTACTCGTATGAAAATGCGATGTTGGAATTGAATAGTTGAGGATTTTATCAATAGATTCTAAGGCAGACTTACCATTTAGTAGATTACTCACGGTCACGGCTTTTGTTTCACGGTAGTTTTTTAACAGCCAAGGCGAAAAAGTAAAAGATAGTACAGCTAACAATACAAAAAGATATAAAAATCCTTTAAGATGCTGCATTCGATAAATAAAAATATGAATGCTAAGTGAAACTAAAGCGAGCAAAGTAAAAACAAAACCAATTAAATTTACTTGTGAATCATTATCAAATTCTATTCCTGAAAAGGAATAAAGTCTACCAATAAACATGAAACCAATTCCAGAAAAAACCACCCCTGCTGCAATGCTTAATGATTGACTATACTTATAGATAAATCCTGCACTGATTGCTATAACAAAGAAAATAGCAGTATACTTAATGCCAAAAGAATATCCAAGTAAAACACCCAATAGGATAGAGGTGTTCAACCAAATCTTATTTTGGAAAAAACGAAAGACTTGATTACTTAAGATTTTAGATGGAACATATACACTTTCACTTTTTTTATTGTTCTCAAGCAACAATAATACAGCAGTTAATGTAAAAAAAACCAACGCTAAATCAATCTTTGCATCTGCACTACTCTGCCAAATTGTTGTTGGAATGATGTAAAAGATAACGGCACATAAGATTGAAAAATTGGTGTCAAGAAAATTTCGTGAAATCCTGTATAGAGCATAGCAAGATAATATTCCAGGTAAAATTGAAATTAATGTTGGTAAGGCTACTTTATTGTTTAAAATAAAGCCGAGCGACATCCATATGGACCAATTGTATGCCTGACCTCCTTGAGTTAATCCGTTATAGCCTGCTATCAGCTTTGGTATATTCATATAAAGGCTCAACTCATCAAAGCCAATTGGAATGGGTCTTAGAGATGAATTGAAATTAATAATTATGAAAACCAAAAGGGTGAACAAAGATAATAGTCCCAAGATATTTAAACTTGAAACACTACTAGTTTCAATAAAAATTTCTTTACTTAATGCAATAAACCTTTTATAACCTAAAACACATATCGAAAGAAAGAGCCCCAACACAGTGGCAACTGTCATGAAATGTAGAGCAGCGATTGCAAAAAGGAGTAAACCATTGCACACAAAACCAAGAGCTAGAGCAATGATTAACTTGCTTTTTTTGTTATTTATAAACACTGGAAACAAATCAAGTAGGAATGAGCCACTTACAAAGCAAGGAAGAATTATCAATATAAGAAAGAAGAGTTGTGAGAACACAAGAATGACATAGCTTGCAGTTGATGCCGTATTTTCAGCTTCGAAGGCATCAATAAAACCGGCATAAGTCGTAACATAAGCCAAAGTTAGAACGAAAAAAAATCCTATCATTTTCCATCCAGACAATCCATCAATGGAGACTTTCTTTACAGAGATCACTTCACCCTTTCGCTTGAGTATGAATACAAATCCCAAAAAAAGAAAGAGCATCACCGGTAGAATTGAGGAGAGGGTCACATTGTTGAATGCCTTTGAAATAAATTTTTCATGTACAAAATAATCGACAAACAGAAAAAGAGTCCAACAACTGATAAAAAGAAATACTAAGCCGATGTTTAGTTTTTGAAGTAAGTTTTTTAACATACATTTTTTTTGATTTCAGAACACTAAGTTATAAAAAATTAAACACTTTTAGTCGAATAAACTAATGCTTAATGAAGAGCTTTCCCCGATAAGTTAAATCCTTATTTTTTGCCTCGAGAATATAAAGTCCATTTTTTAACGAGTCAACGTTTAAAAAGTTATCATCTGTCTCTCCAGATTCTACCAGCATTCCTTTGGTATCATAGATAGAGAATTGAATGAATGCACAATTCCAATGTGCTGGTAGCATAAATAGAGAAGAACTCACTGGATTTGGATATACATATAACTCTGGTTGCAGAATGATTTGTTTGGTGGTCAATGTGTTTTCGCATTCAAAAAATTCATTGGAAAGCTCCAAATAAAGGAAATCATTCTTCTCTGAAATCCATGGTTTTAATCCTTTTATATTGATGATTTCCCATACAGAAGGGGCTATCTCATCAGAATCACTATACCCAATATTTATACTTTCATTAAATCTATAAAATGGATAGAAATAGTTAGGATCATTTTCAATAGAAGAGCTTATTGTACGTATTGTTTCATCAATGTATGGGTCTTGTTTAGCATTTGTCAAATGATGTTGGTTGATTTCGCAAATAGCGGCTAAGTATTGTTGTTTTAACTCATAGTTATTGAACGATCTTTTAATAATTGGTTTCCTTTCTCTAGAATCTGGTAACATAATTTGGTAATCTTGTTGACCAAAAGATAAATTATAATCCCAAGGAATCCAGTGAAACAAGTTATCCAAAGGATTATGATATAAATAAAAATTTCGACCATGATCAAAATAGGAATCCCAATTATTTAAGGCGACATCAATGGCCAAAGTCATCAAAAAACCTTCCATATCAATATATTTCGGTAAGGTGTCATTATAAACAAAATAAGATGTTGTATTTATCTTCTGAACTAACTCGATAATGTCAGTCCAATCATCAGCAGATTCGTTTGTTTTTTTTTCAAACTCTAACTTATAAGGTTCAGATGATAAACCATGATTTTCTAAATTACTTTCAATAACTTTATACAGGTTACCATTGTCATTGCCAAAATGTTCACGTAAAAAAGTTTTATTCACTTGCTCAATAACTACATAAATTCCCCATAAACTATCATTAATGTATACATTGGCAAAGGATGTACGTGGTGCATCTATTCCAGCCTCTCTCATTATCTTATAACTTAAGGCATCATGTAACATAGTTGGGTCTTTAAAGGAGTTAGATAAATTAATATCTGTTAGTCCATCGTACTTACGGCCAGAAATAAACTCATTAAAAGTAATTTTGAGTGGCTTTTTTAGACTCGAATCAGCTCCCCAATTTGAGTAATAACCTTTTTGCTTCACGCCAACACTATCAGTCCTGATGCCATCAATAGTAATGTAACTACTCAAAAGCGGATTGTTTGGGCCCAAGGCAGAATCAGGAAGAGGTCCACGATCTATACTCTCAAGATATCGCTGTGATAAGGTATCCCAGTAAAAAGCTTGATCAAAATGAATATTGATACTATGTATATAGGTCTCATCAAAAAGTTGTACGCCACTCTGTGAAAAGCCAAATGTCGATTGTAGAAAGAGTAAAACAAATAGTAAATAATCGTTTCTTTTCATGTCAACAATATTAATGCTATTTTTGATATTTTAAATCAGAATATAAATTTAATTTATTGCATTAAACACAAAAAGTTTGAATCACTTCTATGACAGAGACATTACAATATAAAATAAAAAAGGCAATTAGAGATATTGCAGATTTTCCTAAAAAAGGCATTCTGTTTAAAGATGTTACACCAATTTTTCTTGATCCCAACCTCACTCTCTCAATTGTAGATGAGATGGAGAAGAATCTCAGTAAAGAAATTGATGTAATTTGTGGAATAGAAAGTCGTGGTTTTTTGTTTGGAATTTTATTAGCACAAAAGATGAAAAAACCTTTTGTGATGATAAGGAAGGCGGGAAAATTACCTGCGGAAAAAGTCGCGGTGCATTATAAGTTGGAATATGGTGAGGCCTCCATCGAGATGCATAAAGGATTTATTGAGCCAGGAAAAAAAGTGTTAATACACGATGATTTATTAGCTACAGGAGGAACGGCAATGGCTGCCGCTGAGCTAATTAAGCAACAAGGCGGAATTGTACTTCAATACAGCTTTTTTGTTGAGTTATCTTCTTTGAATGGTAGAAAACTTTTGAATAATATCTCTGATAATATTCAAAGTCTTGTCATGTATTAGCCTTGAGTATTTTTTTTAACTAAAATAATGCTTTTTTTATAAAGTAAGAAGATGCTTAATCTGTTAACAATATTTATTAAGGGGATTTAAAATGTAAATAAATTTATTACTCATGAAATTTTATTAAGGAAAAAAGACAACTTCTAGCGTTCATTACTTTTGATAAGCAGGCCTGAATTTATAGCTCAATATTATCTCGTGGGTCATTCCAAGGTCAGGCAAATATTTTGATATTTCTAAATCATAGGCATAGCCTATTTTTATTCTTTTTTTAATCCAAACACCTCCCTCAAATGTCAGTCCATGAATACTTCTGTAACTCAGACCAGCGTATCCTTTTCCTACAAAATTTAGTCGTAAGTTTGCCACCCCTTGTGGATAGCCTCCTATCACATACTTCAACCAAAGATTTGGTTCAAGAGTAAATCTTTTATCATTGAATTTGATTTTTCCACCCAAGGTGAAGTAATAATGTTGCATTTTTTTTATGCTAGAAAATTTTCCATTAGTTCTATATACGCTGCTTAGGTTCAACAGTTGAGGAATAGAAAATCCTGTGTAAAATTGTGAAGTGCTATAAAGCACTCCAAAAGACACATCGGGATAAACTTTTTGACCAAAACCACCAGTAGCTATTAGAGGGTCTGAGGGATTATCCAACAAGACCTGCTTCAAATTTAATCTTGAATAAACACATGAGACAGATAAGCCAAACGAAAGACTACGCATTCCTTTTTTAGCAAATCCTCCATTACGTTCATTCGTTATTCTATAAGCAAAACTGGCTCCGAAACCAGTTAAGGCAGTTGGTCCTGTCTCATCATCATACGCATAAACACCGAAGCCAATATGCTTATTGGGTATGCTGCTGTTAAATGTAAGAAAAGAAGTTAATGGGGATTGGTTCACTCTGTGCCATTGTTTTCTGAATGAAACACTTAGCTCACTTTGATTTTTTATGCCTGTTGCTGCAGGATTGAGGATAAAAGCATTATCAGTAAACAGACTAAAATGATAGGTTTGTTGAGCACCCAATTTTAAGGTAATCCATAAACAAATGAGAAGTAAAATGTATTTTTTCACTACCTAATTATAGTTAAGGGTCCATCAAATGTTTTAACTTCTCCATTTATTTTTATCTTAACAAGATAGTAATAAGTTCCTTCAGGTAAAGCTTTGCCAAGAAACAAACCATTAAAACTATTGTCGTAAGGTGCTTTCTGAAATACATTATCTCCCCATCTATTCAAGATAGTAACTTCATTATCGCGAAAATTATCTAAGTCGCGAATAATCCATTCATCATTCGCTCCATCACCATTGGGCGTAATTAAATTAGGAATGAATAAACTTACTTCATTAAGGTCTTTTATCACTTCTATATATATCGTATCAATATGCCTGCATCCATCTTTACCCTCCGTTATTAATTGATAAGAAATACTTGAATCTGGCTGTGATATTGTTACTGCACAATCATCACAGCTTAAAAAATTTGATGGTGTCCAAGAATATGAATTGCCTCCGACAGCTTCAAGTTCAATGGAAGATCCATAATAAAGAAAAGTGTCTGAACCAAGATATCCGAATGGTTCTGTTTGATAGGCTAGTGCAAAATTTTTAGTCTCAAAGTCTGCCCAATCTTGAGTAGTTAGTGCTGAAAAACTACCAATCGTGGATTCTAACACTTCTCCGGTTTTCTCCCATAGGTTTCTTGGTTTCCATTGAACATTAGTATTATAGTTCCCATCCATAACAGCATCATAAAGAAAAGTAAAGTCTGAAATACTACTGCCAAAAGTATGGTCTAAACGGTGATAAAAATGTTCATTAATCCTACAAAGCCATAGTTCTTTTTGTTCCCTATCATAACCATCTCTGCTAGGATCGTTGCTATTAAATCCTATATTATATAAATTCAAGTTGACATCTTTGGGTGTAACATAAACTGGTCTGTAGACCAATAAATCAATCGAAGATCCAACGGGGAAAAAATAAGAATTGTTTTGATTGGTATACCTGCTTAAGCCACCATCAGCGATGCTGCTAACAAATCCAATTGTATTACTCACTGCATCAGTAGATCTATTATAAACAACCAATCGGTTAGCGCTCATATTTAATTCTCTGTCGTTCAGTAAAAGTTTATCGTCAACATCAACTTCTAATAGTCCAAATTTAATGCCATCTCCCGAAATACTGAGTTGATTAAAACCTGTGATAGAACTACCCTTTATTGATTGGTTTGAACCTGTGAGCCGAACAATCCCAGAACCAATTGAGTCAAATGCTTGATTGCCGCCATCATTTTGCCAATCACCTATTAAATCAATGGTATCTGTATTGTTAAAAATACCTGATGTTTGATTGATAACATCACCTCTAACACTTAGCAATGCGGAATTTTTTATAGAAATGAATGCGCCTTGATTACTTAGATAGACTTGTGCCAAGCAGGCACTCTGTAATGAAAAAAGATAGACTAAAAAAAGTGTCAGATAATATTTCATATTAAAACATAAGACATAAATGTAAGTACATTTTTTTTAAATTTTTAAAATCGAAGTTGAAAAATCGAAGAAAAATAAAATATTTGTTTTCCTTTGTTTCTGAACAGAAATAAAATTATGTTTGTATTGGATACTTGTGTTTCTAACTAACACTTTTTGGTGTATTTATTCTCTAAATCCTAATCATGAAAAATATTGTTGCGATTTTATTTTCATTGTTTATTTTTCAACTTTGTATTGGACAAGTTGGAATCAATATCCTTATTCCGGATAGCAGCGCTGTCTTACACTTGGAAGCAAAGGACAAAGGTTTTCTCCCTCCTAGATTAACTACTTTTCAACGCGATAATATTGTGCGGCCTGCTGCTGGATTACTTATTTTTAACAAGACAGATAGCACCATGCAATTCTGGAATGGCCGTTGTTGGTTAAGAACATATCAAAGAAATTGTGATGAATGTGAGTTTCTAATGTCTCTCTCTACTTCGAGTGCATCCATTGACAGAACTTCTACTGATAGTGCTTTTACTGACATTAGTGTTGAACAAACTAGCGGTTCTAGACAAACCATTAGCCTTATTACTCTTGCTGGTCTTCCGTCTGGAGTCACTGTATATCTAGATACCTCATCTATTGACTCAGCAGGTACAACCAGACTTCATGTAGGAGCGTCAATTTTTGCACCTGCAGGCACCTATCCAATAATAATTCAAGCCATCTGTGGCTCAAATATCAGATTACAAGTATTTACAGTTACTATTGAGCCATGCATTTTTGTAAATTTAACTGCTGATGCTGTGAATTATGATTTGCAACTAGTAAATGGATTGCCAGGTCCAGGTACTCCTATTTGCGTTGTGATAAATATATCTAGTGGCGCAAATGTAACCTCAGCTATTAGCTCAAGTCCTGCATACAAAAATGGTAATTTAGATACTAGGTCTCATGTTGGAATACTGAATAACGGAAACATTCTTGCGAGGGGAGGAGATGGCGCATACGGAGGTGGTTTATCAGGATTTCCGCCTGGTGCGGCTGGCGAAGCTGGTGGAGTAGCAATTGACATGTCTTGTAAGACCACAATCATTAATAATGGTTATATCTTTGGTGGAGGAAGTGGCGGTGGATCAGTAGGCTTGAGCTTCTCATTCTCAATTCCTATCATAGGAGGCTCACTAACAATTGGTGCAGGTTTAGGAGGTGGCGGTGGGTCTGCCAATGGACAAGGAGGTGCAGCCCCAAGTGGGTCTGTAATTGGTGTTTTTGAAGATGGAGATGATGCCACTGGAACAGTAACTTCCGTTCCGGGAAATGGAGGAATTGTCGGCGCTCCTATCGTTATTCCTATTTCTGCCGCTTCTATAACCATTACACCTTCAGGTGGCGGTGGAAATGGCGGAGGATTTGGGGTCAGTGGCGCACCAGGTTACCTAGATTTAACACTTTCTTTTTCTATCACAATTCCCTTTGTAGGTACAATTACGGTTCCTATTCCAATACCTGGTGGCTTAGTTCCTGCCTTCGGACCTGTTAGTGGTCCTCCTGGTAATGCAATTAAAAGGAATTCAAATGTTCTCTTTGGACTTACTGATGGTATTTATAGCACTTCTTTTATTAAAGGAAATGTTGGACCATAGCCTTAAAAATATTATCTGTATTAATGAAAATTAAATAAATGAAAATGAAAAATATGATTTTGTTGTGCTTTATACTAGCTAGCGTTTTTAGCTACTCACTTGCTTTTGAAGGAGAAATAAAAATAAAATACAATCAGTTTAATGGACCGCTGAAGATAGACAATGCTAGTTGGTTTTTTAAGAGTGACTTAAGTATGTTTCAATTAAACATGAAGAATGATAATGGAGAGTTGGTAAAAAGTTCATTCATCCCCGATAAAAAGTTAAATAGTCTAATTATTTTTGGAGATCTAAAAGCGGAAGATGGGAAAAATTATTTTTATAATATTCCTGTAAAATCAATCTCAAAAGAAAGTTACCTAAGCGCAGAAAAAGTGTTTGTAGAGACAACAGATGAAATTAAAATCATCAATACTTACAAGTGCCGAAAAGTAGTGGTTAAGACGGAACAAAATACAACAGAAATGTGGGTGGCTCAAGCTTTAGAGGTATCTTTTGCCTCCTTGTCTAGTTTTTTTCCGGCAAATATTGAAATGTTAGGAATGCAAAAGTCTAAAATAAGTGGCTTCCCATTAAAGTCAGTTACTAAAGACTTGAATGGAACTGTTTTGTTCGATTTTGAGGTGGTTTCCCTGAGTCCTAGTGTCTTGTCTGTAAGTGATTTTCTCACACCGGTCGGATATATCGACAGCGCAAAAAGAGAATAGAAGTCTTACAACTAATGAGATAATTATTTCGTTAAGGATTGAACTCAGTATATTCAGAATTAACTAAAAATGGGTTAAATGTTTTTGAAGATTTTTTAAAATCGTTTTTTTTACTAATTTTTATCTGGATATCTGGCTTATGAAGGTAGATCATATTTCTCAATATTGCTGACTTTTTAGAGTTTTTTTTGAGAATATTTTTATTTGTTGAGAATTACATTTCAATGGTTTAATCATTTGAAAAACAATTTATTGTGCGTAAATAATCATTTTTTTTTACAAGTAATTTAATGGATTATTTGGAAGGGACAATAATATATTTGGTGAATGTAAAAAAAAGTTGGATATTTGCACCCTAATTTTTTAAAGAAATAATTATGGCACGCTTTTGCGATTTAACAGGAAAAGGACCGATGACGGGAAACAAAGTTTCTCACTCAAATAGAAAAACGAAAAGAAAATTCTATCCGAATTTACAAAGTAAAAAATTCTATGTTCCAGAAATAGACGACTATATTGAGATGAAGGTAAGTACTTCTGCAATACGTACAATTAATAAAAAGGGAATCTATCAATACCTTAAAGAACTTGAAAAAGCAGGAAAAATTAGTTTCTAATTATCCTAACATCATTAAAAGTAATAAACTCAGAACACAATGGCAAAGAAAAGCAAAGGCAATAGAATACAAGTTATCTTGGAATGTACAGAACATAAAGATTCTGGTTTGCCAGGTACTAGCCGATATAGTACAGAAAAAAATAGAAAGAATACTCCAGATAGAATCGAGTTAAAAAAATTTAATTCTGTCATGAAAAAATATACAACTCACAAAGAAATTAAATAATAAATTATGGCAAAGGTTTCGAAAAATGCAAGAACTGATCGTAAGGCCCAAGAAGGTTCGAAAGATTATGTGAAAGTTTTTAAGGCTTTCAAATCACCCAAAACAGGTGCTTACGCTTTTAATGAGAAAATGATTCACAAGGATAAAGTGAAGGATTTTTTAGCAGAAAAATAGTAGAGAGTTTTTTAAAAAATATTGATATGTAAAGCCCACCGAATATCTCGGAGGGCTTTTTAATTTCCAAGTGAATCGTCTAGCACAAATACACAAACAAATTTTCATCTGGTCTCCAATTTTATTATGCATTACTTTTGTAATCATACTTCTCCTGCAATAAAAAGATAATTTTTAAATAAGTAACAATGGGCATATTCGATTTTTTTAGTAAAAAAGAAAACAAAGAGGATTTAGATAAAGGTCTTGAGAAGACAAAAGATAGTTTTTTTGGTAAATTGTCCAAAGCTATTGCTGGAAAGACTTCCGCTGATGATGAACTACTTGATCAAGTAGAAGAGGCTTTGATGAGTGCTGATGTAGGTTTGGAAACAACAGTGAAGATTATTGAAAGAATAGAAAGAAGGGTAGCAGTTGATAAATTCGTAAGTGATAAACAATTCATGAACTTATTGAAAGATGAAATTCAAGGGTTACTCTTAGAAAATAAGACTGAAGATCTGAAAAGTTTCGATATCAGTAATGGACAGGCTCCCTATGTAATAATGGTTGTAGGCGTAAATGGGGTCGGTAAAACGACTACTATCGGTAAGCTATCTTATCAACTTAAATTAGCAGGAAAGAAAGTTTTATTGGGTGCTGCAGATACATTTAGAGCGGCAGCCATAGATCAGTTAGATGTCTGGGCAAAAAGAGTCGATGTACCAATAGTAAAGAAACAAATGGGTGCTGATCCCGCAAGTGTAGCATTCGATACGCTTGAAGCTGCAAAAGCAAGAGGAAATGATGTTGTTATCATTGATACTGCCGGTAGATTGCACAATAAACTTGGTTTGATGAACGAATTGACTAAGGTCAAAAATGTTATGAAAAAAGTTTATCCAGATGCACCTCATGAAGTGTTGCTTGTTCTTGACGCTTCAACAGGCCAAAACGCAATTATTCAAGCACGTGAATTTATGAAGGCAACTGAAGTAACTTCAATTGCTCTTACTAAGTTAGATGGAACAGCAAAGGGTGGTGTTGTGATTGGAATCTCTGATTTATTTAAAATTCCAATCAAATTTATTGGAGTTGGAGAAGGAATTGATAAGCTACAAGTATTCAATAGAAAGGAGTTTGTAGATTCGCTTTTTACAAATTAGTGGAATGATGGCTATCAAATAATTTAAGTATTATAGTAAATGAAGACAAAAATAAAAGTTGATAAAGTAAATGTTGTAACATTAGGTTGCTCAAAAAATACTGTCGATAGTGAAGTAATGATGGGACAGCTAAAAGCAGGCGGTATAGATGTGGTTCATGAAAGTAAGAATGAGGATTTTAATGTGGTTGTGATAAATACTTGTGGCTTTATTGACAAGGCAAAAGAAGAATCAATCAACACCATACTGCAATTTGCAGAAGCAAAATCTAAGGGTTACATTGAAAAACTTTATGTTACCGGTTGTTTAAGCCAACGATATAAGGAGAACTTGGAGAAAGAAATTCCTGAGGTTGATGCTTATTTTGGTACACTTGAATTGCCTGCGCTTCTCAATAAATTTAATGTTGATTATAAGCATGAGTTAATAGGTGAACGAGTTTTGACAACTGAAAATCATTATGCTTATCTCAAGATAAGTGAAGGGTGTAACAGAAAATGTACTTTTTGTGCTATTCCTCTCATGCGTGGTTTACATGTATCAAAGCCAATTGATGAACTGATCATAGAGGCAAAGAATTTGGCAAGGCAAGGTGTAAAAGAACTCATTTTAATTGCTCAAGAACTTACTTTCTATGGATTAGATATCTACAAAAAAAGAAGATTGAATGATTTACTACACCAGCTATGCAAGGTTGAAGGAATTGAATGGATTAGACTGCACTATGCATATCCAACTCAGTTCCCTATAGAAATTCTTGATGCTATAAATAGTGAGCAAAAGATTTGTAAATATCTTGATATTCCGCTTCAACATGCGAATGATAATGTTTTGAAAAGGATGAAGCGAAACATCACAAATAAAGAGACAAAAGAATTGATAAAAACTATTAGGGAAAAAGTTCCTGGAGTAAACATAAGAACAACTATGTTAGTTGGTTTCCCCGGTGAAACCGAAGAAGATTTTGAAGACCTTAAATCGTTTATTGAAGAAATGAGATTCGATCGATTAGGTGTCTTCACTTATTCGCATGAAGAAAATACAGGTGCCTTCAAATTTGAAGATGATGTACCACAAGAAATAAAGGAACAAAGGGCAGCAGAGTTAATGGAGATTCAATCAGCCATATCTTTTGAATTAAATCAGGAAAAACTGGGACATACTTTTAAAGTTTTAATTGATAGAAAAGAAGGTGGCTTCTTTATAGGTAGAACAGAATTTGATAGCCCTGAAGTGGATAATGAAGTAATGATCCCAGCAGAAGATAAATACCTACGCATCGGTGACTTTGCTTTTGTTTCTATTACTAATGCAACAGAATTTGATCTAGAGGGGAAAGTAAATAGTTAGTGAATTCTGTCACCTCGTAATTCAAGATTTTTCATAATCTCTACTTCTCCCACTAAAAATTCTTCCCATCTTTTCATAGTGGTTTCTTTTCCGCAATACTCGGTTGCTAAATCTATGAAAAGTTTATAATGTCCGGCTTCGCTAACCATTAGCTTCCTATAAAAGCTTCTCAAATCTTCATCTTCTAAATGGAGTGATAAGACTCGAAATCTCTCACAGCTTCTTGCCTCAATCATAGCAGAAAACAATAGTTTTTCTAAAAGTTGTTGTTGACGAGGACCTCCCTTTTTTAAAAAGTCATAAAGTGCAGATACATAATAGTCTTTTCTTTGTGGACCTAGTTTTAAATTTCTTTTTTTAAGTTGGTCAAGTACCATCTTGAAATGTCCCCATTCTTCTTGGACCAATGGAGTCACCTCATCTACCAGTCTTTCTAACTCAGAAAATTGTTGAATAAGCGTAATTCCAGTCGAGGTGGCTTTTTGTTCGCAGTAGGCATGGTCAGAAAGAATTTCTTCAATACTCAATGATGCTAAATTTGCCCAACGGGGATCTGTTGGTAGTTTTAATCCGTACATATACATTTATTTCGAATGGCAAAAATAGTCAACTATTGTGAATTCAAATTTTATTCATTACTTAATTCTTTCCTTTTAATTATCCCTAATTCTTTTTAAGAAATTCTTGCCCATATTTTATAGAAGGCAATAAAATGTAATTTTAGATTTTTCGTAATAGTTTTATTACTTTACTTTTTTATTATATAAATTTGTTTATGAAAAAAATTGTAATAAATAAATTTATTTTACTCATTTGTTTCCCGATTCTATTTAGTATTGGATGCGGAGGACCTAAAAAACCTGTGCTTAAAGAGATGAGTGATCTTTTAATGAAGCCAAAGAAAACATATACTAGAACTAGTGGTAATTTTGTAATCGAAAATAGAAACGATCAAGAGATGCAAATCTTAGAGATTTATGCTGATGTGAAAATTAATGGTAAAAGCGTTGGGTCTTTTATAAAAAAGACCGATGCAGTCATCAGTCCAAACAATTCTATTTCTATTGGATTTTATAATGAAACAAACAATGAGCTCATCGGAGAATTAACAAATTCAGTAGAACTAAGTTTGAAAGGATATTTTAAAGCACGAGTTAATGAAGAAAATGTTTCTAATTCTTTTGACTATGTCAAGTCTATTGTACCTGGTGTAAAGTCTGAAATTACAGATGATCCGATAAATTCAGAGAGTAACAAAAAGATGCTTAAAGAGCAAAAAAAGATTGAAAAGCAGATGAAGAAAAATGAAAAAGATAAACGTAAAATGCAAAACCAAGTTGAGTCTTAATTTTAAAGTTTGAAAAATATTTTGAAAAACATCATAAACTATCTAACTGTTGTCTCCTTTGTTTTCATTCTTATGTCTGGATCATGCCTGGAAGTGAAAGATCCAGAATTTGTAAAAATGAAAGACTGGCATATTGCAAAGGTTGCACCGAGCTATTTTGAAATAACCTCAAAGGCTCAATTCTATAACCCAAACAAGATGGGTGTGACGTTAACAAACGTACATGCTGATGTTTTTTTGGGTAATGAAAAATTAGGAACAATCAATCAAATCAATAGTATCAAAGTACCGAAAAATAGTGCTTTTGAGATACCTCTCTTACTAACCTTTACTACAGAGGGGAAGTTAAACCTGGTGTTTGGAAATTTACTTAAGTTACTTTCTGCCAAAACTGCTGTAATCAACTACAAGGGATTCATTGAACTCAAGAAAGCTAATATTCGTCTTAAGGTCGATATGTCCGATAAGTACGAATTCAATATTAAAGAATTAAATATCTTTAAATAATCTAATTATTTATACTTAACAATTCCATTTAGGTAATGTCTGAAATTGTATATTTTGAGCGAACATTATGAACTGCAATTTTTATTTGTCGCCAACAGTAGCTTTAATCAAAAAAATGATAATAAATGAGCACTCAATTGTCTAGTTGTTAGTTTTTTTGCTATCAATGTGGAATATTGAATACAGAATTGTTGAAAAACTTTAACTTTTTTTTTAAAAAAATCAAATTATGTCTATATTTACAAATTATTATTAAAAACTAAATAAAAAACCATGAAAAGCAAAATTATACTTAGTTTCCTTTCTTTCTTTTTTGTCGCTATTGTAGCTTACGCTCAGTCTCCCGCAAATATGACGAATGCGAATGTTGATATGCATTATTCTATATCTCCTAAAGCCAACACCAGTGAGCCAATTGTCATTGATGTAGCAATTGTTTCATTTAAAAGTATCGATGTAGCAAAGAGCTATTTTCCGGCTATTTCTGATAATAACCTAACCTACAGATTTGATGGTGCGAGATATGTTTATCTTACCTTAAATCATTATGAAGGAACCCCAACTAGATCAATTGCTGAGTGGAATCTATACATTTCCAATCTTTTTACGCATTATTCAACTTTGCTAACAGAAATCAATAAATAGATACTCCTAAATAATTAAAATATATAAATTGATACAATGTATACAATAAAAAAAATATTTAAAAATCTATCCCTAATTATCTTGTTGATTATGGGATATTTTACTTCAAATGCTCAGGGAATTATTTTGGTGCCTCCGGGTTTAGTCCCAAGTTCAAATGCTTATATGGCTGGTTATTTTCTAGAGGTGGGGGTATCTGATTGTGGTAGTTATGGAACTAGATCTGGTGCTGTGCCAGCTGGTTATCATCCTAGACCCGTAGGTCTAAATGGTATTGGTTTCGTTGCAGATGTTGGACGAAACGGATGGTCAACTGCAGGTCCTGGTTCAAATCCTGATTTTTGTGGAGACTATTTTCTACCAGGTTCTCCTGTGGAAGGATGGGGTGTGCAAATTGGATCTACTTCATACATCAATTCCGATAGATGTGGAACAAATCAAATTCCAGGTGCTTTGATATCTTATGCCTCTGTTGGCGGACAAACAGTAGTTTGGCAAGGAACAACAATTGGAGTTCAGCCAGGACTTCTAATCAATCAAGCAACAGTTTTCCCTGATAGTGCTTTGTATTTTGTGACAAAAATAGAATTTACAAATACGACAAGTACAACAATGCCTGACGTATTCTATGCTAGAAACGTAGATCCAGACAATGATCAACCTATTAGTGGCAATTTTACAACTTTTAATTTGGTGGTATCCCAGCCTAATGAAAGTCAATGTGATGCATTGGTAACAGCCGTAGGATTAAGCCCGGGTTGTTATTTAGGACTTGGAGCAAGAAGTCAGAATGCAAGAGTTAGTCATGGTAGTTTTTCTACCACTCCTCCAATAAGTTCATATTATATGGGTACATCTGGTCATGATACCACAACAGGTGGATCAAGAACAGCAGATGAGGCGATATCAATAGGTTTTAATTTAGGTGATATTTTACCAGGTCAAACTGTAACCGCTGCTTTTGCATACGTGTTGAATGCATCAGATTTGGCAATAGCTTTAGAGTCGACAGGAGGCGCTTTTATTTCATCTGATAGTTTAGATATTACACCTACTTTATCAGACACAATTTGTCCGGGTGACTATAAGGAATTAGTCATTACTTCTGATACCCAGTATCGTTGGACTTGGTCGCCTAATTATAATATTGACACGTTAGAAGGCCCAATTGTAAATGTTCACCCTGATACAACAACGACATATATAGCAATCGGTACTGATGGCCCGTGTGGTACAATTATGAGAGAAATTGTTATTTTTATTGATACCAATGTAAATGTAAATGCTGGGCCAGACGATACTATTTGTTTGGGTAGTTCAACTCAGTTAAGAGCTACTAGAGCCTCTTTCTTTACATGGACTCCCTCATCAACATTAAATAATGATACAATTTATAATCCTATTGCAACACCTCCCGTGACCACAACCTACTACGCAGCATCAAATTGCGGCTTAGACTCGGTTAAAATATGGGTAGCTCCAGTTTTTGAATTGGATTTTACACCTGATACTGCAATATGTTTCTCTGATATGTTAACTCTTCGTTCCATCCCAAGTATAGGTGGTACATTCACATATGAATGGACAAGAGTTGGAACTGGTGGTGGAATAACAGGTTCTGGAACAAGTACTCCAACAGCAACTGTTACTGAAACTGTTACCTACAGAGCTCATGTTGTTTCAGCTGCAGGCTGTGAGGTAGACTCTTTTGTAACATTGAGTGTTAGAGGTACAAGACCAGAGGTTGCTCTCTATGGCGATACATCCTCTGTTTGTAGAGGTGATTCAGTCGATATTTTCTCTGCTGTAATTCCCGGTACTTGCAACATCTACACCATGTCTATACTTCCTGCAGCAACTATTCCAGGATCCGGTTCAGCAATAGGTTTATCAGATAATCAACTAAGTGCAGCTATTCCATTGGGCGGTTCTGGTTCTGCCATGAGTTTTAATTTCTTCTGTAATACCTATCAAAATGTATATATCTGTTCGAATGGTTTTATTACTTTCGATCCTTTGGCTGGAACTGGATTTGCCCAATCAATCCCTAGTTCTATCAATCCAAGTGATTTGATAGCGGGTGCATGGTTAGATTTGAATCCTACGTTAAGTGGAGCTACTATCGACAGAAGAACAATTGGTAGTGTTGGCTCAAGACAATTCATCGTTAACTATAATGATGTCTATGTTAATAGAACAACTCAAGCTGTAAAGTTCCAAATCGTTCTACACGAGGGTACTAACTTGATAGATATTAATACCACATATACTGGATCACTGACCAATGCAACTCAAGGTATTGAAAATAGCGGTGGAACTGCTGGATTTGCTACCAGTGGTAGAAACTTGGCTTCTTGGAGAGTTCTTACACCAGAATCCCGAAGATGGACGCCTACTCTTCCATTTTTAACTTATTCATGGAGCCCTAGTACAGGATTAACTAGAACTGATACAGCTACAACAACTGCGATTGTTGGTCCGGGAAGGACTTACCAATTAGTAGTTAATGATAGTGGATGTACTGGATCTGCTTTCTTCTCAACTCATGAGGACACAACTTTAAGGATTATCTCATTCAATAATGATACAGTGTTATGTAGTCAATCACAGCCAGTTCAGTTAAATGCAGTGGTAGTATATGATTCAATCGCTGATACATTTAACTATTGTGACCGTTACTCAGTTGTTTCAATTCCTTTTGCACCTATAGCAGGATCAGGAACAGCATTGTCTTTATCGGACGACCAATTAACAGGTGCCATTCCATTTTTATCAGGTTCAGGATCTTCAATTCCATTTGAATTCGATTTTTATTGTGTTAGAAAGTCTACGGTGCATATAAGTTCTAATGGATTCATCACTTTTAATCCTGGTTCGGGTTCTGGTTGTTGCTCTGGTCAACTTCTTCCAAATGTTTCGAATCCTAATGATGTGATTGCTGCTGGTTGGGATGACTTATATCCACCAGGAGGTGGTTCTGGAAGAATTGAATACTATATCAGCGGTACTTTCCCGAATAGAATTTTTGTTGTAAATTGGAATGATGTTCCATTATGTTGCAGTGGACTTGCAGCATTCAAAGGACAGATCGTACTTCATGAGAGAACCAATATTATCGAAGTATTTAATACGTATGCAAACAACTTGACTCCTGCTACACTTGGAATAGAAAACGCTTCAGGAACTTTAGGTCTAGCTGCTCCAGGAAGAAACTCTGCTAACTGGGGTCCATCTGTAACAAATGAAGGATGGAGATTTGCTCCTGAATACTACATTATTCCAGCAGGAACACTTACTCATGATTGGACACCTACTACAGGAATAAGTGATATTGGTTCTTTAAGTCCAATTGCAACTGTTGGTGTAACCACTACTTATATTCTTCATGTTACAGACGGACATTGTGATAAATATGATACAATGACAATTGTTGTTGATAGTTTACCGTATACAATCACAAATGATACAAGTATTTGTCGAGGTGAGTCAGTAAATTTACTAGCTACCGCTACGAGTGGTGCTACCTTTAACTGGACTCCAACTTCATACTTAACACCAAGTGGAATCGTTGCGAATCCAACAAGTTTACCAGATAGCACTATTACTTATTATTTACGTATTGTAGATACCTTAGGATGCTTTAAAGAAGACTCAGTGAATATAGTAGTTCATCAGATTGTTCCAATAGACCTTTCTCCAGATGCTACTTATTTATGTGCCGGCGATAGTCAACTTTATGATGCAACAAATCCATATTTTGTAAGTTATGTTTGGAATAGTGATGCTAGCATTAATACAAGTAGTATTGAAGGTAGAACAACTGGTCAATACTATGTTGTTGCGACCGACAGCTTTAACTGTAAATCGAATTCTGATACCGTATATTTAAGAATGGTAGCTTATCCAACACCAAATATTGCTTTCACACCTGGTGATTCATTCTGTCCAGGAACTACTGTAGACCTGAGTGTGGTTCCTACGAATCCATTGACTTCCATCAGTTGGAATACAATTCCTGTTGGAACTACTGCCTCAATTACTGTAGGAACTGAGCAACTTTACATTGTTACTGTTACAGATAGTGGTTGCGTAACTTCAGATTCACAGTTTATAGCGGCTAAATTTCCAGATGTATTGAATACAATTCCTGATACTTTTGTATGTTGTCCAAATACATATACAATTAGCCCTGGAGGTGGTGCTTTAGCGACCTATTCTTGGAGTCCTCCAACAACTACTGGTTCGACTCTTGATGGAACAATATCTGGTACATATAGCGTAACTGTTACAGCTGCTAACGGTTGTACCTCAACAACAAGCATGACTTTAACTAGATACTGTATAGAGCCAATAGCGTCTGCATCTCCAGATTCAGTATTTGTTAATGATTCTACCTTGCTTAATGTTGTAACATCTTATATTGATCCATCAGGTTTAAGTTATAGCTGGATTCCTACCGATTATTTAGGTAGTCCAACTTCAGCAAGCACACTTTCAACACCTACTTCTGCAACACCTGATACAAAAACATACTCAGTTATTGTTTCAGACCTAGCTCATGGTTGTATTGACACTGCAGACATTACAATTTATATCAAGCCTTTAGGATTCTATGAGTTCCCTGATGCATTCACTCCAAATGGTGATGGATTAAATGATTATTATTATCCACTTGTGACAACAGGTGCGACAATATTAGAATATAGAATTTTCAACAGATGGGGTGATGTAGTTTATAACGGAATTAGCACTCCAGGATGGGATGGTAGATTCTTAGGAGCTGATCAGCCAATTGGCAGTTATGTGTATTATGTTCGTGTAAGTTATCCTGATGAAATGGACGCAAGTATTATGCTTGAAGCTACCTACACAGGAACAATAACTCTTATAAGGTAATATCTTAAATTGATTTTTGAAAAAAAAGCAGCCATTGGCTGCTTTTTTTTGTTAAAAATCAATAATACGTCTATATTTACCGCACTAAAAGAATGTCTATGAAAAACATTACAAAATTTATTATTTTATTTTTGGTAACTACTTGCTTGAGTAGTCTAATCATAAACGGGCAAACCGTTGTTTTGACGCCTCCAGGTCTAACACAAAATTCATTTATGCAAGGCTTTTTTCTTGAGGTCGGAGTAAGCAATTGTGGAACTTATGGTACCACAACCGCATCTGCACCAGTACCGGCAGGATTTCATGCAAGAGGTGTTTTGGATGGAATTGGATTTGTTGCTGACGTCGGAAGAAATGGATGGTCTATCGCCGGACCTGGTTCTAATCCAGATTATTGCGGAGATTACTTTCTTCCAGGTTCTCCTGTTGAAGGCTGGGGAATTGAAGTAAATGGAACCTCGCAAATTAATTCGGATCGCTGTGGTATTAATGATATCCCTGGGTCAGTTATTTCAGGGTCTAATGCAGGAGGTGTTTCAACCACGATTTGGTCTGGCACTACAGTTGGAGCGATTGCTGGATTATTTATTCGTCAGACAACTACCATTCCAGATAGTGCATTGTATTTTGTGACAAAATTCGAAATGACAAACACTACTGGAACAACTATGAATAACGTTTATTATGCTAGAAATGTCGATCCTGATAATGATCAGCCAATTAGTGGGGATTTTACAACCAC
Organism: Chitinophaga pinensis; assembly: GCA_945872405.1. Taxonomy (GTDB): domain Bacteria; phylum Bacteroidota; class Bacteroidia; order Chitinophagales; family CAMDFR01; genus CAMDFR01. Next base: position 20,513 of record CAMBZT010000004.1, on the reverse strand, counting down.
AAATACTGTTGTTTCTCAACCAAATGCCTCACAATGTGATGCTTTAGTTACAGCAGTTGGACTTACACCAGGTTGTTTTTTGGGTATTGGTGCAAGAACTCAGAATGCAAGAGTTTGTAAAGGAAGTTTTTCAACAACTCCTCCAATTAGTTCTTATTATTCAGGTACAGCAGGTCACGACACATTTACTGGAAGTGTAAGTACGTCAGATGAAGCAATTTCAATCGCATTTTACTGGCCTTCTATTGCTCCAGGACAAAAAGTGACAGCATTGTTCGCCCATGTTTTAAATCCGGCAGATTTGTCCGAAGCGCTTGAGGCGACTGGTGGTGCATATATATTTTCTGACAGCATAGACATCACTTCTCCTTTGTCTGATACCATTTGTCCAAATGATCCCAAAGACTTAATTATTTTAGCAGACACTTCTTACTCCTGGACTTGGAGTCCAAACTATAGAATTAGCACAACTGTAGGTCCATTCGTGACTGTAAATCCTGATACAACCATCACTTATACTGCAATTGGGTTGGATGGTCCTTGTGGTATACTTGTTAGAAGTATTACAATTTATGTAGATTCAAATGTTAACGTGAATGCTGGACCAGATGATACAGTGTGTTTAGGTCAATCAACGACACTTAGGGCAACAAGAGCATCATTCTTTACATGGTCACCAGGCTCTTCTCTTAGCAGCACAACAGCTGCAACGACAACAGCCACTCCATTATCAACAACAACTTATCAAGTTGTCTCAAACTGTGGATTGGATTCTGTAACTGTATTGGTAGCACCAAATTATGATTTGAGTCTACTGCGAGATACAGCATTATGTTGGAGAGATTCTATTCAACTTTTTGCAACCCCAAGTTTTGGTTCATCTACGGATTATACTTACGCATGGACACCAACCTCCGCCTTTTTTAATTCGAACATAAGAACTCCATTTGCGACAATAACAGGTAATAGTAGGTTTAATGTTCATGTCAAGTCTAATTTAGGATGTGAAAAAGATACCTTCATTAACATTGTTCTCAGAGGCTATAGACCATTAGTTATTGTTTCAAAAGATACATCAGCTGTGTGTTTTGGTGATACTGTAGATTTGTTTTCTACTGTTAGATCTTCAACTTGTAATACTTATGTTTTAGACACAATTACTCCATATTATGTACCAGGTTCAGGTACAGCAGTTGTGCTTTTTGATGATGAGGTCAGTGCTGGATTGCCAATGGGATTTGATTTTAATTTTTTCTGTAATTCATTTTCTACTCTTTATATCAGTTCTAATGGATTTGTAACCTTTGATCCATTCTCAGGTTCAGGGTGTTGTTCAGGACAGTTTTTACCTGATGCTTTTGTGCCTAATGCTGTTATTTCTGGAGCATGGCAAGATTTATATCCTCCGGCTGGTGGATCTATCGAGTACAAATCAGTTGGAATTGCACCCAACCGTTCATTTGTTGTAGATTTTAATGATGTTCAAAGTCTTGGAGGCGGTGGGGCCGTTAAGTTTCAAATAGTACTTCATGAAAGAACAAACTTGATTGATATCAATACAATCTATGCAACTGGATTTTCCTTTGCTGTTACCATGGGAATTGAAAATGACTCAGGAACAGTGGCATATCCTGCACCTGGAAGGAATGCGTCATCTTGGAGCGTATTTACGCCAGAATCATATCAGTGGACTCCAATCACACCTTCTGTAACTTATGCTTGGTCGCCACCATTTAATCTTTCTTCCTCCACATCGCCAAATCCAAGTGCAATTGTTGACACTGGAGTTTTATATACCTTGTTTGTAGATGATAGTGGATGCGTAGGTATGGATACAATTAGAGTCATTCAGTCTTATGCTTCACCGCTGAATCCTTTGAATGATACTTTTATCTGTTGTACTCAGACTCTTTTACTTGATCCAGGAAATGTGATAGGAGGTAGTTATGTTTGGAGTCCTTTGGGCGATAATGCATCCACAATCTATGTGAATACACCAGGTACCTACTCAGTGACAGTTACTGCTCCCAATGGATGTACTTCTACAGAAAGTATGAATTTACAAATTTTTTGCATAGACCCAGTAATTACAGCAACACCTGATACGGTAATAGTAAATAATTCAACGCAATTGGAAGTAACAACTGCCTATGATTCAGCCTTTGTTTATTCATGGATACCGACAACTTATCTTAGTGATGCTACAATAGCTAATCCTTTGGCAACACCTACAAGCACCTCGCCAACAAGTGTTCTATATATTGTTACATTAACAGACCCTATTCATGGATGTGTAGATACTGCAAGTATTACTGTTTATATTCAACCAAATGGATTCTATGCATTCCCTGATGGTTTTTCACCGAATGGTGATGGAGTTAATGACGAGTTTTATCCAGTTATAAATGAAGGTGTGACTATAGAAGAGTTCCGTATTTTTAATAGATGGGGTGATTTAGTCTACAATAATCCCAATAAACCAGGTTGGAATGGTAAATTTGGTGGTGCAGATCAAATGATAGGAACTTATGTTTATAGCACAAAGTTGAGTTATCCAGATCCTAACGATGGAAGTAAAATTATTACATCACTTTATAATGGTGTAGTGACTTTGGTCAGATAGAATTACAAAATAAATTTGGAAAAAAGTCCCTTAATTTAAGGGACTTTTTTTTGCACTTAAGTTATTTCTGACTGAATTTAATGTGAATTGGGTTTTTAATCATCCTACCAAATCGCGGTCTTACTGCATTATTGATAAAACATAAATTAGTTATTTTTTGACATTAAAATGACATTTAAAATATAATTCGGTGATATCTTTCCCCGTTAGGATGAATATGTTGGTTTTATTTATGGAAAGTTATTTTTTTTGAATCAAGCATTTGATAGACGAGAGAAAAAAGAATCTCCCGTTTTATTAAATATTGTTTTCTTTTAAAATTATTTCTTTTAAGTTTGCCTACTAAAAACTAAAAAACACTAAATAATTTTTAACTAAAAAACACAAAAAACGTATGAGCAATCAAAAGTCACAAGAAGGAGGCAAGTCAAATTCACTTTTTGCTACAATTATAATCCCAGTATGCTTTGCTGTGGCTTATCTTATCTTCATTTTTTTATTAGGTGCTTCTGGTAATTTTGAAGGTGGTGATGCAGAAAAAGGCCATCCATTGAACATGTTAGGGACCATTTATAAAGGAGGAATAGCTATTGTGCCACTTCTTATTGGCGTAGATTTAATGATTATTGTTTTTTCAATTGAAAGACTTTTAACATTAATGAAAGCTGGAGGTAGCGGCAATACTGATTCTTTTATAAGAAAAGTAAAATCATTTCTTTCTAGTGGACAAGTAGATAATGCTATTGCAGAATGCGACAAGCAAAAAGGATCATTAGCAGCAGTAGTCAGAGCAGGTTTAACAAAGTATAAGTTAGTTTCTTCAGATAGTAATTTGAAGAAGGAAGAAAAAGTAGCATCAATTCAAAAGGACCTAGAAGAAGCTACTTCATTAGAATTACCAATGCTCTCTAAAAATTTAGTAATTTTATCAACTTGTGCGTCAATTGCTACGCTTTTAGGATTGATTGGTACCGTACTTGGTATGATTCGTTCATTTTCAGCTTTAGCAAATGCAGGTGCACCAGATACGACTGCATTAGCAACTGGTATTTCTGAGGCATTGATTAATACATTCTTAGGTATTGCAGGCTCATGTATTGCAATCGTTATGTACAACTATTTCTCAAATAAAATAGATGGTATGACTTATGGAATGGATGAGGCAGGCTATAGCATTGCACAGACATTTAACGAAAAAGGTAATTAATTTACTATTCATCATTTTTAATTAGAATATAGAATATGCCTAAAGTAAAATTGCCTCGCAATACGCCGTCATTAGATATGACACCCATGGTAGATTTGGCGTTTCTTTTGGTTACTTTTTTCATGTTAACAGCCTCTTTTAGAGCTGCAGAACCTGTAGTAGTAGATACACCTTCATCGATTTCAGAAATAATGTTACCCGATAATTACTTATTGGTAAATATAGATAAGGACGGTAGAGCATTTTATAACATCACGAATAAAAATGTTAGAATAGCAGCCTTAGACGAAATGGGGAAAAGATATAATATTACATTCACTGATAAACAGAAAAAAAGGTTCTCCTTGATGACAAGTTTTGGTGTTCCAATGGTTCAATTACCAGGTTACATCGATATGGAAGAATCACAGAGACTAAAATTTACCTCAACAGGAATTCCAATGGATAGCACCGATAATCAACTTGGAGCGTGGGTATTATCAGGATATAAACAGTATCAAATTAATTTGGCTGGTAAGAAGCAGGAAGCAGAAGCCAAAAAAGAAACATTTGATGTAAAGAAGTTTAAGTTAAAATTTGCCATCAAAGCAGATTCTAAGGCAACTTATCAAAGCGTAAAGAAAGTAATTGATGTATTCACAACGAATGAGATATATCAGTTTAATATGATCACAACAATGGAAGAAAAACCTAAAGCAAAATAAATTATGGCAGAGGTAAACTCAGGTGGCGGGGGAGGCCACGGTAAACATGATAAAAAGAGAGCGAAGAAAATGTCGACACGTATCGATATGACGCCAATGGTTGACTTAGCGTTTTTATTACTTACATTTTTCATTTTAACTTCGACTTTTAACAAACCCAAAGCATTGGATTTGGCGTTTCCAGCCAAGCCTAAGGACACTGATATTGTCGACAAGACAAAAGCCAATGGAATTTCTATCTTGATTACTGAAGATGATAAAGTCTATTGGTATCCAGGTCAGTTAAAGCCAGAATCAGAGGTACAGAAAACTGACTATTCAAAAAACGGCTTGAGAATGATTTTCACCAATGGGAATTCGAAAATTATTGTAAAAATGAATGCACTACGAAAAGAGGCTCAAGGTTGGGACTATGATCCAGCAATTGCAGATTCAATGTTTAAGAGCAAGGCAAAGCCTATAAAAGGTGATCCAGATGCATTAGTTGTTTTAATTAAAGCTGATGATAAAGCTAGTTACAAAAATGTGATTGACGTAGTAGATGAATTAAATATTACAGATATAGGAAAATTTGCCATTGTAGATATGACACCCGAAGAAAAAGCAAGATTGTTAACCTTAAAGTAAACGTTGAAAAATGGCATTGAATATTTTATCAGATTGGTCAGACGCAATTGACAACTCTAGAAATGAGTTGGTGTTTGAGAATAAGAATAAGAGCTATGGAGCTTATCAAATTCGCAAAGGTTATAGTCGTAATATATTGATTTCCGGAATCATCGGTATCGCTTCTATAATTGTAGTACTAGCCGTACCTGCTATTCTAGCATCTGCTAAGGAAGGTGGTAAGGAGAAGATTTTATCTAATGAGCAGATTACGATAGATCCAATTGCAGATATAAAGGAAGAGTTACCGCCACCGCCACCACCACCACCACCTATTGAAGAACCACCTAAAATTGAAACAACAAAGTTTGTGGAAACGGTTATCGTCGATGAGGAGGTAAAAGAAGAGATAAAAACACAGGAAGAGCTCGTTGATACTAAAGTTTCGACAGATGATCAAAAAGGCGATGATGACGGTACCATTATTATTCCTGAAGAAAAAGGAAAAGGTGATGAGGTGGTAGACAAGCCAGATGAGATTTTCTTAGTGGTAGAAGAGACAGCTGTTTTCCCTGGTGGAGAAGCTGCCATGTATAAATATTTGAGAGGTAAGCTCGAGAATAATTATCCTTCCTATGAAAAAGAAGCAGAAATTCAAGGTAAAGTGTATGTAAGATTTGTTGTTGAAAAGGATGGTAGTATTACAAATGCAGATGTTGTTAGGAAGGTAAGTAATGGCTTAGATAAGCTTGCAAAGAACACTGTTGAAAACATGCCTAAATGGACTCCTGGCAAACAAGGAGGAAAGCCAGTACGTATGTGGTTTACCTTGCCTGTTAGCTTCCAGTTACAATAAGTGCAAGAAATGACATGGTCATGACAATTGATTCATGAAATAATTTGTATTCGAAGCGTTATAGAAACTATCTATAACGCTTTTATTTTTAGATTTTTACTTATTGTTTTATGAGACAAATCTTTGCTACAAAATCGCCAAAAGAAATAGATTCTTCTAAAATTGTTAGTAGCAATTTGAATATAACGTCAATTCTTGACCTATGCTTTATTCTCACATGTGCTTTTGTTTTGAGTGCAGGATTTACTAATGAAGGAACCTATAGACCTATTCCTGCTTTGAATGCAACTACTCATCTTTCAGGAGGAGTTACGATTTTACTTTTTGATGATGCTGAAGTTTATTGGTATGAGGGGATTTTAGAAAGTAAAGATCAGATCCATTTAACAAATTATTCAGACAATGGCTTAAGAAAGATATTAAATAATTCGAAAATTTTTTATAGAAGTAAGAATATACAGTTGAGCGTCACTATCAAGACCAATAGAACCACAAGCTATGAAAACGTAATTAACTCTATAGATGAACTTCGAATTACTGATATTAAGAGATATGCAGTTCAAGATATGAGTATAGACGAGTCGCAGATGATTCCGAAAATAAGTTTGTGATTATATATACCACAAGAAGATACAAATCAGACCAATCTACTACTTCTTTTTCTCCTATACTTTTTTAAAAAATAATTCCAAAGTCATTGCTATACAATGATTTTTCACATCGTCTTGAAAAAAAAACCACGCATCTTTAGTCTGTTTTATATATCCATTCGCTGTTAGATACATCAATATCTTAGTATTTAAACAAAAAACCTCGCTAATAGCGAGGTTTTTTGTTTAAATTATTGATTGAAGATTACTTCTTTACTTTCATTACAATTGCCTTAAAAGCTTCAGGATCGTTCATAGCCATATCAGCTAAAACTTTTCTATCAAGGTTGATATCGTTAGCAGCCAATGAGTGCATAAAAACTGAGTAGCTCATTCCATGCTCTCTAACACCAGCATTGATTCTCTGAATCCAAAGAGAACGGAAGTCACCTTTTTTAGCTCTTCGGTGGTCATATGCATAGTTCCATGCCTTTTCAACTGCATTTTTAGCAACGGTCCAAACATTTTTTCTTCTGCCAAAGAAACCTTTGGCATGTTTCATTATTTTTTTTCTTTTTGCTTTCGAGGCTACGGAGTTGACTGAACGAGGCATTTTATATTTTTTTTAAAGTTTTCTAATGTTAACAGTGATTTAGCAAGCGAGCATTCTTTTTGCTCTAGCTTGATCTGCTTTATGAACTAAAGTTGGTCCTGTGAGGTTACTTTTTCTTTTTTTGCTACGGCTGCTCAATAAGTGTCTTTTGAAAGCTTGGCCTCTTTTTACTTTACCAGAACCAGTTAATTTCATACGTTTTTTGGCTCCTGAATTCGATTTCATCTTTGGCATAATCCTAAAATTTTGGACTGCAAAAATAGAACATTTTTACAGACTTTACAATATTAATTTATAATTTATTTCTTTTTTCTTGATGTTAGTGGCTTTCTGTAAGAAATTAAGTAGAAAATAGCTTTCTTTATTTCTTTTTTATCTTTGGAGTCATGATCATGAACATTCTTTTTCCTTCTAATTTTGGGAGTTGTTCGGGTTGACCAAGTTCTTCTAATGCTTTAGCAAATTTAAGAAGTAAAAGTTCACCCATATCTTGAAAAACAATAGCTCTTCCTTTAAATTGCACATAAGTTTTGACTTTTGCGCCTTCCTTGAGAAATCCTTCAGCATGTTTAACTTTGAAATCAAAATCATGTTCGTCTGTATGCGGGGTGAATCGTATTTCTTTTAGTACAGTTTTTTGCGAATTACTCTTTATCTCTTTTTCTTTTTTCTTCTTCTCGTAGAGGAATTTGTTATAATCGATAATTTTGCATACGGGTGGTACGGCATTAGGAGATATTTCCACTAAGTCTAATTCCAGTTCATTCGCCATACGTAAAGCATCTCTGGAGCTATAAACGCCAGGTTCAATGTTGTCTCCAACTAGTCTAATTTCTGGATTTCTAATATCACCGTTGATACGATGTTCATCTTTTTTTTGTGGGGGGAAGTTTCTGTTAAAGGGATTAAACGGTTTTTTTTGTAAGGCCAAGTTCTTGTTGTTTTTGTTAAAAAAAAATCAATGCAAAAATAGTCAATTATTTCGTTAAATAGAGAATTATTATGTAGACAAATTGATGAGTTAAGGGATATCAATTTATCTACCATTTGCGTTGATTCTACAGGTGGAAATTGATTATTGAGTAGGTATTTTCACTTCTAGTTCCATTTGAGCAATATACTCAGAAAGACTCATCATTCCTTTATCTCCATCTCCCTGTCTTCTTACACTAATTTTATTTTCTTCCATTTCTTTTTCTCCAACAATAAGCATAAAGGGAATTTTATCTATTTCTGCATCACGAATTTTTTTACCAATTTTTTCATTTCTTTCATCAATGGAAACTCTAATGTCATGTTCAGATAATTGATTTTTTACTTCTTGAGCATATTCATTGAATCGTTCACTGATAGGTAAAATAACAGCCTGTTCTGGCGAAAGCCACAATGGAAACTTACCGGCACAATGTTCAATCAGCACTGCGATGAATCTTTCTAAAGATCCAAAAGGTGCTCGATGTATCATTACAGGTCGGTGTTTGGCATTATCGCTTCCAGTGTATTCTAACTCAAATCTTTCAGGCAAATTATAATCGACTTGAATGGTACCTAATTGCCATTTTCGTCCTAATGCGTCCTTTACCATAAAATCAAGTTTTGGGCCATAGAAAGCTGCTTCGCCGTATTCTATCACAGTTCGCAATCCTTTTTCGGCAGATGCTTCAATGATGGCTGCTTCCGCTTTTTCCCAATTTTCATCAGAGCCAATATACTTGCTTCGTTCGACCTTGTCGCGTAATGAGATTTGGGCTGTGAAGTCAGTGAAGTCGAGGGCACGAAATACATATAGGACAAGGTCAATAACTTTACAGAATTCTTCCTTCACCTGATCAGGCCTACAGAACAAATGAGCATCATCTTGAGTGAATCCCCTAACTCTTGTGAGGCCATGTAACTCGCCACTTTGTTCGTATCTATAAACAGTACCAAATTCTGCCAATCTGATTGGTAAATCTTTGTATGAACGAGGCTTTGTTTTATAAATTTCGCAGTGATGAGGGCAGTTCATTGGTTTTAAGAAAAATTCTTCTCCAATAACGGGTGTTTTAATAGGTTGAAAACTATCTGCTCCATATTTTTCGTAATGGCCTGAGGTGATATAAAGGTTTTTATTCCCAATATGCGGAGTAACTACAGGAAGATAGCCTGCTTTTAATTGTGCTTTTTTCATGAAATTTTCGAGTCGCTCTCTTAGTTGAGCTCCTTTGGGAAGCCATAAAGGCAAGCCCATTCCAACTTTTTCACTGAAAGCAAACAACTCCAATTCTCGACCTAGTTTTCTATGATCTCTTTTTTTTGCTTCTTCTAGAAGAATCAGGTGATCTTTTAGTTCTTGTTGTTTTTGGAAAGTGATACCATAAATTCGCGTTAGTTGTTTTCTCTTTTCATCGCCTCTCCAATATGCGCCAGCAAGACTGAGAATCTTTACAGCCTTTATATATCCGGTGTTTGGTATGTGTGGTCCCTTGCAGAGATCTGTAAAATTTCCTTGTTGGTAGAATGTTATATCCCCATCTTTTAAATCTCGTAATAATTCAAGTTTATATTCGTCCCCTTTTGCTTCAAAATAGCTAATGGCATCTGCCTTACTTATCTCAGTGCGTTTGTAGACTGCATTTGTTTTAGCAAGTTCTAGCATTTTAGTTTCAATCTTTTCAAACTCATCACTAGAAAGCACAAGGTCACCCATATCAACGTCGTAATAGAAACCATTATCTATGGCTGGACCAATGCCAAACTTTACGCTGGGGTACAAAGCTTCTAAAGCTTCGGCTAATAAATGCGCAGAAGAGTGCCAAAATGTTTTTTTTGCAACTTCGCTATCCCAAGTGAGTAGACTGAGTGTGGCATCATTTTCAATAGGTCTTTGTAAGTCCCAAATCTCGCCATTTACTTCGGCACTTAACACTTTTTGCGCCAATCCTTTAGAAATACTTATTGCAATATCCATGGCTGAAGTACCTTTTTCTACTTGTCTTACTGCTCCGTCTGGTAGTGTTATGTTTATCATATTTTATCTGTTTCTATCACTGCATAAAGGTAAAAAATAAATTTTATACTTTTATTTGGTCATTTACTTGATTGTTTTTTTTATATTTAGCAATGCTTCTTTGGCAGCATCCATCTTAGGATTGATGTTGAGTGCTTGATTAAAGTTAAATTCGGCATCTAGTATATCATTTTTTGCTAAGGCACATAAACCCCGATTGTAATATGCTTCGGCATACAAAGGATCAATATCAATAGCCATACTAAAATGTTTGTGTGCTTTTGCAAAGCTATCAATTTGCATGTAGCAGTAGCCAATACTGTAGCATGCTTTCTCATTTTGCAGATCAATTGGAATTATTTCTTTATAGATATCTATTGCTTTTACATATTTTTTTTGATTTTGGTAAAACATTCCTTTTGCATACATGGCATCAGTAGCTTTAGGATTTGCTTTAATGGCATTTTCAAAATATTGTATTGCCAGGGGATTTTTCTGTTGACTGTATATGAGTCCAATTTGCATGTATGCATCGTTATATGATGGATCTTGCTCAACACAAGTCTGAAAATTGCCTAATGCACGATTTATGTCTTTTTTCTCTTTAAAAACAATACCTTTTAAGAAGTACGCATCAGCATTTGTTGGCTCTATTTTCAACGCATCATTAAGATAAAACAATGACTTTTCATAGTCCTTCACATACAAGCAATACCTGCCCGCCTCTACTTTAACAGGTGCATTTTTCGGATCAATTTCTATGCCCTTTTGAAGCGATAAAATTGCTTTTTTCGAATCCTTCATTTCAATATAAATGTCTGCGACTGTAAAATAATAAGCAACATTCATGGAATCAATGTTTAAGCAGTAATACATATCTTTTAGGGCATCATCATATTTACCCTCTTTTAGTAAAATTTGCGCTCTTTGTTCGTATAACTTTGGGTTACCTGGATTGACCTTGATAGCTGCTGAAAGAGAGTTTAAAGTTGCACTTTTGCTGGTATCTTGAACTATATCATTAGATACGTTTTTTTTGACATCGGTATGGCATGAGCTACAAGGAATTAGCAGGGAAAGAGATAAAGCTAAAAATGCAAAAAAAAATTTCATAGGCGCTGTAAAGTTAAATAGAAATTTATTAAACAGATTGATTGGTTTTATGTTTCTTACAAAGAGATATAAATTTTATAAATTAATGGAGTATTGTGTGAGGGAATGGCAGAAGTACCGAGCCGATTTGGATTTTCGCGGGCGAGTACTTCAGAATGCCCGACCCGCAGGAACGAAGGGGCACACCCATCACAATCGCTCTTAAATCTATTTTTTTCGGATATAGGTTTTTCTTTTAAATAGTATCTTTATGTTTGTATTTAAATTTTGAGTGTGCTAAAAAAATATCTTTTTGTTATTGTCATATTTATACCTATGATTGCGTCGGCCACGCATTATAGGGCTGGGGAGATATTATATAAATTGATTGCGCCACTGACTTATGAGGTAACTGTGGTTACCTACACAAAGACTTCAGGTTCGAGTGGAGGTGCAGATCGCGATACTGTAGAAATATTGTGGGGTGACGGTTTGAGCGATTTAATTACTAGAACCAATGGCTCTTTGGGCAGTAGTGGAGTACCCAATGGCGAGGTACTTTTTACCGATATTAAAAAGAATGAGTATAAAGGCGTTCATCAGTATGCTGGCATTCGACCTTTTTATTTGATATCTGTTTTAGATTTGAATCGAATTAGTGACATCATCAACATTAACAGTGGAACCTCTGTGAATGTCCCTTTCTATATTGAAGACAGCTTGAAATTTTATGATATAGCTTCATTAGGATATAATAATTCGCCTGTTTTATTGAACCCGCCGATTGATTTTGCGAATGTGAATGATACCTTTTATCATAACCCGAATGCTTATGATTTAGAGGGAGATTCACTTTATTTTACATTGATTCCACCGAAGCAAACAAGCTTTAGTAATGTTCCGAGTTACCAATATCCGAATGAAATTATTCCTGGTGCCAATAATAAGTTTACAATTAACAGTAGAACTGGGGAGTTGATTTGGGCCACGCCACAGCGAGAAGGGATTTACAATATTGCTATTTTAGTAAGGGAATATCGAAACCGTGTCTTTTTAGGAACCTTGCTTAGAGACATGCAGATTATTGTCTTAAATTGTCCGAATGATCCTCCTATTATTGAAGATGTTCGAGATACCTGTGTTATAGCTGGAAGCTTTATTAATATTACTGTTCGGGCAACGGATATCAATTTGCCACAACAAGTTTCGCTGACTGCTTCGGGAGCTCCATTTCTTGTATCGGTTAGTCCAGCAGTCTTTGATAGTATTTATGGCAATCCAGTGACCTCAAATTTCGGTTGGCAAACTGAGTGTGAGCATATACGTTCCCAATTTTATACGGTAGTTATACGGGCAAGGGACAACAATATTTGTTCGTTACCAGGCGTTGGTTTGACGACAACTCCATTGGTAGATCTCGAGACCTGGTTAATTAGAGTGATTGCTCCACCACCCATCAATTTAACAGCGACACCATTCAATAGTAAAATAACTTTGAATTGGGATAGTCCATATCGTTGTGCTTCTGTGCCGAACTTTCGTGGGTTTAGTGTTTGGCGACGTATTGAGTCCAATAACTTTATACCAGATAGTTGTGAAACGGGATTGGCAGGAAGAGGTTATGAAAAAATAGCTGATGATCTTTCAGGCTACACATATATGGATGCAGATGTGGTTCATGGTCAACTTTATTGTTATCGAGTAGTGGCTCATTTTTCTCAACTCTCTCCGAATGGATTAGTGGAATATGATAATGCAGAGAGTATACCAAGTAATGAAGCTTGTGCTGAGTTAAAGCGCGACGTTCCGGTTCTAACGCATGTGGATATAACTAGTACAGATAATGTTGTAGGAACAATTTTTGTAGATTGGGTCAACCCGAGTGTTATTGCCTTAGACACCATACAGCATCCTGGTCCATATAAATATGAATTGTATCGTTCGGTAGGATTTCCTGGTGCGACCTCTTTAAGTCTCATTAATACCTATAATAGTGTTTCCTTTACTGGATTATTGGTAGATACTTTCTATAACGATAGTTCCTTGGATACTCGATCAACGCCACATACATACAAAATAGTGTTGAAAGCTCAGCTAGATAGTATTGTAGGTCCGACAGATCCTGCCTCTTCTGTTTTTTTGAGTATTGTGTCTAGCGACAGAACCTTACAACTGAGTTGGCAAGAAACTGTGCCTTGGATAAATGATATTTATTTTATTTATAAACAGAATCGAGTTACTTCTGTTTATGAGTTATTAGACTCTACAGTTTTGAAGAATTATTCCGATACAGGTTTATTAAATGATACCTTGTACTGCTATTATGTAATGAGTAAAGGAAGATACTCAGGTACCAATTATCCCGAGCCGCTTTTAAATAAATCTCAGGAGACGTGTTCAAGACCAAGAGATACAATTCCTCCATGCGCTCCATTGTTCTCTATTACGAATGAATGTGATTTGATTAAAAATAGTGAATGGGATAAAACGCATTGGAAGAATTATTTGCAATGGCAAGTTCCAAGTATTGAATGTGGGGGAGATATTGTGAGGTATAAAATTTATTTCAAAGCTCCATTGACTGATGATTTTATTTTGATTGATAGCTCGTTGAGTAGATTAGATACACTTTATGTTCATGACCTTTCAGAGATATCAACGGGTATAGCTGGCTGCTATAAAATGACCGCGGTTGATAATGCGGGTAATGAAACGGATTCGGTTTTCCCTGTTTGTACCGATAATTGTCCTTTGTATGATTTACCCAATGTGTTTACTCCAAATGGTGATGGCGCGAACGAACTGTTTATACCATTTCCGTATCGCTTTGTGAGCAGGATAGATATTACAATTGCAGACAGATGGGGCAATGTGGTATATACCACCAATAATCCGGATATTTTATGGGATGGTAAGGATATGAAGACGGGAAAGCCAGTGTCTGAAGGTATTTACTTTTATAGCGGCAAATATTATGAGGAAACCTTGTTTGGCACAGTTGAAAAGCCCTTGCCACCTGGTAAAAAAGGGGGTGGATTTATTCATTTGATGAGAAATAAATAGACATGTTTACTGGAATTATAGAATGTATTGGTAAAATAGTAGCGCTTGAAAAACAAGGAAGTAATTTCGTTATTTCTATACGTTCAACAATTTCTTCTTCACTAAAAATAGATCAAAGTATTGCACATAATGGGGTTTGTTTAACAGTTGTCAAAATTGTTGACGATGTGCATACAGTTGTTGCTATTGCAGAGACTTTAGTAAAATCGACGATTCATTTAATTTCCATTGGTGATTTAATTAATCTAGAGCAAGCAATGCTTATGAATACTAGACTGGATGGGCATTTGGTTCAGGGACATGTTGATACTACAGCCGCTTGTATAGAGGTTCGAGATGATGATGGAAGTTGGGTTTACACTTTTGAATTTGATGAAAAGCACCAATCATTAGTGGTTGAAAAGGGTTCAATTTGTATTGACGGCATTAGCTTGACGTTGTTTAATGTTACGACTAAGACCTTTTCAGTGGCTATTATACCCTATACTTATGAGCACACTTGTATTCATTTAGTCAAGATTGGAAGTTTGGTGAATCTTGAATTCGATATTATAGGTAAGTATGTTGCCAGACATGCGAGTGTCTTTAATTAGTTAATTTTTAAAATAAGAATAAAATATGTTACCACGCAGTATTTACAACGAAGAGCAATTATTGTTTAAGCAGAGCGTTAAGGAAATTGTTGCTAAAGAAATTATCCCATTTAATGCACAATGGGAAAAGGACAAACAAGTGTCAAGAGAATCGTGGTTGAAGATGGGCGAGGCTGGTTTACTTTGTTTACAAGTGCCTGAAGAGTATGGCGGGATGGGAATTACAGAGTTTAGATATAATGCCATTGTATCTGAAGAAATTGCTTTGTCTGGATGTGCTGGACCTGCGATTAGCTATCCATTGCATAGTGATATTGTTACGCCTTATATTTTGGATTTTGGCTCTACTTTTTTGAAGGAGAAATATTTGCCAAAGATGGTAACAGGAGAATATATTTCTGCAGTGGCGATGACTGAACCAGCAGCAGGAAGCGATTTACAGGGTATGCGTGCAACAGCTGTAGATCAAGGAGATTTTTATCTAGTGAATGGCTCTAAGACATTTATTACCAATGGATACATTGCGGATATTTATGTGGTTGCATTAAAGACAGACTCAAGCTTGGGTGCAAAAGGCATCAGTTTATTTTTGATGGAAAGTACGATGCCAGGATTTACCAAGGGCAAGCCCTTTGAGAAAGCAGGTTTGCATGCACAGGATACTTGCGAATTATTTTTTGAAGATGTGAAAGTGCCGAAAGAAAATTTGATAGGGGAGTTGGGTAAGGGATTTAGCTACTTGATGAAAGAGTTGGCGCAAGAAAGATTAGTGGTAGGATTAGGTGCCATTGGAGCCGCAGAGAGTGTATTGGCTGTTACCATACAATATTGCAAAGACAGAATAGCATTTGGTAAGTCAATATCAGAATTACAAAATACAAGATTCAAACTAGCTGAAATGGCGACTAAAGTATCCGTTGGACGAGCTTATGCAGATAGATGTGTTGAATTGCATTGTGAAAAAAAGCTGGACAGTGCGATGGCTTCGGCAGCTAAATTGTATTTGAGTGAAATACAATGCGAGGTCGCAGATGAATGTGTTCAGTTGCATGGCGGCTATGGATATATATGGGAATATCAAGCGGCTAGAGCATGGGCTGATGCCCGAGTGCAAAGGATTTATGCAGGTACCAATGAAATTATGAAAGAGTTAATCGCTAGAAGTTTGTTAGCGTAATTACTTTGTCAAATCGCCACTTTACTCTTTAGGCTTTTCTTATATTTAGCAGCAGAGAATATCACGACTGAAAATAAAATAAGTGATAGACCAACAAAAAATTGCACTGACAATTCCTTTTGTTCCTGAAATATAAGAATGGCGGCGGCAATACCCCAAATGGGTTCCATATTAAATGATAAATTAGAAGTGAAAGAACTTACATGTCTGAGGGCATATAAATTCATGATAAATGGAATTAATGTACAAACAATCACAAATATAAGTAAGAGCCAAATGTCCTGGCCGGTAGGAATTAAAGCAATGTGTTCAGCAGGAAAAAGCTGTTTATTGAGCATCAAGTAAAATGGCATGATGACACTCATCGTCATTAAAGCAGCTGTAAATTCCCAAAGTGTAAGAGAGTAAGCATTATTTTTCTCCGTTAAATTTTTATTCATTACAGAGGCAATGGCCACCACCAAGGCACTTACGACACCTGCGATAACGCCAAAAGAACTTCCACTTTTTGCTTGAAAAATTAATATCATTCCTATTGAGGCGATGGCGCCTAATAATAGTTCCGATAGTTTGAAGGGACGTTTATTGATAAAAGGTTCGACTAGTGCATTAAAAACAGCAACTGTTGAGATAGTACTCATTGCGATGGATGTGTTAGCGAATTTAACAGAGCTATACCAAAGCAGCCAATGAATACAGAAAAGAGCACCGATGATGAATGCTTTTTTCTTATCCTCTTTTCTTAAGGGTTCAAATTTTTTGAAAATATATCCGAAAATACCAAGGATAACAACACATAAAAATAATCTATACCATACCAAGATGCCCTCTCGCAAAGAGATCGCTTTCCCTAGGATACCAGTAAAGCTCACTAAAAAGATTCCAGCATGTAGTACGATGTATGGCTTAAGTTTGTTTGACATAGAGATGACAATATTAGTGCTATTTTAGTAGGGTGAAAAATATTTTAATCAAAGCTTAGTAGATTATGTATTGGGAAATGATTATTTAATCATCACCACTCTCTTACTAAACAACTTCCTCCCTTCCCCATCATTCACCTCCATCAAATACACACCATCACTCATGGAACTAGGAAGCATTATTGCAGTATCATTATCATTCATCCTTTCACTCAATATCTGCTAACCATTGTCATCAAAGATTATGTACCCACTATTGCGTGGTAATTCGTCTCCTTGAACATGAAAAGGACATGGAGTTGAATAGTATTTCTTTGGAGGAACAATTTAAAAAGCAGGGCGAATAGATGTTTTAAAAAGCGTAATAGTACTTGCCGTCTTTGTCTTCATAGTTATAATGTATCAAGTGTGGCCAAAGTGGTTTTGCCATTTGCTTTTCCCAGAGATAGAGTTTTTCTTCCAAGCTTTTAATGATATCCGGATATTGAGCTGCAACATTTTTAGATTCAATTTTATCAGTCGCCATATTGAACAATAATTTTTCATTCATTTTTTCATGGATAATTAGTTTCCATTCACCTATGCGAATCGCTTTATTATAATCGCTTCGCCAGAAGAGTGCATCATGCGGGATATTATTGTTTATTCCATTTAAAAAGGGAATTAGATTCACGCCATCATAGGTTCGGTCAGAGGGCAAATTGATATGCAATACCTCGCTAATGGTTGAGAATATATCCAAAGAAATTACAGGCGATTCAAAAATTTTATTTTCTGGAATATGATTTTTCCATTGCATCATAAATGGCACACGAATGCCACCTTCAAAATTTGTTAGCTTACCGCCTCGGAAAGGAGCATTATCAGTAGTTCCATTATATGCCGCACCACCATTATCGCTTAAAAAAAAGATGATTGTATTTTCTGATAAATGTAAACTATCAAGGGCTTTTGTTAGTCTGCCCACATTGTCGTCGAGGTTTGCAATCATTGCCGCATAGATTCTTTTTACTGGATCTTTGATATAATCGAATTTTTCGTAGTAAGTATTTGGTGCCTGCAATGGCGCATGGGGCGCATTATAAGGCAGGTATAAGAAAAATGCTTCTTCTTTATTTTGATTGATGAATGTAATGGCTTCATCGGTTAGTTTGTCTGTCAAGTATTCATCTTCTCTTTTTGCTTCACAACAATTTCTTAGTATTGCGCAATTACTATGTGCTTTAGCTGCGTCTTTCCATTGATGTTGATCCATCAAACTATTTTTGATTTCGCAATTCACAACGTTTGTATCCTTTTTGTTTTGGTATAAAGTATATGCTTCATAAAAGCCGTATTGATAGCCAAATCCACGATTGCAAGGCTGTGCAAAGGGAGCAGCGCCAAGGTGCCATTTTCCGATAATGGCTGTTTGATAATTGAGCTTTGTTAAAAGTTCTGCCAATGTAATTTCAGAAGGAGGAAGTCCTTCTCTTAATCGTTCTTCTGTTTTAATATAATAATTGAAAGGCTCGACTGCCAATGGTCTTAGCGGTTTGAAATGTGAATAGATGGCATACTCAAATCGATTATGTAAGAATCTATATTGAGGTTGAAACTCATGACCAAATCTTTGTTGGTATCTACCTGTAAGTATTCCAGCACGGGAGGGTGAGCAGACAGGAGAGGTGATATAGGCTTCAGAAAAGGTGATGCCATTTTTGCCTATCTGATCGATATTTGGTGTTTGATAACTTGTATTACCATAGAGTGAAATGTCCGTCTGACCAAGATCATCGGCGAGTATGATAATGATATTTGGTTTTTCATTTTTTGGCAGCGTGTCTATATAATGGTTTAGATAGTCGTTTTTATTCGCCAAGGCTTTTTCATCAAAAAATATTTTTGGATAATGAACTTTTTGAAATTTTTCATGCTGAGCAAATGTTTGAAAACATTGAGTGAGAAGGAAACTAAGCAGCAGGATCTTGGCAGATATCATATTCATACTGTAAATATAGTGAATGCTAAAATTAATACATGATTCATTGAAAGGATTGATTAATTTTGTTGACAGATTTACTCATCAAATTTAAGAACATTGCAAGCAATACTATTAGCTGGAGGAAAAGGTACACGTTTGGGTGCATTGACCAAAGAGATTCCTAAACCGATGATAGAGATTGCTGGCAAACCTATCTTAGAGCATCAGCTATTGTTATGCAAAAGATATGGCATCACTCAGTTTATTTTTATTGTCAATCATTTTCATGAAAGCATTTCAGCTTATTTTGGCCATGGTGAAAAATGGACTGTAAGTATCGAATATTATATTGAGGAAACACCATTAGGAACCGTAGGTGGTATCAAAGCCATTGAAGAGAAATTAACTTCCAGCTTTTTGGTCATTTATGGAGATGTATTGGTAAATATGAATTTGAGTCGTTTGATAGCATTTCATCAGGAGAAAAAAAGTCAAGCAACTTTAGTATTGCATCCCAATGATCATCCTTATGATAGTGATTTGGTGGAGATGAATCAAGAAGATAGAATCACTGCCTTTCATTCGAAGCCACATGATGCAAGTAAATATTACAGAAACCTTGTCAATGCTGGTGTATATGTATTTGAACCCATTGTGCTCAGCTATTTAGAGCAAGGAATAAAAGCAGATTTTGGTAAAGATATTTTCCCTGCTTTGGTCGATAAGTTAGTTTTCAATGGATATAATACCACCGAATATTTAAAAGATATGGGTACACCCGATCGATTAGAAAAGGTGACGCAGGACTTGCTTTCAGGTAAGATAGAACGCAGTAATTTTGAGCATCAGAGAGCTGCGATTTTTTTGGATAGAGATGGCGTTTTGAATGAAGAGGTAAGTTTTATTTATGAGCCAGAGCAGTTGGTTTTAATCGATGGTGTTGCAGAGGCAATCAAAAAAATAAATAGTACAGAGTATATCAGTGTGGTAGTGACCAATCAAAGTGCCATTGCTAGAAACCTTGTTACAGAAGCAGGTTTGAGGATTATTCATAATAAATTGGAAAGTCTGCTCGGCAATGAACATGCGAAATTAGATGCCATTTATTATTGTCCGCATCATCCACATGCGGGGTATGAAGGAGAAAATGTGGCTTTAAAAATCGATTGTGATTGTCGTAAACCAAAGTCCGGCATGCTCCTCAATGCAAGCAAAGATTTTAATATTGATTTGAAAAAATCGTGGATGATTGGTGATACAGAAAGAGATATTCTGGCAGGAAAAAATGTTGGCTGTACTACCATAGGAGTGCATACTGGCATGGGAGTTCGACATACGCATACTAAGCCTGAATATATGTTTGCTGATGTTTTAGAAGCAGTCAATTTTATTGTTGACGAACCTTTGTTGCCTATTTTTAATCAGGTGTATGAACGCTTTCAGCAACATCATTCTGACAAGCCATTCGTGATAAATATTGGAGGGAATACTAGAAGTGGCAAGAGTACTTTGGC
>CAMBZT010000003.1 GCA_945872405.1 Chitinophaga pinensis | reverse complement strand
ATCATCTCTTTTCCTTGCGCATCATACACCTTAATCATCAATGCATCACTTTCTGATGGCAATAAATAACTGATGGTAGCTTCTGTTTGTGCAGGGTTTGGATAGATGCTTAGGTTTTCTGCAATACTGAAGTTGCTAACGGAAGAACCGATTTCTTCACCACCTACTTTCGTTAACTTCACTTCGTTTACATCTCCTACTTCTGCAGAAATCATTGTTGAAATATCGCTTACAAGCATGTGATGGAATTCAAGGTCATTATAGCTATATACTCCTTCTTCTGTTGCGATATCATCTGGATTTGATTTTCTTGATACTGCTCCACAAGTGGTATAAATAGTAGTAGGACTTATTGCAGTGGCACCACCTGAACAAGTTGCAGTAACCCAAAACTCATAGTTAGTAGCTAACGCTAATCCAGTAGCAAGGTAAGTAGTAGTAGGTGCTGTAACACTTCTATACGAATAACCTGCATAGCCAATTGGTCTCCAATAAACTGCATAACGAGTAGCTAATGGAACAGCTGTCCAAGTAATTGCAACACGTGAACAACCACCTGAAGTATCCATCGTAGGACCTGCAATTGGAAGAGTACATCCTGTAGCTGTAGTCACAGTAATCTTTCTAGTTACCCATCTGTCACCACCAGCACAACGGTACATAGCCCAAATATCATAAGATACGTCTGAAAGTAAACCAGTTATGGTAAAACCTGTTGCTGAGGCAGACAAAGTCCTCTGAACATAGCTTGTTCCTGTAGCACTAGACAATCTATATCTTAAATAGATGTTACTAACCGTACCTACTGCAAGAGCTGCTGAAGGGAAAATAACTGGAATGGTTCCAGAAGTAGCCGTACCAGAAGTTAAATCTGGTGCATCAACATCTACGATTACTCCTGCATCGCCAGAAGCGCCTTCATATCCAGAAACTTGAACATAAATAGGACGACCTGCACCATAGGTAGATGAACTTGCTAAACCAGAACCTGGTGTTAACACAATAGTAGAAGCTGTTGGAATTGGACTAAGACCATCATCATTATTCGAAGCTAACTCCACATAACCTGTAGTACAGATAGATGGTGTATTTCTATGATAAGCTGTTAATCTCGTATCGAAACTAGTAGGAAATGTATTGGTTGAGAAACGAACAGAACTCGCAGCACAAGTTGGTGCAGTCATTGTGTACCAAACAGTGTGTTGCGTTCCGCCTGATCCAGCAGCCGAACCAAATACTTCACCTGCCTCAAATCCGGCACCAGAGGTACTTACTTCGAGTGTATCACAATTTGGATTAGTTGATGCAATATTTCTTAGGCCTGTCTCAACAAATACGCCCGAGGATGCAAAATTTATTGGTGTACATCTGCTGTCATTTGGAACCAACGGGCATGTGATAATAGATAAGTTAAGTGTAACAACAGAATCACAACCACTAATATTACTTAGTGTATCTAAATAACTGCCCGCCACACTTACATCAACTCCATTAAAGAAGTAGCTTCCACTTGGACAAATAGTTTGTGAAAAAGAGCCTGTTACACTTGGTAAAACTACAACTGAAACTACATTTGAAAAGCGAGAACAAGTATTTATCACTTCACAATAGTAATACTTAGTACCAGAAATCGTGGTTGAAGGAGTATAGGTACTTGATATTGCACCGCTTATTAAACTTCCTCCTGCGATTGAATCACTAGTGTTTACATACCATGCATAAGATGTTGCACTACTAGCAATCACTGTTAAGGTAGTCGGAGAATAATTTTGACAAACAGTTTGTATTGCTATTGGTTGTGAACTTATAACTGGAGGACCTAATGGCGCATCCGTTATTGAAATTACTCTTGCCGTGGTTCCGTTAGTCGGATTTGCTGTAACGATGCTACCAGTAGGCCAAGTGCCATCAGCATCTGTAGAATAACATAATATGTTGCCGTTAAAATCTCTTTGTTCAATTCTTCTTATTCCATTTGAATTATTATTAGGAATAATTGCATTCCATCCACCAGCTCCAGTAGTGAAACCTGCAATCACACTTGCTATAGTAACGCCGATACTTTGTATTGGAGTTACGTATACTGGTTTACCGGTGCCTGATTCGTTATCATAAATAGCAATAAAGTTCTTACCTATGGCTGATGAAGAATCTTCCTTCAAGAATGATCCATTATTAGCACCAGCTAAAGTTGAATAGGCTAATACTCTCAAGGAGTCATTTAATATTCTTAAAGCGACTGTTGCACCAGTAATATCATCACCAATTGCAATGGTAGGATAAACGATATTACCACCTGTAAATCTAGTATTACCAGTATTTACAACGTTGAACCATCCTGTATAGTTACCTGAAGCATCAGTTGTAAACGTTGAATAATTGCCTACTGATGTCAAACTTGCACTGGTTGAATAAGTAAAGGTTGAACCACTAGAATTAATAAATAAAGGATTACCAGCACCTGGGTTTACGCCACCAAAATCAGTGCTGATTGCCGCATTAGTGAAATATCTATAAGTTGTGCTTGGGCTTAAATTCGAAACAGTGGCTCTATAACTAAACGGTAATCTAGTAGAAGTGCCGCTTGACATATGCTGTGGTACGATTACGCCCGTAAAGAATTCTTGCTTGAGTGTAGTAACAATTGTTTTAAGTGCGCCAGCTCTTGCTGGATCTGCACCAGTTTTTGTCCCAGCAGAAAATTGAACACTTGTCAATGGATTTGAAATCGTACTAATTGTATTTCCTACGACAGGAGTTGCTGCTAAATCGGCAGTCACCCATACATATACCGTTGTACCAAATGCAATAAATTGATCTAATCCACTAAAAGTAATTGAGTCACCTGAGGCCACTACAGATTGATTGGCTATTTTTGTCGCCGTAGATAAACTATTGGTAGTATTGAAATAAAGTTTCATACTGTCTGCAACAAAATCTCCACTTACATAGGTACCAGCAGTAGTGATTTTAACACTGTTTAGATTGGTGCTATTAGAAGTGACTGCTAATCTTAACTGATAAATACTTTTGTTGATATTGTTTGTTGAAAAGCTAGCTGTCAATGTATCAATCTGAGCGATTGCTATGCTAGGATTTACAACACCAAATGTTTGATTATTACCAGCAGCTACCGGATCGGTACCTGTTGTTGAACCAGTTGCATAACTTAAACTCGAATGAGATGTGGAAGCGATATTTATGAATCTTGATGCATCAGCATTATAGGAAACATCGGTTGTTATCAAAATATAGGAAAGGCCTAATGGAATCGTTTGAGATAATCCACTTACCGCAACAGTTCCTCCTGAAGTAACAATCGGTTGATTGCTGCCTAATTGAGTTGCCCCAGATAAACTGTTTGACGTATTATGCCATACTTTAAAACTGTTTGATTGTAAATCGCTGCTAATATATGTTCCACCTGTATTAACACTTACTGAATTTAATGTTGCTGTTGCAGAAGTAACATTTAACTGAATGCTTCTTAAGATATTGTTCGTTGAGCTTTGATTGATTGTTCCTGCCACAGGCGAGGCATCACTTAAAGCAATAGAGGGAGGTATTGCAACGATGGTATCTAAGGTACTTGCTGCTGCTGGATTTGTTCCAGTTTTTGTTCCAGCAGCAAATGTAAAGTTGCTGAATGAATCAGAAGCAATACCTAAGGTTCTTCCTACAGTGCCCGATGATGAAACAGAAGTAGTGACTAAAATGTACCTAGTAGTACCAGCAGAAATGGTATTGGTGAGACCAGAAACACTCAGTGTACCACCACTTGCAACAGATGCCAAGGTAGATCCTAATTGAGTTGCTCCAGAAACCGAGCTAGCACTGCTACTCAACCAAAACTTGAAATTGGTGAAGTCTGCAGAGGTTGAATAAGATCCAGCTGTTTGTGCAGAAAAACCGTTTAAGGTGGCAGTATTTAGGGTGACTGCTAAAGAATAAGCTCCAATAATATTATCGGCAGAACCTAGATTAATTGCGTATGCAGTAGGATGCGAAGTTCCAATTGCAATGCTAGGAACAGATGAGGCAGCTGCTGAAAAAACAACAGAATCGATAGCTAAATTGTCATCATTGCCGGCATCGTTTCCATCTTTCCATCTTAGATAAAGCGTATCGCCAGCACTCCAAGTTAAGCCAGTAACTGTTGAAGTGATTAATCTTCTATTCGTACCAAGATTACCATCTAAGGTAAGGTCTGAAGATAGATTAAAAATTGGTGCAAGAAAATCAAGTGAACTTACTTTAGTAAAAGTTCCAGAGGTTAAGCCGCCGGTGTTAATTCCATAAGCAAAAGAATCTGCATTCGGAATAGATGAGGAACTTCCTCCATCTCTCCACTGTTCTCCTCTGTAGGTTAATGTAAACTGTGTAAGGGTAGCACCTGTTGTGTTCACTATTTTAACACCAAAATGAGTTGTCAAACTTCCAGAAGAAAAGCCTCCAAGTGCTCTATCTATGCTACTTGTTGGTCCATCCAAATAAGTGTCACCAGTGCCTGAAGAACCATTGTCTACTCTTATGGTAGTATTGGCATTTGATCCAGCTTCTAGAAACAACCAACCTGAAGGTAATACCGATCCTGCGACAGCGGTATTATTTGCTGGCACCGAACCTGCAGCATAAATACTATCAAAATATTGAAAGTAATTGGTTCCTGGAGAAGAATACAGAACTTGTGACTTTAAGCTCTGTCCCATAAATAGAAAAATGCTTAGAAAAAGAAAAAAGTATGCTTTCGAAAACAATCCCGATTTCTTTTTAGTCAATGTCTCTAGGAGACTTTTTTGTTTTTTGTTTTTTTTCATTGATGATTTTTTTTTAGGAAGGTTATTGTTAATTTGAATATAATCTTAAACATTGGTTATAAGGTGCAAATTCCGTACATAAAGATTAACGAATAATGTTATGAATATTAAATTTTTGTGAAGAAATAATTGATCCTCAATATTAACTTGTACATACAAGAGTTAAGCCTATATTGATTTTAGAAGAAATTATCGATACATCATGTTCTGAAAAAATGTTTTAAGAGATATTCTTGTTGTTAATTATTTAACATTTAGATAAAGTATTAATAATTTAAAAATCTATTATTTGTATTGGTTTTTTGGCTGTAAACTAAATCTTTCAAATTAATAATCATAACATTCACTGTGAGAAATCTAATTATAATCCTTAGTGTGTTGACCCTTAGTTCTTATTTTTCTATTGCTCAAAGCCCATCAACTTGCTTTGAAATTGAAAGCATATTTGTTGATGCCTGCGGAAGTCCTGAACAAGATAATGAGATGATGCGTTTCAGAATAGGTCCAGGAAATTTGAATGTTTCTGCCTTAGTAATCACCTGGTATAGCAACTCATGGTTAGGCGTTTGTCAAAATGCAACGTCAGCTCAAAAAACAGCTGCATTTAATAGGACAATAATGGGTTGTGGTTACTTGAAAGAACCCGTTGGGGGAGTGTTGCCTTCTGGATCTCAAGTACTCTTAATCACCAGCACTGCTGTTGATACTTTAGCAAATTCATTCGCTACCCTAAATGATACCTTAATTGTTATCTATCAATGCCCAGGTGCCAGTTCTGGCCACTTCAGAAATTATAATAGTACTCCTCTTATTCGTACTACTATTGTAACATTTACTGGCTCGGGAGGCTGCGCAGATACCGCAGTTTATGATCCGAATCGACTAATTAACAGCCTTGGTGGATCTGGTGGTGGCTCTTCCATTGAAAATGGGGCAACGGTAAATTTTTCATGGTCAAACATACCGACTTATGTAAATAACGGATGTACTGCTCCCTTCATACCATTAAATGCCTATATTAATCAAAGTGATACTACAATATGTGCTGGTCAAGCCGTTGAACTAAATGCGGTGCTTGAAGGTACAAGTAATATTTCGTGGAATGTAGACGCTGGAATGGGTTCTTTTAACAGAACAGATTCCATCTCCGTAATCTTTACCCCATCTAGTTCTGCTACCTATCCTATCAATGTTTATTTAAAGAGTTTTACTCCATGCGATACGATTCGTGATACATTATTAATCAATAAATACATTGATCCAACTTCAGTGATGAATGATACCTCACATTGCCTTCGAGATACCTTAAGCTTATTCGCCGAGGGTGCTACTACCTATAGTTGGTCAGCATCTTCAGGGTATATTTCATGCTCAGGTTGTGCTACCCCAAGGGTATTTGCCACTTTAACTGCCTCTTATTATGTAACCATGACGTTTGGTGCTTCATGCATTAAGTTAGATACAGTCAATATTTCAACTTTAGCTCAGGATTCCGTAAATATCGCACAAAATGATACCAGCATTTGTAATGGAAATACATTTCAACTCTTTGGTTCAAGCAATAGTGGTTATATATGGTCTGGCAGTCCATCACTTTCATGTACCTCATGCACTTCACCTATTCTACCCATTAGTGCAACTACTGTAATCGTTTTGACTTCTACAGGAGTTTGCCAAAGCAAAGATTCCATTAGAATTACAAAAGTAGATTATGATATCTTCACCATAAGTAATGATACAACAATATGCTTAGGACAAACAGCACTCATAGAAAGTTTCCCCTTCATATCGATTTATTGGTCGAACTCTGCCTCAATTGGAATGGGCTGTTCACTCTGCTCATCAACAACAATAGCCCCATCAGATTCAGTGGAAGTGTATGCAATATCTACAGGGTATTGCCCAAGCTTAGATACAATGCAGGTGCATGTTGAACTATATCCAAGTATCTCAGTATTTGCAAGTGATTCAATTATATGTAATGGAGAAATAATAAATCTTTCCGCAATTGGTGCTTCTCTAATAAATTGGTCTAGTCCTTCAGGTACTTCAAGTTTAACATGTACTTCATGTCCAAACCCTAATGCTTCTCCCTCTTCTAGCATTTTATACATTGCTCAAAATGTAGGTCGTTGTATTAGTCGTGATTCTGTATCAATTCAAGTTAGAGATTATCCGATACTCACAGTTTCAAACGATACCACTATCTGCACCGGAGAAAGCCTAAATTTATTTGCATTCGGAGATACAGCATACACTTGGAATTCACCCTCAGGAACTTCTTCACTATCTTGTACAAATTGCCCGTTTCCTCTGGCAATTACGCTTTCGAGTATTTTATACACGGTTAGTACAAACGGTTTTTGTGTTACAATTGACACTGTTAACGTAACAGTAGTATCTTCCGCTAATATAATTGCAAGCATTGATACAACTATTTGTTCGGGTCAAAGTGTTGGCTTGTTTGTTACTGGTGCTTCTGCCTATTCATGGTCATCACCTTCAGGATCGACATCACTGTCTTGTATACTCTGTCCTAATCCTATTGCCAATCCTGCATCAAATATAGTTTATTATGTATCCTCAACCGGTATATCATGTGTTTCTAGTGATACAGTAAACATCAATGTGATAGCTACCACAAAGCTTAATGCTGGAAGTGATGAAATTATTTGTGCTGGTGAGCAAGTGAATCTTTCTGCTACTGGTGCATCAACATTTTTATGGACTTCTAACATCTCTCCTTCATACTTAAGTTGTTCAGCATGTTCAAATCCTGTTGCATCTCCTATTTCAACTATTAGCTATTATCTTTCTAGTGCTGATAACTGCACCATACCTGACACTATAAGGGTTTTTGTTACGCCGGTACAAAAAATTAATCTAGGTTCAGATACTTCGATTTGTATTGGGCAAGAACTCAACTTAACTGCTTTAAATGGAGTTTATTCTCAATGGGCAACACTACCAGCAAGTTCTTTTACGTGCGATGGATGTAGCAGTATTAATGTGATTGGATTAAATAATACCACTTATTTGGTAACAGATACAACACCTTGTATTATTGGGGATACGGTTGTTGTAGGTGTGTTTCCCAATCCTATTGTTAATGCAGGTGTAGATGTTGAGATTTTATCTGGCACGTCAACTATTTTAAATGCACTTGGTGCACTGAATTATACGTGGTCACCTGCATTAGGGTTATCGAACATTAATGCACCTAGTCCCCAAGCGAGTCCTCTCCTTACCACAAGTTATATTGTAGAAGGTATTGATATTAATGGTTGCATAAACGTGGATACAGTAATTATAACTGTTAAATCTTCTCTTTGCCCAATAGCAATACCAACTGGTTTTACGCCAAACAATGATGGTGTAAATGATGTGTTCAGAGTCATTAGTCAATGCAGTATTCAAAATTTTAGTCTTTTGGTTATTAATCGATGGGGAGAAATTGTCTTTGAATCAAGAGAACAATCACAGGGTTGGAATGGAAATTTTAAAGACAGAGAGCAACCGATAAATACTTACGTCTACTATGTTACAGGGATTTCAACTAATGGAGATCCTGTGAATCTTACGGGAACCACAACATTGCTTCGTTAATCTATTATAATACTATTTATTAATCAAACTGAAATTTAAATCAAATGAAAAAAGTACTTTTATTAGCATCATGCTTTATCCTATTATTTTTCTTACTCAACACCACTACTGGTTGCAAAAAAGATGATACAAAGCCTGGGCCTGACAATCTTTTAGATACCATTTCTGCCGTGAAAGGAAAACTTTTCATCAACGAAATTTTCTCAAAAAGCAATGCAACTCCAGCCGTCAATGATTGGGTAGAATTATACAATTCATCTGATAGTACTTTAATGATTAACGATGTTTATACCATCACTGACTCATTAAATTTCTCCAACAAATTCTTAATTACAAAATCATATTACATAGCACCAAAATCTTTTTTTATGATCGAATGTGATGGCTTGAATGCATGTTCAGATGAAATTCATTCTTCATTTAAGTTGACAAGTACTGGCGAGCAATTTGGAATATATTTTGGAACAGAACTGGTAGATTCTATTTCATTTCCTGATATGAGTATTGGTGATATTTCTTTTGGCAGAAATTCTGACGGTGGTTCTGGTTGGACAACTTTTACTACTCCAACAAAAGGATCATCTAATAACTAATGTAGAATGAAATTCGTTTTCTTTTTGGCTTTTCTTTCTTTGTATACAACAAAATCAAATCCTCCTATCTCCAAAGTAAAGATAAGCATTGCAGAGCCATCGGATATTTGTTACGATCCAATATCGAATCATTTTATTGTAGTATCGGATGAAGGTTTGATAAAAATTATGGATCGCGCGTTGAATACGATTAAAATGCTTAAGTTTCATGGTTGTGATTTTGAGGCTGTTTCAGTTGTAGACAGTGTTATATATGTATCTGATGAATCTGGTAAAAGAATCCTTGAATTTAGCGTAAACACTTATGAAAATATAGCAATTCATGATATTCATAATAGTGGAGCATTAAATGAAGGTATTGAAGGATTGACCTACAATCCTAAAACAAGGCAATTTATAGCATCCTACGAAAAAGATCCAGTATCGCTTATCATCATGAATGACGATTTTCAGACAATAAAACGTATCAATTTACCGAAGATATCAGATATCTCTGCCCTCACTTATTTTAATGGATTTTTGTATGTATTAAGTGATGAAGACGCCTCACTATCCAAGCTAGACATTAACTCATATAAAGTATTGGGGACAACTTATTTCAATGTGATTAATCCAGAAGGTGTTGCCTTTTTGAACACCGATAGCTTTGTAATCGTCAGCGATGCCGAGCAAAAATTATACACGTTTAGTAATGTAGAATTTTGAAAAAGATATCTTTACTTTTTATGTTTTGCCTCATTGGCAAAGTAATGCTATTCAGCCAAATTGGCTTGGTACATGGAGAGCATAAATTAGAATTCTCTGGGCTAACTACCATGACTTTTACGAATCGAGATATCATTAGTGTTCCTGAGAAGAAGTTGAGCTATTTTGATGCAAGAAATGTTCAGCTAAGGTTGGAATATAATTATAGAATTGTTAGATGCGTAGTTCAGGCAGATTTAGCAGGATTAGCAACTGGTAACTTCGACCCAGAGAATATTGGTCTGATGAATGTATGGATGCAAATAAAGCCTGTAGGTAGTCTAAAGATTAGAGCCGGATTCTTTAAAATACGATATTCGAGAAGTAATCTAATATCTGAATACAATTCACCTTTTTTTAATAGGTCTGAGGTAGCTAGAGGACAAGTTTTTGGGTCAAGAGATTTTGGTCTTAATTTAAATTATTCCTTTTTTAGAGGTTTACTAAATCTAAATGTCGGCACCTATACTGGTATTGCGGAACTTAGTCTGTTTGGAAAAAATGCACTGAATACCAAATTTGAGTATGTGGCAAGAGTCGATTTTTCATGGCCACAAAAAGACAAGGAGAGTGATTTTGATTTTTATAATGCAAGAATTCCAGAGTTTACTGTAGGTGCCAATGTGAGATATAACAATAAGGATGCTACCATCACTGATACCTATCAATTACTGGTGGTTGGTGGCAAAAAGTTAACGCATGGTTACGATGCAGCCTTCTTTTATAAAGGAATTTCAATTGCTGGAGAAATACACTTACTCAAAGTATATCCATTAGATAAAGCGATAAGAACTTTAGATCCCACAAATAATTTTTTTAATGCTTTTGGCTATTATATACAAGCCTCCTATTATCAACAAAAAATTAAATCCTTCTTAGCGTTTCGTTACGACCGAATGAATCAAAATACCTTTTATACCGGTTATGGAGACAGAATCACCACTTCAATTGGTTCTTTCTTCTACCATAAACATATTCAGGTAAGGCTTAATTATACGCGAATAATGAGTTCAGAAGACATACGTACTTATAATCCGCCAAGCTGGAAAAATCAGTGGCGTCTAGGGCTGTATTATAATTTGTAAGCGAATTTCTATTTATCAAAGTCATTGCTGTAGCTTTCTTTCACCTCTGCTACTGAATCCAATACAATATCTTTTAAATAATTTTTGTAAGCAAGAATTTCTTTATTGACTTCCTCATTAAAAGAGCCAATAATCTGTGCTGCAAAAATCCCTGCATTCTTTGCTCCATTCAATGCCATGGTTGCAACGGGTACACCTGTTGGCATTTGTAAAATAGATAAGACAGAATCCCAACCATCTATTGAATTGGTCGATTTTATTGGTACACCAACCACTGGTATGGTAGTAATTGAAGCAATCATCCCTGGTAAGTGAGCCGCTCCACCAGCACCAGCAATAACTACTTTAATCTCTCGTTTCACCAAGGTTTTTGAGTATTCGACCAAACGCTCTGGAGTGCGGTGCGCAGAAACAATTGTCAACTCAAAAGGAATATTAAACTGTTCCATCATCTCTACGGCACCTTTCATTACTGATAAATCAGATTGACTACCCATCACAATACTTACTAGTGGCTTCATTTATTTATTTTTTAGATTTTAAACTGATGTAATAACAACTATTCGCTCTCAACACTCAAAATGGATTTTATCTTTTCTGCTTTTGTAATAAGTTCTTCTCTATCTTTTCCTAACAGTGTGACGTGTCCCATTTTTCTGCCGGGCTTGGTCTCTTTCTTGCCGTACAAATGTATATAGGTATTCTCCATCTGCATGATTTCTGTTAAGTTTTTATAGACAACCTTTCCACTAAATCCTTTGGCACCAATAATATTTAACATTAATGAGGGAACTGTAATCGCAGTACTGCCAAGGGGTAGGTTTAGTAAGGCTTTGATCTGTAAATCAAATTGAGAATTTAAGTTGCCCTCAATGCTTTGATGTCCACTGTTGTGGGTTCTTGGCGCAGTCTCATTGACCAATATATCACCAGCTTTCGTCAAAAATAACTCAATAGCAAATATTCCAGGAGAATCGAGTTTTTCTACCACTCTTAGCGCAATCTGTTTTGCCCTTGTTTCTTGCTCAGCTGTAATTTTAGCAGGAGAAATTAAGTAATCAACCAGATTATATTGTTCGTTATAAATACATTCAACTACTGGAAATTCTGCAGTTTCACCTGAGTCATTTTTTACGACAATTACAGAGATTTCTTTGTCAATATCGGCCGTTTTTTCTAATAGGGAAGGAGCTGTAAATGCCATTTCAATATTACTTTCGTTCAAGGCTTGAACTCCTCTACCATCGTATCCAAGTGTTCGAAGTTTTTGAAAGGCGGGTAAAAATGACTGATTCTTTCTAACTTCTTCTAAAGAATCAGTAAGCACAAAGTCAGTACTTGGAATCTCATGATGCTGATAAAAAATCTTCTGTAAACCTTTGTCCTGAATGGTTCTTATCACTTTTGAATTAGGGATGACACATTTCCCTTCTTGCTCCAATTTTTCTAAAGCAGCTGTATTCACATGTTCAATTTCAATAGAAATAATCTCCGCCTTCTGTCCAAATCGATATACTGTTTCATAATCCATCAAACTTCCTTTTTCAAAATAATGACAAAGATCTCGACATGGACAGTTTTCATCATTATCTAATACATAAAAATTCACATCATAAGAAATAGCTGCTTGTATAAGCATTCTGCCTAATTGACCACCTCCCAAGATAGCAATATTTTTTTTGGATGCATATTTCATATCGTGATAAGTTTTTTATGTATTTCAAGCACCTGTTCTATCAGTGAATTTTCCTCATCATTTCTGATGATATAATCGGCCATAGGCATCTTTTCCGTATCTTTCATCTGGTGATTCATTCTTTCCTTAATTGCTTCTACCGTGGTATGATCACGATCTAATAGTCGAGTTAGCTTCAATGCTTCTGGCGAGATTACTAGTATGTTTTTATCCATGTTTTTATCCATTCCTGTTTCAAACAATAAGGCACTTTCTTTTATAATGTATGGATGCGACTGTTGCGCTGTATACCATTTTTCACTGTCGCACTTCACTGCTGGATGAATAATTTGATTCAATGCATCCAATAATATTTTATCGCGAAAAACAATAGAGGCAATGAGTTTGTTGTTTGCCTTTTGATTGGCGTCATATGCTTCTTTACCAATAAGATCCTTCACTCTCTCAATCACCAAAGCATCATGATTCATTAACCATTTGGCTCTTTCATCGGCATTGTAAATGGGTATTCCAAGTGTGGCGAAAAGAGCACACACCGTCGATTTTCCACTTCCAATTCCTCCTGTAACACCCACTTTCATCATTGTCTAATTGCTTAGTTTTGAATGCAAATTTAATCATTTCAAAAATAGTTGTGTCATATTAAAGTTCATCTAAAATCGTGTGAATACTCTTGGATGAGTGACTTTTTGGGGCGAGCCAACAGCAAAAAATTAGAAGCTGCGGGCAGAATGGATGAAAATATAATAGCATCAGGTATTGATGGCGAAGTCTTAAAATGGTTTAAGCATAAAAAAAGCAGGAAGTAATTCCTGCTTCTTTTATTTATTGCTATGTTTTAATTAATCTTCTGTTGCTGGACCACCATTGTCATAGATGATTTCAAATTTATTATCATCACTGAACAACTTGAACATTACACGACGGTTCTTAGCACGTCCAGTAGGATTGTCTCTGCCATCTGCAAATTCGTTTTCAGCAATTGGAGTTTTTTCACCCAATGCTTTTACAATCACTCTGTCTTTGCTTATCTTAAGTGTATTAATCAAGTAATCTGCAATTGCTTGCGCACGTCTTTGAGATAACTTATCATTGTACTCATCGCTACCCTTACTATCTGTATGTCCACTAATTTCTAATCCGTAACTTGGGTTATTAATTAAGAAGCTTCCGATAGAATCTGATGTTTGAGTAGTACGTTCTTTATCTAGGCCAGATTTATTAAATACAAAGTATACACTTTCAACTTTTACCTTATTAACGATGATTGGGTTTAAGTAAAATATCATATCAATTGTATCTGACATGCTCAAAATTTTGCAAGGAGCATCAATATTGTCAACTGCTGGATAGAAACCATTTTTTGTTCCATTGATTTTATATTTCTTACAAGGATCTAATTGATATACAAATTTCTCAGTTCCATAAGTCACACTACCAGCTTTTTTATCGAAACCTGCATCTGTTGTAAGGAATAAAGAATTATCTACACCAGCAACTGGTTTGTTGCTTTCATCGCCTTTTACCGCATAGTAACCACGCATGTATAGTTTTCTGCCACCTAAATAAACAGTAAAGATATCATCACAACAAGTTACGCCTCTAGGCGAAATCGCACCAACTCGGTTAGAAATCATATAACCTTTTTCGCCCAGAGGGTCCAATGCCAAATAGATATCGTCTGCACTTGAGTTCACAGGCATACCCATGTTCTGGATGGTGTCCCAACCTTCAGGAGTACCTTTAGTCACAAATACATCGAATCCACCAAGGTTTTTATGACCATTAGAAGAAAAATATAATTTAGTGTTTGCTGCATCATAATAAGGAGATAATTCATCACCAAATGTATTGATTGCTTTACCAGCGTTTTTAGCAGAACTCATGTTGCCATTCTTATCAATACTAGCTAACCAAATATCCATTCCTCCTTGTCCACCTTCTCTATTAGAAGCGAAATACAAAATAGTATTTCCATTGGCATCAGTACCAAGAGCTGGCTCTGTAGAAGTTGCTGAACCGTCGGTTACATTGATTGGTAACTCTTTTGGATCATTCCACTTGTCGCCTTCTTTCTTAGAAGAGAAAATCTTACACACCATATTTAACATCTTGTCTTCTGAACATTTTGTAAAATACATTGTTTGTCCATCAGTTGAGATAACCGCGTTTCCACAGTGAAACTTTGGATCATTAACGCTACCATCAACCAATTTAGGACTGTCCCAATTTGCTTCGCTACCTGTACTCGTGTAGATTTTTGATCTATAGTCTTTTTTATTTTTCCAGAAGTTTGTTAAACTAACTGCTGTATCTTGGGGAAAAGAAGAATAAAGTAAGGTATTATCATCAACATACTTAGGTGAGTATTCAGTTAATTGGTTATTTGCACTACCCGTAACGTGTTCCACTTTCTGACCTTTCTTAGCATCTTTGCCGACACCCATTGCATAATCACATCCTTCAACTTCATTTTTAATCAATTTGAGGTAAGCTTCTTTATTGTCACCACCATATTCATCACTAAATTGTTTGAATTGTTTTTTTGCTTCTTCATATTTACCATTGTATTTAAGCATTCTTCCGTAGTCATACTTAGCCATTGGGTATTTGCTAGGATTCACATCTAATAAATCCTTATAAAACTTTTCTGCTCTTACATAATCTCTCAAAATTTCATTTGATTTGGCAGCTAGGAATATTGCTTTGTGATTTTTTGGTTTTTTTGTAAGATATTCTTCAAGGTATTGAGCTGCAGTGATATAAACACCTTTAGATACCAATGTTTTAGATAACTTAAATTTTTTACCTACTGAAATTTTACTATACTTCCTGGTATTTTGTTCGCTTTTACCACTTTCTGCTGCATATAGGTTGGTGCTACAAACAGTTAGAGCGATCAACGCTAAAGTTAGGATATTTCTTACAGGATGTTTTATACTGTTTTTAGCATCTTGGTAAATCCTTTTCATACTTATTATATATTTTGGGTGATTGGGTTATTTTTTATTTTTTAATATTTACTATTCTTCTAGAAACGTGGGTTGAATAAGTATAAATCTTCTTTTGGAGAAGATGTTCTTCCTACATAAACTAAGCTAATTTCGAAAGCTAATGGTCTATTACCTTTATATGATGCAGCTAATCCTGAACCTGATACTTCACCGTCTTTTGTTAATCTAATTTTAGATAATGGAATGTCTAAAGCAGCACCGAAACGAATTCTTTTGATTTCAAATCCAAGTTTAGGGATGATCGACTCTTCGCCATATTTAGATTTTGTAGCAGACACATAGTTTGGAGTCATTCTATTCCAAAGACCTAAGAAAATGGTCGTATGATCTCTACCATTAGGTTCTGAATCTAATTTTACATGGTAACCAGCAGTTACACCGAAGTTTAATTCAGCTGATTTTGCTTGTGTTTGCCATAAAACACCAGGTATTACTACAAATCTTTCTGCGGCATCCCATTCTGCACCAACTTGCAATACGTGTCTCATTGCAATATCTACATTGGTTGTTCCGTTGCTAGAAAATCTTTCAGTTGGAGTACCCAAATTATTCACAGAATAACCACCATAAACGATGATGTTTTTGCGAACTCTTGAATTTACAAATAAACCAGCATTCATATTGATATAATTAACACCAGGCTTCAATGCTGCTAATTCTGACGATGTGCCATAAACAAACTCACCACCACCAATAGTATAACCATCAGCAAAAGTTAAATTTTGAGCATTTAGACGCTTCATGACATAACCACCTTGAAATCCTAATGAAATCTGCGTACCATTGTTTCTACCCAAGCCTTTATGATAAGCTAAAGACAACATGATTTGAGTGGTAACTAAAGTTGCTTTATTTTGTCTGTCAGTGAAGAACATTAGACCCACACCAACTGCATCTTTTTTTAATTTTCCTTTAAATAAAGAAAAGTCAACGTGCAAAGATGGTGTCATGAATAAAGGGGAACCGGCAGGTGCCCATTGGCTTCTGTAAATACCACCAATTCTATATTCCCCATTAAATTTTCCTGTTAAAGCAGGATTTAAAGTAAGTGGAGATGCATAGTACTGAGAGAAGTGGATGTCTTGTGCTTGTACTGAAAATGAAATCACTATCAGTGATACAAACGCAAATAATCTGTGATTAAGTAGATTAATTTTCATAGTGTTTAATTATAATTGTTTTGTTTAAAATCATTCAAAAACTGATTGCAAGATACTAATAAAAGTTAAATTGCACAACAAAAAATGATAAATGAGTAATATCCAAACATGGCGTTCAAAAATAGTTAGTGGAAAAGTGTTATAACTATGTCGAAGGTTTGTAAAGTTTTATCAATCTTCATTTTTAATTTGCCACAAATTTAACTGATTATTTCAAGTATCAAAAAAAAAGTGAGCTCCTGAAAGAATCTAGGTTGATTACATGTAATTTGAGTTGTTAAAAAATGTTGCGTTAAGGACTGGCAGCACTACCCCCGACACTTCGGTGTAGTGCCAAAGGCCTGACAGCA
This sequence comes from Chitinophaga pinensis, assembly GCA_945872405.1. Classification (GTDB taxonomy): domain Bacteria; phylum Bacteroidota; class Bacteroidia; order Chitinophagales; family CAMDFR01; genus CAMDFR01. Next base: position 57,796 of record CAMBZT010000003.1, on the reverse strand, counting down.
GCTAGTGATTATGAAAAAAAGTGTATGCTTCATTATCTAATTTCATTTAAATAGTTTTCATTGCTGCTGGAACGCACATAGCTTACTTTTGCGATTCGCTTTACCTATTTTTGAAAAATCAATTCTTTCTATCTAAGCAAAGTGATGCTACCAGACTCTATAAATTCTGCTCCGTCGCAAATGCCCTCTAAAATAAAAGTGTAGACATCATTTTCGAGTGGTTTACCCTTGAAAGTTCCATCCCACATGCCATTTATATCATTACTACTGTATACTAGTTGTCCCCATCGGTTGAAAATCACTAACTTTTTTAAGTCATCAACCAAGATATTTTGAACGTGAAAAAAGTCATTGATTCCATCATTATTTGGAGTAAAAATATTAGGAATTTGAAGATTGGTACATTGCTGTACCATTATTAAAATTGAATCGTAGTAGACACATCCATTGCTATCTGTAATGTAATATCGATATAAAATGGTTTTATTAGGAGTAAAGGTGGGTGAGAAACTATGAATGGAATCTATAAAATTATAAGGTGCCCAATAAATACTATCATAAATCGGTAGCATCAATTCTAGTGATTTTCCTAACTGAATTTTGAATTCATTGTTTAATACTGGATTGGGCAGTGGATTTACAAATACCTTCATAGAGTCTGTTATGGTGCAGCCCGCTGAATCTGTGATTGTTAGAACATAAAAGGTAGCTGTATTTGGAGCGGTCAATGCATTGATTTGAGAAGGATGTTTTAAATTGACTGATGGTGACCACTGAAGGGTGTGAGGCTCAACTACGTTGAAATTGGCACCAAGAATAGCAGTATCATTTTGGCAGATAATGGTATCACTATACATAGATAATATCTCAGGTAGTTTATAGGTATAAAATGGAATATTAAGATTGTTGAATAGATAGCCTTCGATACCTGGCTGTGCACCATAATTAGCACCATCTAATCCTGACATCGAATTATTAACTATGCCACCGATTCCTGCATTCACGGCTGTACTTACTATAGCGGGCACAGAGGCCCCACTATGCCATATCATTCCGCCACCACCTCCACCACCTGGGCCTGAGACGATAAGTGGATCGTTGGCAAAAGTATTTCCACCATTTCCACCTATGGCGCTCAAGAAAACATTGGTGCTATAGGTATTGATCTCCATCAAAATGCTTCCACCACCGCCACCAGCACCTGCGCCGTCACTAAAGATGCCATTTCCAGCAAGATTTGATTGGCTTCCACCGTCTGCAAGAATAGAATGGTTGTTTCCAATTAAAGTTCCTGCTTTTATAATAACCAATCCACCACCATTCATTCCTGGGGTTGCGAAACCATCATCTTGTTGACCGGCACCACCACCGCCACCCATAAAAATTCGATAGTAATTTGGAACATATTGTAGAAAGTTTCCTCCAGTACCTTCATTGATGGCGAGCGGACAATTTGGTGATTGGTAGCCACCATTGCCACCGTTTCCGGCATTTGAGCCACCACCACCACCTGCATTATGAGCATTACCGCCACCGCCACCATTTGCATTCGCCACAAAACCTGATTCAAAGTTTTGGTTGAATGTCGCAACTCCTTCGCCCTTCATGCCGATAAAACCTGTGTTTAGTGACCAATAGAACTGCGTGTCTCCACAACGAAAAGCTTCATTAGGATAAAGATTACCTCCTCTGAATCCCATTTCAGAAGCCTTTATATCTGCATTTAATACTAATGTATCCTTAACGTCAATCACCACAATACCTCCAGTACTTCCATTCCATGGTAAGGGTGTCACCAAGGCATCTACTGAGGCATTGTTATATTTTGCGACTTTTACTAATTGCACATTTCCCGTGGAGGAGTAATATTTAACATAGGGCGACTTTAACTCGATTATGTTACCACTAATCTTTTTTATCTCAGCTAATTCATAGTTTCCTGTATTTTTATACCCTATTATCGACCCGAAATTATTGTCGTAGCTAGTGTTTACGGTTACGCCTTGCATTTGAATGATTAGGACTTCATCGTCCACACTTAGGCCAACAGCAGTCTGAAGTTCTATGAATGGTGCGCAAGATTTTTTCCAAATGCTATCTACCTTGTAGTATGTATTTATGTTACCACCAATGCTTGTTGACTGAGACAAGAGAGCAAATGAGGTGAGACAAGTAAAAAGTACTAAGAAAATATTTCTAAAAAGAATCAACATGGTTTTATTAGTAGAACAAAGGTATTTAGATTCCATCAAAATAAAGAAGAATCCTATAAATAAGGCTTTGCGTATGGATTGTTTTTAAAATTTGTTGCGTATTGCCTTTTAATGATTATTTGATTCATGAAGCATCTGCTAACTATTTAGACAAACAATTCTTAATTTTGTGACATTATGTTAAACTTCAAACGATTTTTTATAATTTTTATTTTATTGTCCTTTGTCTTCACGGCCTGCCGGGATATTCCTTGTAGAGATACACTTTGCGACAATTCGGGTATTATAACTTTTGATCAGGGAGATTGTTATTGTAGCTGTCCGCCTTCTACTAGAGGCTTGAATTGCACGATTAATTTGACAGATAGCATCGAAGGTACCTACGCTGTTTATGATACCTTTTTATCTGGTGCTTCAGTTTCGAATGACAATTTGGTAAGAACAGACTCAAATATTTTTCGCATAGTGGGTCTAGGTAATTCTCCTATACCCTATAATAATTGTGCGGTCAATCTAAAGATAAATGGTGAGCAAATTTTAATTGATTCGCAGTTTCTTTGCAATAATTCTAACATAACAGATGCATATCTCATTTATGGAAGTGGATTTATTAATTACGACCTGTATGTTTTCAATGTTAATTATTATATCACTCATTTGATGGGGACAAGCAACCAAATCGATACTTGTGTGGTCTATTTTAAAAAGTAAGATTTATTTACTACTTTTGCTTTGTAATTTTAAAAGCATATTAAATACTAAAAAAACAAAAAAAAATGAAAAAAATTAAATCTCTTCTTTACATCGCGTTAGTAGCTTCTGTATTTTCGGTAGCACTTATTTCTTGTACTCCTGATCCTTGCAAGGACGTAGTTTGTCAGAATGGCGGAACTTGTTTAGAAGGAACCTGTGATTGTGCAGCTGGGTATTTTGGAACTTTCTGCGAAGGTGCGTTGGCAGGTAATTACGATGTTACTGAGACAGGTAGCGCTAGTGGTGCATCTTCATATGTAGTTGGCTACACAGTTTCTGGTGATGCAGTTCAGATTTCAAATTTTTGGGGAATTTTTGTGAATAAGGTAAATGCTACTACTAGTGGTAATACAATTACAATTGCAACACAAGAGCCAGATTCAGACCATTATTTCGTATCAGGTACTGGTACTATTACTACTGATGCAAATAACAAGGTAAATATTGATTACACTTATTCGGTGGTTAAAAAAGATACCAATGATGTTGCAATACTCAGTACAGATAATGTGACTGGAACACATATTCATAACTAAGCTATTTTTAATAATTATAGAGAATGATTGTAAATCATTTTCAAAAAAAACTCTGCAAGTATTGCGGAGTTTTTTTTGTCTCAGATCTCGGATTCAATTGTAGTTGTAGATTTGTGCGAGGTATCTCATTCGTCCATCTAACAATGCATTCGGTGTTCAGTAAGCAGTAAAATTGAGATTGTTAAATATTACTCAGTCTCAACTTTTGTTTTCTTAGAGGAACAGAATTTACTACTAATCGTATTGTTGTAAGCGGGTTTTTCTTTTGGACGTTATTAAGCTTTTTAGTACCTCTTCTTTGTGAATCATTGATGTTTTGTGGTTGGTATGAAAACTCTAAAAAAGGGTATAAAAAAACCCGATAGATATTCTATCGGGTTTTTTATTTTGAGTGCTGTGAGAATTACATTCCACCACCCATTTTTGTATTCTTTTTATTTGTCTGTTCTTTGGTAACTTCAATTGGCTTGTTGTCCATTTTTGAATCTTTTACTTTGGTATCTTCGGTAGTTACTTTTGTGGTACCATCCATTTTACCATCCTTTGCATTGGTTCCCTTATTGATTACCACTGGTGTTACAGATTTTGGCTTTGGTTTTTTAACGATTATTTTTTTTGCTCCTGGCACTTTAGCGATGCTATCAGCAAATGCTTGAAACTTTAAGTTGGCTGCATCTTCGATTTGTGCTGTACAAAGTGAATCAAGACTCATGCTTAGCGCATCAATTTGTGTTTGAACCATACTGTTTGACTTTTCCAAATCTTGTTTCATCATTTCTTCTACATTACCTTGCTGGCAACCTGTAATTGCGAAAGCAAACATTGCTGCCGCACCTATACTTAATATTGTTTTTTTCATTTTATTATACTATTTATTTGTTTACTTTTTTAGATAAATTATTTGGTTGGTAGCATTGCTTCAGCTTTCAGTATTTCCATTTTAGCCGTTACTGCTGCATCCATACCAGCTGTGCAAGCTTCGTTATGAGTGCTTATAATATTTTCTTTTTGAGCAGTAAACAAAGAGTCTGCTTTTGCAGTAATTTGCTCTTGTGTTAATGGTGTATAAGCACCACCACATGAGGACATTGCCAAAGCAAACAAGCCGCTCGCCAATATAAATAATCCTGTCTTTTTCATCTGATTTATTTTTGTTTTAAAAAATTTATACAAAGCTACATTATTTCCTTTAGAAATAACTTATAAAAAAAATAGCATTGCTTAACTTCTTATAATTTTGACTGAAATCTTTGGCTACTGTTATGTTTACTTTAGAAAATTCAATGCTTAACTCACTGATATAAAAGTAATAAACAAAACCATTAGAGATGTTAAGCGGACAGTAGATTTAGTAGGCAACTGCTGTCGGTATAATCGTTGTCGGGGTATTGGTTTTAGCTGTCAGACCTTTGATGGAAAATACAAATAGGGATGCCGAGATGAATACTAAAGAGATAGAAATGGCGATAGATAAAATTCCTTTTGAGAGATTGTCTAAATTTTTCATTTGAGTTTGTTTTTGAAGGATGATTTTATAAATGTTGTTATTACTTAGTGGGCTGCATTTCGAAGAAAATCAATTTCGAAATCTACTTTTCTATAAATTTTTGTAATAATTGCATAGTCAACATTTTGTTGCTGGGTTAGACTTAGTTCTTCTTGAAGTCCAAAAGTCCAAGATTTTGGAATAAAGGAGCTATCTTTTCCAATAAGAGAGATATCGCCTTTGTATGTGTATTGTCCAACAACCACTTCATTTTTTATTTTTTCAGCATTTACATTTACATCTGGTTTTGTGAAATAGGCTTGATTTACTATCACATAGGTTTCATCAGTAACATTGAGAATTCCATCTTTGTTAATATGAATTTGATCATGATGTTTAAGCAAAGTTTTTGTGCTATCATCTAGCACGTCAATATCGTAAGTGCCATCTTCAATTGTAACTTCTACTCCTCCATAGGCAGGAATCAAGTAAGAATTATTAGAAATAAGCACAGAGAGTTGCCTGCTTGAGGTATTATCTATCCATATTACATTATCTTTAACTAGTTTGCAAGAGGCAAACCAACATAAGGAAAAAAAGATAAAGTATTTCGATTTCATAAGTCTAAAGTATATCAACTATTCTAAAATGGGGTATTTATTTTTTATTATCTTTGTTATTATAAGATGAAAACATTTCTTCTATCAGCCTTTATTTTAGTCGTCAGTGGCCAGTCTATATAAGCCTTTGGGCAGTTTATTTTATTTTTTTAATAATAATTTTAATCTATATATAATATGGAGTTGACAAAAAACTATGAACCAAAAGCCATTGAAGCGAAGTGGTATAGTTATTGGAAGGATAATGGTTTTTTTCGTTCGGTTCCTGATGAACGCGAGCCATTTACTATTGTTATACCACCACCAAATGTGACGGGAGTTTTACATTTAGGACACATGCTGAATAATACCATCCAGGATGTTTTAATTCGAAATGCAAGAATGTCAGGGAAGAACGCCTGTTGGGTGCCAGGTACTGATCATGCCTCTATTGCAACAGAAGCGAAGGTGGTAGCAATGTTGCGCGAACGTGGAATTAAAAAATCAGATATTAGCAGAGACGAATTTTTAAAATATGCTTTTGAATGGAAGGATAAGTATGGTGGTATTATTTTAAAGCAATTAGAGAAATTAGGTGCCTCTTGTGATTGGGAGAGAACAAGATTTACAATGGAAGAGGACTTAAGTGACGCCGTTTTAGAAGCATTTATACATCTTCATAAAAAGGGTTATGTTTACAGAGGCTTGAAGATGATTAATTGGGATCCATCCGCAAAAACGACATTAAGTAATGAAGAGGTGATTCACAAGGAAGAGAAGTCGAAGCTCTTTTATATCAAATATATGTTAGCGTCTAGTGAAGATTTCATAACGATTGCTACCACAAGACCAGAGACACTATTGGGTGATACAGCAGTTTGTGTTCATCCATCAGATGAGCGCTATCTTGCATTGCAAGGAAAACATGTTATCGTACCATTAGTAAATAGAAGTATAAAAATAATTGCTGATGATTATGTAGAAATGGAGTTTGGAACAGGTGCCTTGAAGGTGACACCGGCGCATGATACTAATGACTATGAATTAGGAAAAAAACATGGATTAGCCACCATAGATATGATGAATGATGATGGGACAGTAAGTGCTGCAGGCATCTTATATGTTGGAATGGATAGGATGGCCTGTCGTAAGCAAATTATAAAAGATTTGGAAGCTGCTGGATTGTTAGTGAAGACGGAAGAGATACAGAACAAAATAGGCTACAGTGAAAGAACTAACGTAGTTGTTGAGCCACGACTCTCTTTGCAATGGTTTGTTGATATGAAAGCGATGGTTAAACCAGCCTTGGAACATGTGATGAATGATGATATCCAGTTTCATCCAGAACGTTTTAAGAATACCTATAAGCATTGGCTGGATAATATTCGTGACTGGCCTATTTCTCGTCAGTTATGGTGGGGACAGCAAATTCCAGCCTGGTATAATGAGAAGGGAGAAGTTGTTGTCGCAAAAACGAAGCAAGATGCCATTATTGCTTTCAAGGAGAGCGGAATTGCTTTTGATGAATCAACAATTAGACAAGATGAAGATGTACTTGATACTTGGTTTTCGTCATGGCTTTGGCCGATCTCAGTATTTGATGGTTTTAAAGATTCCAACAATGCAGACATCAACTATTACTATCCAACAAATGTATTGGTGACGGGGTGGGATATCATTTTTTTCTGGGTTGCAAGAATGGTTTTTGCAGGTTATGAATTTAAGAATGAGAAACCCTTTGAGCATGTTTATTTTACTGGTATGGTGAGGGATTTACAGCGAAAAAAGATGAGTAAATCTTTAGGCAATTCTCCTGATCTTTTGGAGTTGATTGAAACCTATGGTGCAGATGGCTGTCGATTTGGTATTCTGGCTTGTTCTCCTGCGGGAGGCGATTTGATTTTCGATTCACCATTTGATCCTAAGACGAAGCAGGTTGTGAATCAAAGTCCATTATGTGAGCAAGGAAGAAACTTTTGTAATAAGCTTTGGAATGCATTACGCTTGTTGAAAGGGTGGGAAGTGGTACCTGGTAAAAATGAAGATAATGAAGTGGCAATAGATTGGATGAATCAGAAGTTAAATCAATTTGCAACTCAATATCATGAATCATTTGAGCAGTTTCGTTTTTCTGAACTATTGATCGATTTGTATAAATTTATTTGGGATGATTTCTGTGCATGGTACTTGGAGATGATAAAGCCTGCTTATCAGCAACCCATTGATGAACATACATTGAAAGAGACCATTATTATTTTTGAAAATTTATTAAGCTTTTTGCATCCATTTATGCCTTTTGTAACAGAAGAAATTTGGCATGAGTTGGGTGAGAGAGGAGAGAGGGATTGTATGATAGTTCATCCAATTTTGCAAGCTTCTTCTTTTGATGAAACGACTATTAGTCTTGGAGAAGATGTAAAGGAAGTCATTGTTTCCATTCGTGAAATTAGAGCGAGAGCAGGCTTGAAAAATACTGCTAGTGTAAAAACATATTTCGTGGCTGCACAGGCAGACAAAAATATACGTTGGCATAAAAAGATCATGCGTCTTACGAACTGTGAAGTGTTTGAGTCTGTGCATAGTGAAGTAGCGAATGCCTCATCATTTGTTATCAAGAGTGACAAATATTTTGTGTTAACAGGAGTGGAGTTGAATATCGATGACGAGCGCGAAAAGCTTCAAAAAGAGTTAACTTATGTTGAAGGATTTCTGAAATCGATTCATTTCAAGATGAGTAATGAAAAGTTTGTAAATAATGCACCTGCTGCAGTATTGGAATCGGAGCGAAAAAAATTAGCAGATGGAGAAGCAAAGCTAAAAGCATTGACAGAAAGTATAGATAAATTGAATCAATAATTTTAATGATGCTTCCAACCATAGTTAATAGTTGTTCTAATTGAAATTCTATTTGCTATATAGTAAATAGATTCTATTTTTGTTTGGGGAATTTATATTTAAAACCAATAGTAAAACAATACTTATGAGTTATCAAGGACGTGGAAATTACGGTAGGAATGATCGAAATGGTGGAAATGATCGGAATGGAAGAGATGGCGATAATGATGGATACAGTAGAAAGCAAATGCATTATTCACCGAATTTATTGAGTTCAATCAATAATGCAATTGATAATCAAAGGATGGTCAGTTTAGAATATGACAGTAGAGAAAAGGGCATTACTTTGAGAGATGCAGAACCTATGGCTGTGGTATATAAACATGGGAAAAGGCATCTTGTCGGTTTTTGTCATTTACGATCGGAGTATCGGAGCTTTCGTTTAGACAGAATTTCAACTTTGCGAGTGAATGGAGCGCAATTTACAAGAAGAGAAGATTTTGACTTAGAAAAAATAGAGAGCCAAATGGATTTAGAGAATGCATCTCGACAACATGAGGAGGAAGATGATTATGAAGAACCAGAGAATTAGTCAATAGATTTTTTAATGAAATAGTCGTATTGCAAGACAATACGACTATTTTTTTTGTTTAAACGGCATTTGGAATTAATCAGTAAATCTGCTTTGGACTAGAAATGTTGCAGTGGTTGAAATGATACCAAAAGCAAATATAAAAGCGACTAATTCCTTATTTTTTTTATCAATACTTCTTCAAAAAATATTTCCATAATCATTGCTATTCAATGATTTTTGTATCGTCTTGAAAAGATTAACTGTGAATCTTTAGTCTGTTTTATAAATTCATTTGATATAAAGTACCAGGTACCAAGAAAGACCCTATGCCATTAATTTTTGGATTTGAGTGATGGCAGTCGCCCAAACAATAATTTTATAGACATTAAGTGTATATTTTATGCATCTAGTTTGCCTCTCTTGCCGTAATTTGGTATTTTAATTTCTTAAGAAATATAGTAAACTTTAGAGTAGATGAAAGGAATAGCTATTTATTTGATTATATTCATTTTAGGCATAAATGTTAATGATGTTTTTGCTCAGAAAAACAAGGGTAAAGGAAAAGAACAATTCATCATCGAAGAGCAAGAAGAAGACAGCTCGTCCATAAAGAAGGAGCAATTTTCGAAAGAAAGTATGGCTTCAGATAATGAAAAAGAAGAAGTCTGTCAGATTAGCAGTAAGAAGGCGATAACTCTTTATGACGAGGCGTTGAAAGACTACAAAAGTGGGAAGAGTGCAGATGCAAAAGCTAAGTTAGATCTGGCTTTGGAGGCAGAGCCATCATTTGCAAAAGCTTATATTTTATTGGGAGAAATGGCATACAAAATGAACCCAAACACTGCGGCAACTTATTATGAAAAATCGATTGAAATTTGCTCTAATGCCGATTTTATGGTTCTTTATAAGTTGGCTAAAATTTATTATTTAAACAGAGAATATGTAAAGAGCAAAACAAAATTTATTGCTTTTTTAGAGTCGAATAGTAATAAGCCAAACTTGATTCATGAGGCAGATAGTTTTATTCAGGTAGCCACTTTTTATGATAATATATTAAATCATCCTGTGCCTTTCAATCCTTTGCCTCTAGAAGGTGTGAACACCAGTGCAGATGAGTATCTACCTGTGATTTCTCCTGATAATGACATCTTATTGTTTACAAGAAAGTTTATGAAGCAGTCGGATAAATATTCTGCATTTTCTGGAGGTAAAATGGTAGAAGAATTTTCGATTTCAAAAAAAGAAAATGGTGTTTTTAATGAAGGAAAAGGCTTGTCATCCCCTTTCAATGCAGGTATGAATGAAGGTGGAGCCTCGCTGAGCTTAGACAATAAAACAATGTATCTCACTATCTGTAATGTAAAAGGTGGATACGGAAGTTGTGATATTTGGAGCACAACAAATAAAGAAGGAAAGTGGTTGATGATGCAAAATCTTGGTTCCGGTGTGAATGATAGCACATGGCAATCACAAACATCAGTTTCAGGCAATGGTCGTACAGTATATTTTAGCAGTGACAGAGAAGGTGGATTTGGAGGAAAAGATATTTATAAAGTGGAAAAAGACTCTATGGGATATTGGTCAGAGCCAATCAATCTTGGTCCAAAGATTAACACCAGTGGCGATGAGAAATCACCTTTTATACATACTGATGACAAGACGTTTTATTTTTCATCAAATGGACAATTAACCTTAGGAGGTTTTGATATTTACTATTCTAGAAAGGATAGTACAAATCAATGGCAAAAGCCTGAGAATATAGGCTCACCAATCAATAGCGATCGAGATGATTTGGGTTTTTTTGTGAGTACTGATGGTAAAAACGGTTACTTTGCTTCTAATAAAATGAAGGGTATTGGAGGTTGGGATATTTATACATTTCCATTGTATGAAGGAGCTCGCCCACAAAAAGTTTTGTTTTTGAAAGGTAAGGTGCAAGATGATAAAGGCCAAGCTGTGCGGGACGCAAAGATTGAACTGAAAGATTTGAAAACAAATGAAATTATCAATGTTGATGTTGATTCATCTGGTGAGTATGTTTTTGCAAGAGCAATGGATAATGACCAGATGATGTTGGTAAAAAAAGATGGTTATTTTTATAATTCTACCACTATCAAAGCAAACGATACTAAATATGAAGGCGTAGCAAAAGTAAACTTTGGTTTGCAAGAATTAAAACAAGGTGGTTCGTATAAGATCAAAAATTTATTTTTTAATAATAACTCATCAGAGATCACTGCTGATGCAGCATTGGAGCTACTTAATCTAGTTGTTTTTATGAATGAAAATGCCGATGTAAATATTGAGGTATCGGGTCATACAGATAATGTTGGAAATGATGCAGCTAATTTAAGTTTATCTACTAATAGATCTAAAGCAGTGCATGAATTTTTAATTGCTCATGACATTGCTGGAAATCGCGTAAGATATCGAGGTTATGGTGAAACAAAGCCTGTTGCTACGAATGAAAGTGAAGATGGAAGGGCAATGAATAGAAGAACAGAGGTAACTGTTTTGTAGTTACATTCTATAGTTGTTGATGTTCGAATTTAGGATAACCTGATTGTCTAGAAGTATTGTAGTAGTCCATAAAACGAATTTTGAAGTATTCATTTTTATAGTTTTTGAGTGTATAGGTCACATTCGTATAGATAGTGTACTCCCCAGATCCACTTCCTATCCCTGAAAAGCTTTTCCATCCATATCCAATAATATCCCAATTTTTAAAGTAAGTCATGTTTTGTGCCTCTAAAATATCAATAGGCTGAAACCGATCGGTGGTGTCGAAAGCAACTTCGCTTTGGTAGGGATTAATTAGGCATCCACCTACCTGATAAGGATAAAATAGCCCATCGCTAAAATTGTAGACATAAGTTGTATAAAGCGTAAACCATAGATCCCAATCTGTTTTTTTTGGCTCGATATTTACTATTGAGCCATTATCTTTTAGAGAAATATAGGTATAATTATATTCATTATTTTTAGGAATAACTAATACAGATGGGGCGCTAGTTACATCTGCTAGGTCTTTGAATTCGATGATGTAGCTATTTGAACTAAAATCTTTAAGTTGAAATTTTACAAATCCCAATGAATCACCATTTTCATTTTGTCCTTTGAATAAAACATAAGTATGGTTATAAGAGGTTGGGTTGACGATGCTAAAATCACCCCATTCCTTGATGGCATTAGAATCTCTTGAACCAGTTGAATAATCAAAGTCAAAATACAATCCATTCTTATTGTCAATATCATTTAGACTTTTTATGCCAGCATCTGCTACATACATGATTCGAGCACTATTTAGCCAGACATTAAAGTGTTCATCGCAATCAAATCTAAGATCCCAATCCGTGATATTATTGGTTGCCACTATGCTAGAATCCTTTAGATTATAATATACTTGTTGCTTCTTGATATCATTGATTGTAGTCACCACACTATTTATCTGAGGTTTGGGCAACATTTTATCTTCTTTTAAGCACGCGCTCAATGAGAACAATAAGAAAAGCATGAAGTATGCCTTTTCTATGGGCTTATGCGTAATTGCATTCTGATAAAATTTATTCTCTTGCATCATTCAGCATCGTTTTTTTTCTAAAGTTACTCGAATTTAGATTGATTTTGACATCGGCAAAAAAGCTTGTTCCCCAGCTAACAGGCAAAGTATTTGTGGCTGCCCCATGCACTCCATTTGATGTGAAGCTGCCTGATGCTTGGATATTAGTTATGTTGAATAAGTTTTTTCCACCAATTGTCAACTTGAGTAGATTGCTAAAAAAGCTTTTCGAACAAGTCAGGTCAAGGAGATGGTAGTTATCGGTATAAAAAGTTTTTAACTCAGTAGAGTTAGCAACATAGACCCCTGGCTGTCTTCCAGCATACTTATAAAATAGTGAAAATGTCATTTTGGGTTTCTTCCAGCTATAAGAAAGGTCTAAAGAAATTGTTGGTGTTGGCTCAAATCCTTTTGTTCTGACACCATTTCCAAAATCTGAATAAACTCCAATTACTTGCATACCGGCTTTGGCTCGGAATTGTTCATATGAAATAGATGTTTCGATAGAGCCACCAATAGATTTACTTTTTGCGACATTGATGTAGGTGAACTGATTTCCGTCTATGGATGCAAGTCTAATTAAATTATCAACATTGTTATAAAAAAAAGAAGCTTCTGCATCTATGATTATTTTTTTTACCTGTTTGATATAGTTTAAGGAAAACTGAATGTTGTGAGAAGTTTCGGCTTTTAGTTTGTCATTACCAATGATATTATGATTAATATCTACGAAGAAAAAATAGAGTTCCTTGAGTGAAGGTGCTCTAAATCCTCTGGAGTAGGATGTCCTCATAGTGAGGTTTTGTATAGGTTTGTATTTGATGTTGATTGAAGGAATAATTGGTGCATTAAATCTTGAATTGTATGCAATTCGAACGGCAGGTTTGATGATGAAAGAAGCAAAAGGTTTGTACTCGAAGCTGCCAAAAAATGCATAATCACCCATGCTTTGTTTATAATTAATAATACGAATTCCGCTACCAGTTTCAAAGTTCACATCGATACCTACTTGATAAGTAAGTTTCTTTTCTGGAGCATAGAAGGAATAAATTGCTCTTGTCATAATATTTGTGAAGATCGAAGTGTCTTGATTTTCCGGAGCTGTTATAGTATTTTCTAAGGTTGTTAAATCTTTGAAGTAATTATTTTTACATCGATTATAAAAAGAGTAGGCACCTTTTATCATGATGGATTTTGATTGCTTGAATTTGTATCCAATATCAGTGGCGACATCGTATCTTTTTGTTCTATAGTAATCATCAAAAGCATCTATATAGTATGGTTTTCTCAGGTTTCCTTTGTCTGTAATCAACTCTTTATAAAAGTCTGCTTTCAATTTTATGTTTAGAGCATTCTTATTGAACCTATAGGAGGCGGATCCAAAATATTGTTCCTTTGGTTTCCATTGTTTACTTCGGTCTGAATCTAAATAGGAAAATCCATCGAAGAAGTATCTTCCACCACTTACTTGAAGTAAGTGATTATTAATTTTGATCCCAAGATTGGCATCTGCGTTATATTGGCCGACATGCTCATAGTAACCATGCACTGTTGCTTGAACGCGGTCATCCTGTTTACTTTTTGTGATTACATTAATCACGCCACCTAAAGCATTTGAACCATAGAGAGCAGATAAGGGACCTTCAATAATTTCCACCTTTTCAACATTATATAAATTTATTTGACTGAGGTCAACATTCCCATTTAATCGACCAATAACTGGTACGCCATCGATTAAAATCTTTACATTTTCTCCTCCAAGTCCTTGTTGACTGATACTTGTTCCTAGAATGTTATCTTGGCTAATGGATGAGCCAAGTTCGGTCATCAATAGTTCTCTTAAATTGTTTGCACCCTTTTGTTCAATCTTTGCTCTGTCGATAATTTTTATATCATATATAGAGTTTTTTACCTTGGTTCCATTGTATTCTGCAGTGACGGAAACGGGATTTAAATCACGATGAATTTCGTTCAGTAGAATTGTCTTCTCTACAGACTTAAACAAGGTATCATAAACGATTTGATAGCCAAACAAAGAGAAAGTAAGAATTACAGGAAATGACAGTTCTTTCTGAAAAACACCTTGAGTATTTGAGATTGCCAACGAAGAAAAGTCTTTTGAGTTCTTCAGATCTTTTATCTCAATAGTAACACCAGGCAATAGTTCATTAGTTATAAGATCCCGAAATGAATAAGAAACATTTTGACCATGCAACTTCTCCTTCACACTAAGAAACAGTAATGACATGAAGACAATTAAAAAATATATACGCTTAAAATTCACAGTCAAAAAAGGCTCAATTATTGTTTGTGTCGTGAAGCCTGTCGGATACTCAAAAAATGATTTCGATTCTTACATTTCACAACTTTATATTCTTATCTATTGGTTATAATATATTTCAAATTTGTTATCTCAGATCCATCTGTCATTTGAACAAAGTACATTCCATTTGTAAGTTTTAGGGCGCCAATTGAGTATACATTCAAACCCATATCTGCATTGATTGTTTCCTGATGTGTAGTTTGGCCATTCACATCATAAATAGTTAGGTTGATAGCTTTTGCTTCTAAAGAATTGAAAACAATGGACGAATTTTGCTGCGCTGGAATTGGGTAGATAGCAGCTGTTGTTATATTTTTATTCATTTTTACAATCGAAGTAGGGTCATATAACAATGATTTATTGAAGTAAATCATACCTGTTGAGCTGCCGCCAAATCCAGTAAAAATTAATCTCCAAATTTTATCGTCTTGTGTTAGAATAAAATAAGCCAAGGAATCTTCGATTACCCAAGGGCCACCTGGCATGATGAAATTTTTCCAATCAGATCCAATATTCGATATATTATCGATGTATGTTAGTCCTGAACCTGTGCTTGTATAAGGATCTGATAGCCCATTTGCTTGTGAAGATTTGGTATTCAAATTAGTCATTACACCAGTTACAGGATAGTAATCTAAAGTACGTAGGTATTTTCTGAAAACGATATCCCAAGCTGTGCCAATAGGTTCAGCTGATTGTTTGGTATAGGTATCGAAGCAATAGTAACCAAAATTCTGATTCGGAAAATCAAGTGTCCCAATATCAACAGTGGTATCCATTGAACCATCAAGATTGGCAAAGCGAATGGTATAGATTTTTGCTACTGTATTCAATACTTTTACCCATACTTTTTTATAGGAGCCTAATTGAGTTTTTACAACAAAAAGTTTGGTTCCATATATATAGTGATTGATATTGTTATAAGACCCCCAACCATAACTTGGATGTCCAGTAGATGTTGAATTGAAAGAGCCATTTTCCCAGGCAGTGTCTGAATTATACACAGCTGTCATTCCATTCGTATCCAAGGTAGCCCATTGAGTAGTGTCATTGAGCCTTGTTAAATAGGTCTGAGCCCCCCAACCATCAACAGTTCTAATTGATGCTGATCTGTTTTGAAAGCGTATTTGAATATCTGAATTTTTGATAGCAGGAGCTGTCATTGTTCCGTTTTGAAAGCTATAAAAAACCGCTTTTGCATATCCTGCCTCCAAAGAGACAGAATCATTAACAGTTGTTTGAGCAAAAAGAGTAAGATTTACCAAGGCAAAAGCCAAAAAAGAAAGTATTTTTTTCATTGTTTATTTAATTAATTTAACGGAACAAAGGTCAAAACAATCTTTACTTTAATTGTCATAAAAATGTCATAATATTTTAAAAAAATGACTTTATTCAATTGAAATTTAGAATCCATTCTGGCTAATTTATAATGTAAAAATCCTTATTATTGTGGATGCTAGCTTTTCTGAACAAAAGAGGGATCTCATTGGGGATTTTTATTTGTGGATTTATACTTCTTTTTATTTTCTTCGATTTACCTTCCATATTAGTGAAGTCACCGCAGAGTGTACATCTTCAAAGGCAAACTGATGGAGCCTCTTATGCACTAAATTATTATCAAAACAAACAACCATTTTTTAAATCTCAAGTGCATCAGCGATTTGCAGAAAATGGATATGCTGTCAGCGAATTCCCTATCATCTATTTCTTAGCATCCAAATTATATGGTCTTTTTGGCGTTCATGATTATTATATCAGAATGATTCATTTCTTTCTTTTTGTTATTGGTATAATTTATATCTACAAATTGAGTCTGCTGTCTATTAGAAATAAGTTTTTTCAATTTCTTCCGGTCTTGCTATTTTTTAGTTCTTCTTATATACAGTACTATGCTTCCAATTTTTTGCCCGATGTCGCTTCCATTTCATTGGCATTTATTGGCTTATATTATTTTGTATTATTTAAAAAAGAGAATAAATATTCCTATTTTCTGACGGCAGGTATTTTTTTTACTATAGCCGGACTATTGAAAATCAGTGCTATGATTTTGTGGGTTTCAATCCTGATTTTTTTTATTTATGAAAGGATTCAATCGTATCGAGATAAGCAAACAGATAAATTGCAGGTCAAGGCTTGGCTCATTTTTCTATTAAGTTTTCTTGTCTTGCTCGTTTGGTTATTGTTTGCAAAGTATTATGCCCTTAAGTATCACTATGGTGGCAATCTTTTAGGATTTTATCCTATTTGGGATGCCTCCTTGCATGAGGTATTATCTATTTGCCATCGATTGGTGATAGAGTGGATGGGTATAATAATGATATGGCCAATGTGGCTTTTGATATGTGTGATGTTTATCTATCTTGTTAAGTGGAGAAAACAACTTGCAACGCCATTGTTTTCTATAACTATGATCAGTGGTTTTGGTTGCTTTGTTTATAGTCTGTGTTGGTTTAGGGCATTCTATCATCATGATTATTATATGATAAATTTGTTTTGCTTTCCAGTTTTAATTTTACTTCTTTTTTTATCTTCATTTGAAAAGATTTTAATCAAGCAAACATTGGCGATACAGTGTTTAACTTATGCTTTTATCTTTGTCATAGCAGGATACTCTGTGCTTAATTGTGCAATAACGCTTCAAGATCGATACAGCGCCTCTAAGTATTACACTATTAATCAATCGCTTTATAAGGTGGAGCCATACTTACGTAAGATAGGAATTGATAGAAACGACCTCGTAGTAAGCATTCCTGATAGCAGTACTAATATTAGTCTGTACCTGATGAATCAGTCAGGATGGACTGAATGCTTTAATAGTCCAACATACAATATTTATAATTTTATTCCCGCAGGTGCAGCGTATCTCATAGTAAGTGATAGCAATTATATTCATAAAGAAATCTATTCAAAATTTTGTGTACACGAAAAAAAGATCGGGGAATTTGAAGGAATTTTCATTTATGATTTAAAATAATTGGAACGAAAGTTTTGAATTGATTTATTTTTGAATTCTATTTAAAGTATTTTGAAAATTCTTATTCTGAGATTCAGTTCCATTGGTGACATTATTTTGACTACGCCAGTAGTGAGATGTTTGAAAACTCAATTGCCAGGCTGCGAACTACACTATGCCACGAAAAGGTCATTTCAAAGTATTTTAGAAAACAATCCTTATATTGACAAACTCCATTTGTTAGAAGCAAATTTATCCAAGTTTATTGAAGCTTTGAAAGTTGAGAAGTTCGATTTGTTGATTGACTTACATCATAATTTGCGTACGAGTATCATAAAATTTCAATTGGGAGTTCTTTCTACATCCTTCTCTAAGTTAAATATCAAAAAATGGTTACGAGTAAATTTGAGTATTCATTGTTTACCCAAACTGCACATTGTGGATCGATATATGGATACGCTTACTTCACTTCATATAGTGAATGATGGAGAAGGATTAGATTATTTTATTACTCCAGCTGAAGAGATTGCTGCTACTGATTTGCCTTCTAATTTTATTGCCATTGTGATAGGGGCAAAGTTTGCAACAAAGCGATTGCCTAATCATAAAATTGCAGCTATTTGTAATGAGTTAAAACAGCCATTGGTTCTGCTAGGTGGAAAAGAAGATATACAAAATAGTGAAGAAATAGTGAATCAATGCAGAAATGTTGTAACAAATCTCTGTGGTAAGCTTTCTTTGAATCAATCTGCCTCTGTGTTGAAACAATCTTCTTTAGTTATCACCCATGACACTGGATTAATGCATATTGCTGCTGCGTTTAGTTGTAAGATTATTTCTGTGTGGGGTAATACAATTCCAGAATTTGGCATGTATCCGTATCTTCCTACGGTTTCAAGTTCTCATCATTTAATGATAGAGAATAAATTATTAAGTTGTCGACCCTGCTCTAAAATAGGATATGATAAATGTCCAAAAGGACATTTCAAATGCATGGAAGAAATAGAGATTGCTTCGATTATTCAGGGAGTAGTTACTTTGATAGGCGATTGATAGAAACCTGTACTAGATTTGTTAAGGTATAAAAGGAAAATTTATTGGATGTCTAATACTTTTATCTTGTGATAGTAATTATCTTTTAAGTAGATTCTTATTTTAAAGGGAAGCGCATTTTGTATTTAGCATTTGTGAATCCTTTTGAAATATTTGTCAATTGTTTGGACAACAGTTTTCTTTTTAGTGGTTTTAAATGATCAGTAAAAAGGATGCCTTCAAGGTGATCAAATTCATGCTGGATGACTCGAGCATTCAAATCATCATATTCTTCGACTTGTTTTTTGAAATTTTCATCTAGATATTCAATTCTAATATTAGAAAGTCGAACCACATCTTCAAGCACACCTGGTATACTTAGACAACCTTCTTCGTATGCCCATTTTTTTCCCCATTCCTCAGTTATCTGAGGATTGATAAAAACCTTTTTTACTCCTTTATGTTCTTCTTCCTCTTCAAACATCAGTTTGCTATCGATAATAAATACACGTATATCTTTTCCAATCTGTGGTGCTGCCAAACCAACGCCACGTGCTTGATACATCGTATCCCACATGTTTTTAATCATCACTTCTAACTCAGGATAATTTGCATCAATATCCATTGAAACTTTTTTTAATACAATGTCGCCATAGGCTACAACAGGTAAAATCATTTTATAACTATTTTAAATTCTATTCACTTTATATACCAACCCTAATGAGTTTTGTTCATGTACGATTGTAAAATGAGTACGGCACTAATTAAATCGGTATTCGCTTTTACTTTTCTATCTTTTTTTTTCATTCCGCCATCAATCATGGTTTGTGAAGCCATTTTAGAGGTATATCTTTCGTCTAACAAACTCACTGTCTTTCCAAATTTATGTTTTATATACTCCACAAAGAGCAATACATTAGGATGAATCAAGGCCGGTTTCCCATCTAGATGAAGTGGTTCACCAACAATAATATGATCTATCTCTTCAGATTTTAAATACTCCTGCAAAAATAAATGAAATTCTTTTGTTGGAATCGTTTTTAATGGGGTTGCAATAATTTTTAATGGGTCACTCACTGCAACGCCGCATCTTTTCATCCCAAAATCTATGGCCATTAGTCTTCCCATATTATTTAGCTGGTATAATATCTGCGTATATGTATAGTAACTGATTGGATGGATCTGTATTTGCCACCACAGTCACTGTTTTTTTCTGCTTATATCTTTTCCCTGCAGAACTGAACTGAATCTTAATTTTACCTTTAGCCCCTGGCTTGATGGGGTCTTTAGGCCACTCAGCAACAGTACAACCACAAGAGCCAGTACAGTTTTTGATTACTAAGTCTTGAGTTCCGACATTTTTGAATTCAAAAAAGGTATTTACCACATCACCTTCATTTATTTTCCCAAAGTCGAATGAGTTTTCGGTAAAAAGAATTTGAGTTGTTTTAGGGTCGAAATCAGCTTGTTGAGAAGGGTCTGTTGAATTTTGTTGAAAAGCAGAACCAGCAGTTGAATTCTCTTGTGGAGTTGCACTAAAATGATAACCTTGGTTTTCTCTCATCTTAGTTTTAAAATAGGTGTATGTAAGTCCAACGCCTGCAATAAAGCCAAGAAGTGTAGCGATTCCAACTATTAAAAAGTCTTTTAAATTTGATTGTTTCATATTTTACAAAATTATTTTATAGCCAATTTCTCAGCAATACTTTTGGGTAGTGCATTTTTATGTATTAGAATGCTGGTGGTTTTGTATCTTATATAAGAGGCAGAAACAAAGAAGTAACCTTGTAAATCATTTTTTTCTTCGCCCCATGAATTCTTCACCAAATAATATTTTTGTCCGAGCCCATCTTTTGCAATGCCAACAATCTGCATGGCATGGTCATCTTGTGTGCTCAAATTATCAAATGCAATCTGACGAATTTCTTGATCTATAATTTTTTGTTTCACTGGATAGGAAAACAGCGTATCTTTTTCTTCCTTCTTCATTTTTTCAATATCATTCTCGGGTATGATGGCCAGACCATCTTTGAAAGAAAATCCTTTTTCGCTCACATCACTACTCCAAGAAACAGTGAATCCTTTTTCAATGGCATTATCTATGATTTGTTCAAAATCGTTGAGAGGTACATTATAATAAGACTCATTACTCCAGTTATCAGGTACCTCCAAAATGAACTTGGTATAGAATGGGTGATGCGTAAAAGAAGTTATTGGAATGTAGTCCTCGGGAACAATTCCAATCTCTTCAGAGAATGATTTTGAAGTATATAATTTATTGTCGTAAGTAAATGTTTGAGGACAAATTCCCATATAGGTATCAAGAACGCTTGTATAAGCCTTTAAAAAATCAGGAGACAATTTTCCATTGTTTAATTTTATTGCCGCATTTACCATTGCAGTTAATACATTATCCATTTCATTATGACGTGGTTTCATATCTACCTCTGTATTTCCTGTATACACTGATTGCGGAAGCATACCATATTCTCTAATGCATTTTAGAACATCGGAAGCTTCGCCACCGGCACCAAAATTTGTTTTGCCCATCATGCGCAAAAAAATTATCCCTTTTAACTCATACATCTTTCGGACCACATACATTTCAGATAAGTCAATATTTTTTTTATTGATGCGAAGAACTTCTGATTCGAAAAAAGAAGCGGTAGAAAAACTCCAACAAGTGCCACTTTGATACTGATCTTTTACAGAAGAACATTTAATCTCAGTCAGAATTGTCAGCGGAAATCCATTTTCTTTTTTTGTCATTTTTGTCTGACAAATTATTGTTTCAAAGAAGAAACAGCAAGCAAGTACTAGAATATATTTTTTCATGAATTATTTTTACACTACAAATTTACATATTATTCAAAGAGGTCGGAATTAAAAAATATTAATAACAGCTTTGTTTATGTTATTTATTCGAAGGAAAAAATTCAGTGAAAATTTTAAAAATTTAGAAAACGCGTATGCTTTGCTTGTAATTCATTGAAATCGTTTCTATATATAGGTTTGACTAAATATTTATTTTGATTGATTATTAAGTTGTAAATAATTTTATTAAATTTTTAGAAGGTTATGAAGAAGGAAAAAAGTGTGATTTATCTTTTTATTGCCCTATTCACTTTTTATACGCAATAAATTATTTACCAATTATCAACAGAATTATTTTATTGATTACCAAATAGTATACACTATGATTTGTTTTGTATACACTGTCTGAAAGTATAGTAAAAACAATAGTTAGAGAGAGGTTGGAGTATAATATAATTTATTTGATGAATGATTATAGGTGCTCATTATCCACAAAACCACATGCTTGTAAATGAGAAATAATTTATAGCAATTTGTTTTTTATCATATTAAGTTATTAAATTTACATTATCATTTTTAACTAAAAAACATTAAAAAAATGGCAACAACAAAAAAAGCAGCTCCTAAAAAAGCAGCAGCAAAGAAAGCAGCTCCAGCTAAAAAATAAGCATTGCTTATTTTACAAAAATAAAACCTCCCACAATTGGGAGGTTTTATTTTTTTATGTAGCTTTATAACCATAAATTAATATGATGACCTTAGATAGCAGATTAGTTGCCTTTAGCCAATTGCTAAACATCATGGATGAATTGAGAGAAAAGTGTCCTTGGGATATGAAGCAAACTAATGAAACGTTGCGACAATTAACCATCGAAGAAGTATATGAGCTAAGTGATGCTATCATAAAGAATGACTCCAAAGAAATTAAAGAAGAATTGGGAGATATTTTATTGCATATTATTTTTTATGCAAAAATTGGTTCAGAGACAAACGCTTTTAATATTGAATCCGTTTTAAATGCAATCTGCCAGAAATTGATTTATAGACATCCACATATATACGGAGATACAGTTGCTGTTACTGAAGAGGCAGTGAAGAAAAACTGGGAGCAATTGAAACTAAAGGAAGGTCGAACTTCAGTTTTAGGAGGAGTCCCACAAAGTTTACCATCTATTACCAAAGCATTTAGGATTCAAGAAAAGGCAAAGCAGGTTGGATTCGAGTGGGAGAATATTGCTGATGTCTGGAATAAAGTGGAGGAAGAATTAGAAGAATTGAAGGAAGCTGTGGAAGCGAAGAATGAGATTGCTATAGAAGAAGAATTTGGAGACCTCTTGTTTTCTCTAGTTAATTATTCTAGATTTTTAAAGATTGACCCAGACACTGCATTGGAAAAATGTAATAGAAAATTTATTTCCCGATTTCAATACATTGAAGAGAAAGCAAAAGAGTTGAACTTGCCTATCGATGAAATGAGTTTAGAAGTGATGGATAAGTATTGGAATGAAGCTAAACTACTGTCTAAATGACAAAGTTTCAATTACGAAAATTACTTTCCATAAGTCTTTTGATAGTTGGCTTACTAGTTATTACTCATCTTAAGTATCATAATGAAGTCATAGACTCAACAAAGCAAGACCTTCGAAAAGTTCAATCCTATATTCTCAGAAGCGAGGCAAATGCAATCAAAACTATTTCTGATCCATTGTTTAAAGCAGACTTTGAACAAAGTGATATCGTATTTAATGATTTTCGAAAAGAAAATGACTTTACAATTCTGGTTTATCAACAGGATGAACTTTCCTATTGGTCAAGTAATAATCTTTCCCTTCCGACGAATACCTCATCTCTAAGAGAAGGTAGTAACTTGGTTCGTTTAAAAAATTATTGGGCAGATATCTACAAGGTCTCAAAAGAGAAGGATAATTATATCCTTTTCATAATTCCAATAAAATTTATTTATGATATCAGAAACGCTTACTTAGTGAATCATTTTGCAGTTGAGAATATTGCCAATGACTTAACTGTATCGAATCAAGATACCAATGACTATAGAAGCCTACATGGTGAAAGTGGGGATTTCCTTTTTTCTCTTCTTCCTATCACAGATACGATGGTGATTCCACAAAATTTATTTTTTGTATTCATAGATTTCTTAATTTACTTCCTTCTCTTTTATTTGTTGTATTCGATTGCAGTGCTGCTTCATCAGACATATTCATTGATGGGCTCTTTATCTTTTTTAGTGCTTTCGCTACTCTGTTTGAGATTTCTTTTCTTTAGCATCAATTTCCTTCCATATCTACAATCTACAATCCCTTTTGATCCTGCATACTTTGCCTCCTCTATCTTTTTGCCATCACTCGGCATCATGGGAATCAACTTGTCAATTATTCTATTGTTGGTTTATTATGTATTCAAAAATGTAAAAAAAGAAATTTTCAAATCGGCAAAACTATTTTCGGCAGTTCTGATATTGATCTTTTACCTCTTGATCTATTTTCTTCAGATTCCAATTTTTAAAACAATACAAAGTCTTGTTATTGATTCAGTTATTTCTTTCGAGTTAAATAATCTTTTTTCATTAGATTATGTTAGTTTTCTTAGTTTCTTTTTGATCTTTTTATTGCTCCTTATCTATTATTTTATATCCGTTAAGTTGTTCAGGTTTTCTCTTTCCTTATTCAAAGGAAGAACTTCATGGTTTTTACTGTTGAATCTATTGTGTGTTTTTCTTTTTTTTGTCTTCCTATTTTGGAGTCAATTTTCAAGCATTTACTACTTTCCAGCCTGTTGGACTTTCTGTTGGATGTGTCTTCTTTGGTATAACAGTCGCTCTTCATCCATCTTCCCCAAGACATTTTCGAATATCATTAATATTGCGCTTTTCTCTTTGCTTGTGGTTTTTTACCTGAATGAACTTTTGATTGAAAAATCAAAACTTAATGCGGAGATTGTTGCACAAAAGCTTTCAGATGATAGAGATTATGTCGCAGAGTTCTCATTTACAGATATTCATTGTCGAATAACAGATGATGCCTATGTGAAATCCACATTTTTAAATCATAACTTAAATCCGAAAACAGTAATCGATCGGATTCGACAAATTTACTTTAAAGGATATTTGAATAAATTTAATATTGAGATACACTCTTTTGATAAGTACGGAAATTCTATTATAGAAAATGATACTGCAAGCTTAAGCAATTATCAAAGTATTATCAGTAAATACGGTTTTGAAACTTCCGATATCTATTTAAGATACATACAGGATCCTACACAAAATTATTATAGTTCTATTATTCCAGTTTATGTAGATACTTCCTTGGCAGGTAATTTTGTTATAACACTAAGAGCTCGTTCAAAAGATATCACCAATGTATATCCAGAGTTATTACTTGCGAAAGGACTTCAGAAAATAGATGATTTAAAGAATGGAAATTATGTGGTATACAATAATAATAAAATTCTGAAGTCTAGAGGAAGTATATTGTTTAGAAAGGTCGAGAATGCTTTGTTTAATCTGCCTGTGGACTCATTCTCCTGGGAGCAGCAAAGCGAAAGTTTTATTTTAAGTTATAAGCCTAATCTTTCAAAGAGTATTGTCCTTTCTATTCCCAAAAGAACGATCATACAAAATGTAACCACCTATTCTTACTTATTCAGCTTAGCCATTCTTTTTATCATTCTGCTCAATCTTGTGAACATGGTAAAGTGGTTGATGGCGAACTTAAAGGATAATAAGTATAAAAAGATTACGATTCCATTTCATGATAGAATAAGTTATACTTTGATGAGTCTTTTAGCATTCTCATTTTTTGCTGTGGCCATTATCACCACTATCTATTTTACGCATCAATACAACGAGGATAATTTGGATACGATTTCTTCTCGTTCAAAAAAGATACAAAACGAAATTCAAGATGACCTCAGAAATGGAGACTCTGTAACTGACGTCAGTTTTATTAAGGAAAAGCTATTGTATGATATCCCAGCTTTAGCAGATAATGAGCAAATTGATATTAATATCTATGATAAGGAAGGGAATATGATTGTTACTTCCCAATTATCCATATTCGAAAAAGGGCTTCTCTCATACAAAATTAATCCAATTGCATTTGATAATCTTTTGTCTAATAAAACCAATCAGGTTATACAGAAGGAGAGTATTGGAAAGCTTGATTATATTTCGACCTATCTTCCAATTAGTAATGCAGACGGTCAAATAATTGGGTATATCAATATTCCTTTTTTTGGACAAGCTCAATATCTAAAAGAAAATATTTCAAGATTTATCATTGCTTTAGTGAATGTGTATGTACCACTCTTACTCATTACCGGACTCCTTGGTCTCTTCATCGCTAATTCACTTACAAAACCATTAGCTGAAATTGGGGAGCGACTTAGAAAGGTAGTGCTTGGAAAAAGAAATGAAACCATTGTCTGGAAGCGTGATGATGAGATAGGTCTTTTAGTAAAAGAATACAATAAAATGATTGTTAAACTCGAAGATTCAGCATCAAGTTTAGCAAAGTCAGAGAGGGAAGGAGCATGGAGAGAGATGGCCAAACAAATTGCTCATGAAATTAAAAACCCATTGACACCTATGAAGCTGAGTATTCAGTATCTGCAACGTTCCTTACTTGAGGAAAATCCAAACACCAAGGAATTGACACAACGAATGTCTGATACGCTGATAGAACAAATTGATAATTTATCTGAGATTGCGACAGCATTCTCGAGCTTTGCACAAATGCCTAGTGCTAATAACGAGGTTATTAATATAGAACACTATATTAAATCTATTATTGATCTTTTTAATGATCAAGAGGATGTCAAGATTAATTATCACTGCCAAGTATCGCCGCTCTATATTTTCGCAGACAAAAATCAAATGATAAGTGTGTTTAATAATATCATAAAAAATGCCACACAAGCCAACTCTAATCTTAGAACTTGCATTATTGATATCACTATTCTTGAAGAAAATGATATGGTTAAGATCATTGTAAAAGATAATGGTGTTGGTATTCCTGCGGATGTAAAAGACAATGTTTTTGTGCCTAATTTCACAACAAAAAATTCAGGTTCTGGATTAGGTCTTGCCATAGCAAAGCAAATTATTGAAGGTGCAAACGGTCAAATTTGGTTTGAATCTGAGCTGAATATCGGCACTACTTTTTATGTGACCATGCCAATTTATCGACCATAAGAAAAATGAAAGAGAAGAATGAAGCTAATTGATATTTATACAGAAAATAAATCGCATATTATCTTATGGAAGATTGAAGAAGATGTTAACTATTACTTGGAACGATTGAAGTTGACAAGCTATGACTATGCTGAGTTAGACAAGTTTTTGGTGGAGAAGAGAAAGTTACAATGGTATGCGAGTAGGCATGCACTAAAGCAAATATTGAAAACTGACGAAGTCGTTGACCTGCAAAAAAATGAATTGGGTAAACCATTTATCAATGGTAGTGAACTTCACTTATCCTTAAGCCACACCAATGAAATTACAGCTGCTATGGCCAATCCATACTATAGGGTGGGTGTTGATGTGGAGCATATAAAAGAGAAAGTAAAAAGGGTAGCCCATAAATTTACTACAGCCTATGAGATGGAGTTGATGACTGAAGAAAACGAGGTAGCTTATTTAATTACGATTTGGAGTGCCAAAGAAAGTCTTTATAAATTGTATGGGAACAAAAAACTTGATTTTATAGAGCACATTAAATTGGAACCATTCACTCTTGAAAAAGAAGGGATTATTTATGGCAAAATCGCTAAGGATAATTTTTTGAAAATTCTAGTGATAAACTACAGACTGATTGAAGATCATGTGCTTACTTATGTCGAAGATACCACTTAGTATAGCGATTAGCGATTGTTTTTAGCATGAACAACAGTACCAACTATTTTTGAGAGTTCTTGTTTTTCATTGTGCATCTTCATGAAAGTTCTAGAATTTTTCTTCTCTTCCTCTATATCAGTTCTATCCTTCAATTTTTCTTGAATAATAGAAATCTGTTTATTCAAATACTCAATTTTGAATAAGGCTAGCGACTGCTTTACATCTTTTAAAAAATAATTAGATTTTTGAGGAAGCTGTATATCATGCTTAACTTCCCAATTAGGACTGATATCATAGGGTTGATAGAAAATATGAATTGTCATATTTTTAATTCTGTTCTCTTCACTATTGATGAGTTCCTCTGTTGTTGGAAGCAATCCCTTGTTAAAGTTATCTAGCATAAAGTTGAAATAAGTTTTGTGGTCCTCATTTTCAAAATATTCTGACTCCAAATTTTCTAGCACCTCCTGAGTGACACTCTTTCCTTCTTCATATTCCATGGGGCCGTACTCAGCTAATACCCTAATAATGTTTTTTTCTAGCTCCTCGTGTTTTTTGTTACTGACTCTAAATTGTTGAACATGTTGAAGTTCTTCTTCTTTTGATATCGGAGGTGCGACATCTGAAACAGGCATTCCTTTTCCTTCTTCTTTCCAGTATTTGCGCAGTATTTTATTGACCTCACTTAGTAGTAATTGCTCTCGCACATCCATGATTCTACTACATTCTTTGATGTATTCATTCCGCTTCAATGGTTCTTGAATCTTAGCAATTGTCGATATAATATCGCGCGTTAACTCTGCCCTCTTTATGGGATCATCCTTTGCTTCATCAAAAAATAAGGTTGTCTTAAAAAGTATAAAATCCTTCTGATTTTTTTTGATGAATTCTCTAAAAGCAACCTCACCTAGTTTTTGTACAAAAGAATCGGGGTCTTCTCCATCAGGAAGCAATACCAGTCTAACGTTTAGTCCACCTTCAATAGCTAAATCTACCCCTCGTAAGGCTGCTTTTATACCAGCTGCATCTCCATCATAGAGAATGGTTACATTGTCTGTAAATCGCTTTATTAACTTAATCTGGTCTGGCGTGAGTGCCGTGCCTGAGGAGGAGACTGTATTTTCAACACCTGCCTGATGTAATGAGATAACATCGGTATAACCTTCACACAAAAAACAAGTATCTTCTTTTCTGATGGAATGTTTAGCAAAACTTATGCCATACAAGACTTTACTCTTTTCGTAGGCTTCACTCTCTGCCGTGTTGATATATTTGGGTAAAGTTTTATCACTTCTTAGTGTTCGACCGCCAAAGGCAATAACACGGCCGCTCACATCATGAATAGGAAACATAACACGATCATAAAAGAAATCGTAAGTGCTGTGTTCCCCTTTTGAAGTCAAACATGCCTTCTTTAAAACTTCAATCTGAAAACCATTAGCAATAGCATGTTTGGTGAATGCATCTCTTTGAGTGGGTGCAAATCCTAACTGAAATTTTTCAATCGTCTTTTCGGTAAAACCTCTTTCCTTAAAATAACTGAGCCCAATATTCTTCCCTTCTTCAGTATTTAATAAGTAGTCGGTATAAAATTTTTGAGCAAAGGAGGTGGCGATGATTACGGACTCCCTAGCATTGATCTGTTCTTTAACCTCATTAGTCAATTCTGTTTCCTCAACTTCAATATTATATCTGTTTGCGAGATAACGAAGTGATTCAACGTAAGTCATTTGTTGACTCTCCATCAAAAAATTGATAGGTCCACCAGCTTTACCACAACCAAAGCATTTATAAATTCCTTTCGTAGGACTTACATAAAAAGAGGGTGTCTTTTCATTGTGGAAGGGACAATTACCAATTAGGTTGACACCACGTTTCTTTAATGATACAAACTCACCCACGATATCTTCTACTCGGGCTTCGTCATTTATCTTTTGAATGGTAGCTGGTGTAATCATCTTTTATTAGAAATAGCTTCAAAAATACGAATAAACTTTGATTAAAATCGATGGATTATACCTGTACAAGTCCTTTTATTAAGACGATCTAAAGAGTTCATGTTTAATGCACGATTCTTCCTATTCTAGCGTAACTTTATGACCTAAATATTACATTACAAATGGAATTTATAGATTACTATAAAGTACTTGGGGTTGATAAGAGTGCGACAACAGATGATATCAAAAAAGCATTTAGAAAGGCTGCTAAAAAGAGCCATCCTGATCTTCACCCCAACGATAAAGGAGCGACTAAAAAGTTTCAACATCTCAATGAGGCAAATGAAGTGCTTAGCGACTCAGTTAAACGTAAAAAGTACGATGAGTATGGCAAGGATTGGCAACACGCAGAACATTACGATCGCGCCAAACAGCAAAGACAAAGCTATTCGCCAGGCGGACAATCGTACACAAGCGATTTTGAAGGTGGTGATTTCTCTGATTTCTTTTCTTCAATGTTTGGTGGCGGTGGAAGTCGTGGAAATAGCCGACAGGTAAAGTATAAAGGTCAGGACATTCAATCAAGCATGAACTTAACCTTAGAAGAAGTGTACACTACTCAGCAAAAAACTTTTGCAGTCAATAATAAAAAAATACGAATTACAATTCCAGCAGGAGTCGAAGACGGGCAGGTTATAAAGTTGAAAGAATATGGCGGAGAAGGAATGAATGGTGGACCTGTTGGCGATTTGTATATCACCTATATTATTCAACCTCATGCAAAGTATACGAGAATTGGAAACGATTTGATGATGACTGAAAATCTCAATTTATACACTGCATTACTTGGTGGCGAAATAACAATTGATATTTTTGGTACTGTGATTAAGCTAAAAATAAAACCAGAAACTCAGAACGGTACAAAAACTCGTCTGAAAGGGAAAGGGCTGCCAGTGTATAAAAGCAGTGATCAATTCGGCGATTTGTATATCACTTTTAATGTCCTGTTACCGACGAATCTGACTGATAAACAAAAGGAATTATTTAGCGAAATAGCACAATTATAAGCCTTGAGAATCTATCGAGGTGTTGGCGGGCTGACAGGCTCTGCGCTTCTATCTTTTTTAGGAAACAGCCAGCTAAAAAAGGATAGCGCTTCAATCCTTGCCCGAATGTAGGTTTCATAGCATCATTATTGCTTGCTTAATGAACTATTTTTTTAAGATTAGTTTAGTATATTTGCTTAAGTCTATCAGTAAAAAAGTACTTATACTATGAGTCCTAATAAAATAAAATATTTACTTGTTTTTGTTACACCAATAATCATTTTTGTAGCAATGTATATTGGGGGTATTTATGTTTTTGTAGCACCCATCTATGTATTTTTTCTCATTCCCTTGATGGAGTTTCTATTTACAGGCACCAATAAAAATTTAGATAAAGTAGAGGAAGAAATTATTAAGAACGATCGTTTCTACGATTACCTTTTATATAGCTTGGTGCCAACGCAAGTGGCAATGATGATTTATTTTTTGTTTCGAATTGATACAGATTTGATGCCTTTATGGGAAAAAATTGGAATGATGATTGCCTTCAGTCTATCCTGTGCATCTCTTGGTATCAATGGCGCACATGAATTGGGTCACCGTAATACTTGGTATGAGCAATTGTTTAGCAAAATTCTTTTAGCATCCACTCAATACATGCATTTTTTTATTGAACATAATAGAGGTCATCATAAAAATGTATCTACAGACGATGATCCAGCTTCTAGCCGATACGGCGAATCGCTCTATGCTTTTTATGTGAGGTCTGTAAGAGATAGTTGGTTTTCTTCCTGGAAATTAGAATCAGACAGACTTAAAAAAGCCAATCTTTCTTTTTGGGGTATTCATAATGAAATGCTTATTTATCAGTTCATTCAAGCGACTATGTTGCTTTCTATCGCTCTGGTTTTTAGTTGGCAAGTAATGGTTTTGTATTTAGGTGCAGCCACCATGGGATTTTTGTTTTTAGAGACAGTAAATTATATCGAGCATTATGGTTTAAAGAGAAAAATGGTAGACGGTGCCTATTATGAAAAGACCATGCCTATTCATTCGTGGAATTCAAGTCATACCTTGGGTAGAATTTTATTATTAGAATTAACTCGACATTCTGATCATCATTATATGGCGAATAGAAAGTATCAAGTCTTGCGTCATTTTGATGCGAGTCCACAAATGCCAGCCGGCTATCCTGCCATGATGTTGCTAGCCTTTGTGCCGCCACTTTGGTTTAAAGTGATGCATAAACAGATAGATAAATATAAAGCTACAAAAGAAGGAATGTCTTTAGCTTAGGTTCGTAATTTGGGTTAGGGATAGAAGGCAGTATCTTATACGCCGTATAGCCCGCCGTTTGCGGAACCCCCTCCACTTTTAGATCTTAATTTTTTCATTCAGCACGTCCTCCTTTCTAAATTTAGGAAGCGAAATATTATATTTCACAGCAATAATTCTGATAACAAAAATGAAAGACATGGCTAAGAGAAGATTCAAATTTCGTTCCACGCATAAGTAATCAAGTGCTAGGTATAAAAAGGCACCTGCTAAACAAGCTGTTGCATAAATTTCTTTCCTGAAAATAACGGGAATTTCATTCGTTAAAACGTCACGTAACACGCCACCCATTACAGCAGAAAACATCCCCATAATCGCTGCTATCATTGGATTTACTCCATAGCTCATCGCTTTTTCGCAACCAATAATGGTGAACATGGCGATACCTAAAGTTTCGAAGATAAAAAATGATTTTCTTAATTTTAGAAATGATTTGTAGAAGATACTGGCTAATAGTATACCAGTTAAAACAGCATATAAAAAGTTGATATCTTTTATCCAATTTAAGGGGTAGGCACCCAGGAGAATATCTCTTAAACTTCCGCCACCTATCGAAGTAATAAAACCAATAAAAGTTACTCCAAACCAGTCTGGCTTGGACTTTTCATTCGCTGCCAATGAACCTGATACTGCAAAGAGTCCGGTGCCAATAATTTCTAAAATGTATTGAACATGCATACTAAGCATTTTATTTTAATGATGGAATCCATCACAATTACTTCAATGGTAATGAGGCTGCCAAACTAGCTATTAATCGACAGACTTCATTCATTTTTATTTCCTTTAGCAAATGGCCATCTGGATTTAGTACCTTTTTATAATACACGGCTCCCTTGCCTTCCTGAAATGGTTCATTTTCAGTCATGAATTGATACATGTTTTTTGTTCGTTCGGTACCTAAGAAACTCCACCAGCCAATGCTAAGATGAGCGCTTAACTCATAAGGGCCAGTGCCACCAGGTCTATTATTATAATGATACCTGTAAACTCCATTTTTACCATCCATAAAATTATTGGCAAGATAGAATGGTTGTAGTTTATTTGGTGGAATCAAAATAGTGTTGAACAACTGAATTTCAAGTCCTTTTTTTAGACTACTAAAAAAAGTATAGTTAGAGTTTGTTGTTTCAAAAGTGTTCTGAAAACTACAAATCCAGAGAGGAACACGTAAAGAATGAGAAACATCTTCAGCTATATCAGCAACTATTTTTTTTTCGAGTGTGTCGTTTACAAAATCATTTCCTGCATAAGCAAAATCTTCGAATTGACTCCAGAAGCCAGGCTGAAAAACCCAACCACCATCACTATTCCATTTTATTCTCTGCTGATATACCTCTACACTAATTTGAGTCATATCATCCAAAGTATTATTTGATGGCGTACTTTTAAGATAAAGATATCGTTTCAAATCAGCGCCAATGGCCATTGTAAAAAGTTCATCATCCATGATAGCACGATAGTATATCTTTTCATCAGAATTGCTATTGTATAGCTTCCATAATACTTTTTCGCGCATGTTTTTAAATGTGGAAATTTTGCTTTTGGGATACTTCCATTGCCAAATTTCATCTTCGTTCCAAGTTTTATTAATCTTTGTAAAGATGATATCATATAGATTTTTAGGTATGAGCGAATCGGCATTTGATTCTTGACACAAAACAATAAACTGGCTAGCGAGGTACAGATAATGTATGCGGTAAAGCAATGTCTTTCCCATATTGTTATAGCCACTATCTGCGAATCTTGCAAAATGATTCGCAAAATCTTGTTGCCATTCTGTGTTTTTCAAAGCAAAGGCAGCATGAAGTGGTACCATTAAAAAGTGTCCTGCATTATAGCTCATTTCTGTTTCCCATAGTGGCTCATTCAAATATGGTTGAACTGTATTTTGCCATCGTTTAGCATTGATGCTACTGTCTTCAAAAGGGGATGCCATCATATTCGTTTGAATCAAAAGTAGAAGACTAAGGTAAATAAATAAATATTTCTTTAACATTCGTACAAAATTAGTTTAATTTTTCGTTAGGTAACTGATGGATTATTTATTGGCAGAGTTATTGCATTCTAATTATCTTTAAAAATAAAATTCTAGATTATGAAAAAGTTATTGCTTCTTATTACCCTAGTGGGATCAATTATAGTTACTGCTTATTCTCAAACCACCTCTATTAATTGTGAATCGTTGAATGTGATTACGGCAAGCTGGCAGAAGTCGAAATTTGCAGAATTAAAAGGAGTATTAGTAGGTACAAACACCGCTATGAAGATTACTAGATTTAAGTTAAAAGCACCTATGAACGGATCTTTGAATAGTGAGGTTTTGATTTATACAGAAGCACCTGACTTTAATACTGTCGAAATTGCAATGTATCAAGAAGCGACCTTTACACCTACTTTGTCTGAGAAGTTTGCTGCTATTTATAAAAGTCTTAAGTTGTGCGTGAAGGATTGGGATGAGGATGTGCTAACAGGAACTAGTACAGGCCTGGTTGATGGAGATGGCCAAGTACCCGAAGTTGAGTTTAAGAAAGAAGGTTGGCCCATCATTACTTTGGTGGTCGAAGGTCCTTCAATTACAGAAAATGTGTATAAAATTGTGTTAAAAATCGAAGCTTCTGAGGATGATCAGTAGTTTGGGTTCTATTTCTAGATAGATGGTTCGGCAATGGATATTTTGTGCGTACAAAAATCATGATCATGCCCTTGCGCAGATGCAATAATCAAGGTTCTATCAGCTTGATAAGTTTTGATTAACCCTCTGTACCATTCAATTCCTTCGTTATCAAAATTAGCTGTTGGTTCATCTAAAAACAAAATATTTGAATCGGTCAACATTGCTAGCAATAATTTTAATCGCTGTTTCATACCCGACGAATAATGTTTAATGAGCTTTGATGCATCATAATTTAGGAGTTGATGCATTATTTCAAATGGATTTTTGACTAATGATTTTTTGAAACTGAAATGAAAAGCGATGATTTCTTTCATGCTCATATCTTCAATCAAATCCATGTAGGGAGCAGCTAGACTGATGTATTGATAGAGCTCCTCTACAGGAATGTTTTTGCCTTTCAATAGATAAG
This sequence comes from Chitinophaga pinensis, assembly GCA_945872405.1. Lineage (GTDB taxonomy): Bacteria > Bacteroidota > Bacteroidia > Chitinophagales > CAMDFR01 > CAMDFR01. The sequence continues at coordinate 22,864 of CAMBZT010000003.1, read as the reverse complement.
TAATCTTGCCTTTGTTTGGCGAAATACTTCCTGCAAGGAGTTGAATTAAGGTCGATTTCCCGGAACCATTATGACCATAAATGGCATAAGATTCTCCTGACTGAAATTGATACGAAAACTTATTAATGACCGTTTGTTTGCTATACTGTTTGGTGATTTGATCGAGATGGATGGTCATAGGATTCCCTTTTACTCGGTTTCGTTCTTGCTGTTAAATCCTTTTAATATACCACGCACAGATTCTTTCACAAAATTAATGATATCATCTCTGTCTTCACTTGGAGATATTTGTGTTTCAATAATTTTTAATGCATTTGTAGTATTATAACCTTTGATGAAAAGCAGGCGATAAATTTCTGATATCTGATTGATTCTTTCATTGGAAAATCCTCTTCTACGAAGACCTACGGAATTAATGCCAGCATATACTGTAGGATGTCGCGCTGCTTTGATATAAGGAGGAATATCTTTATTTAATAAACAACCACCAGATATAAATGCATGAGCACCAATTTTCAAAAACTGCGAGATATTTACAGCTCCACCAAGTATAACATAATCGCCTAATTCAATATGTCCTGCAAGGTTTGAGTTATTGGCCAAGATACAGTTATCGCCAATGATACAGTCGTGAGCAATATGTACATAAGCCATTAGCATACAATTTTTGCCAATTTTGGTCGACATATTCTGTGTGGTACCTCTGTTGATGGTTACAAACTCACGAATGATGGTATTATCACCAATTTCAACTGTAGTTTTTTCTCCATTATACTTCAAATCTTGAGGCACGGCGCTGATTACAGCACCAGGGAAAATTTTGCAATTTTTGCCAATTCTGGCTCCTTCCATGATGGTTACATTGGGACCTATCCAAGTACCTTCGCCAATGATCACATCCTTGCTTATCGTAACGAACGGTTCAATCACTACATTATAAGCAATATCGGCTTGCGGGTGAATATATGATAAGGGTTGATTCATAAATAGTTATTAGTGGGTGTTTAAATAGAAAGTTTATGAAGTGGTTCTCTTATAGATACCAGCAAATAATTCTGCTTCGGTAACAATATTTTCGCCTACAAAAGCCGTACCTCTCATTTCGCAAATGCCACGTCTAATGGGACTAATAAGCTCAAGTTTAAAAATAATGGTATCGCCAGGAACTACTTTTTGTCTAAACTTTACCTTGTCTATTTTTAGAAAATAAGTGTCATAACTTGCTGGATCTTCCACTGTATTTAAGGCTAAAATACCGCCAGTTTGCGCCATTGCTTCTACTTGTAAAACACCTGGCATTACAGGATTTCCTGGAAAGTGTCCTGTAAAAAAGGGCTCGTTATAGGTCACATTCTTTATACCAACAATCGATTTTTCGTTCATCTCAATAATCTTGTCTATCAATAAAAAAGGATAACGATGGGGTAGCATCTTTTCGATATCTTGAATATTGTATACAGGTTTTTTATTCGGATCGTAGAAAGGCACATCTACTTTATTTTTTAAACTTTTTATATGCGCCTTAATCTTTTTTGCAAATTCTACATTAGACTTATGTCCGGGTCTGGTGGCAATGATATGTGCTTTAAAGGGCGTACCTACAAGCGTTAAATCGCCGACAATATCTAGCAATTTATGCCGCGCAGGCTCATTTGGATATCTTAACTCTACATTGTTCAAAATCCCTTCTTTTACTACTTTGATATCTTGCTTATTGAACAATTTGCTCAGCTTGTGGATTTCATCTTCATTAATTTCTCTATCTACAACTACAATAGCATTATCAAGATCACCACCTTTGATTAGATTTGCTTCTAATAACATTTCCAATTCATGCAAAAAGCAGAAGGTTCTTGCTTGAGAAAACTGTTCCTTAAAGTCAGATAGTTTTTCTAATGAAGCATGCTGTTGCCCTAATGTTGGTGATTTATAATCAATAAGTGCGGTAATTTTGAAGTGGTCACTAGGCATGGCTAACATCTCTACCCCGTTTTCTTCGTCGATATAGTGAATATTTGTTCTTAAGTCAAAAATTTCTCTTTCTACGTTTAACATTTCTATACCAGCAGTCTCCAATAAGTCCATGAAAGGTCTAGAACTACCATCTAAAATTGGAATCTCCATTCCGTTTGATTGAATTAGGATATTGTCAATCATAGAGGCTGTTACAGCTGCCAGACAATGTTCTACGGTTGTAATCACGCCTTTGCCTTTCTCGAGTGTGGTACCTCTGGCTACAGTGGTGACCAAATCAGCATCTGCTGGAATGATGGGTTGGCCTTCCAAATCAACACGTTGAAATTTGATGCCATGATTAGCAGGTGCAGGCAGAAAGGTAAGGGTTACTTGTTGACCAGTATGTAAACCAACACCACTTATTGAAACTGTATTTTTAATTGTATTTTGGAACAAGGTAATTGCATTTATTGAAGAGTAAAAATACAGTAATCCTATCAAAATTCGTTATATCCTTGTAAAAAACAGAAATGCCTAAAAAACCAGTCTATTTTTATATCATAATTTCGCTTGTAATCATTATTCTGATTGGCTTTATACCTGATACTTCGATCATTATTCCTGTAGAGAATGCCAATGCTTCCGATTATAATAAAGCGTCCTTCTGGTATTATCCATGGGGAAAATCAATCACTCATAAGGGGGTTGACATCTTCTCACCACTCGGAACAAAGGTGATAGCACCCTGTGATGGATTGATTGTAAAGACAGCCTCCAATCCATTAGGAGGAAATTATGTCCTGATGTTGGGAGCCAAATGGCGCTTGCATTATTTTGCCCATTTAAATGCTACTTATACCGTTCCTTTTAGCTATGTACATAAAGGTGAAGTAATAGCGGCGGTGGGTAATACAGGCAATGCCTATGGGAAAGCCCCACATCTTCATTATGCCATTTATACCATGATTCCATACCTCCATCAGATGGATACCTGTCGTCAAGGTATTCAAAAGATCTGGTATATCAATCCTATCGAATTATTTGGAAAGAAGTAATATGCAATTCCTTTTTCAACTCTATCTTTGTTCTCAGAAAAAAAACAAACAAGTTTATGATGAGATCAATATTTATTTTATTATTTTTTACTTTATTACTTAGTTCTTGTGAGAACAAGCAGAAAGAAATGTTGGAAGGCAAGTGGAAAATGATTTGGATTCAGAATGGAGACATGCAAGTAGATGCAAGAGATTTAGGTTCTCCACTACTCGCATTAGAAAAGAAAAATGAAAAATATCAGATGATGTCGGGCACTATTTTGGAAGAAGGCAAATGGGATTCGAAAAATGGAACATTGATATTGACACCCAAAGGAAAGGAGGCTGGAACTTACAGCATCGACTCCATGGATAAAAACACATTGATTTATCACTCAGAAGCAGGAGGGAGCATCGTCAAAGTATTTTATGTAAGAGCCTCTACAGATGGGCAAGAGGAGGATGAAATGGAGTAAAAAATCACTAAATGATTTTAAAAATATTTTCTGTAGCGCGGAAAAAACCTTACCTTTGAGGCTCGTATAAGAACGAATTGTTTCTGTAGCTCAATTGGATAGAGCATCTCACTACGGATGAGAAGGTTTGGGGTTCGAATCCCTACAGGAACGCAACACAATACATAAAAACCGCAATTCGAAAGAATGGCGGTTTTTTTATATTTATGAATTCACTTTTGTAATACATTCTGTAGAAGTTTAGAAGCAGGTTATTTCTTTTGAGCAGAAGCAGAAGTCATCTTACAATCAAAAAACATTGTAATTCTAAATTCTTTTCTAATCTTTTTAGATGATGAAATGGTCAACCTTATTTATACTTCTACTCACCGGAACTAGCAAAGAGTGGAAACTCGAAAAAAATGTGGATGGTATTAAAGCTTTTACTTTGGATATTGGCAAGCCATTTAAAAAGTTGAAAATTACAGCCCCTTTCAAAGCCTCGTTAGACAAGGTTTTTGCTTATTATTTTCAGGTCAGTAAACAAAGCACATGGATGGAGTATATTCAGAAAAGCGAGCTGCTGAAGAAAGAAAGCGATAATGTTTGGTATACACGCTATGAAATTTCCCTTTCCCTATAAGAATCGTGACATCGTTTATAAAATGGTGAAGACAGTCACAGAGAATGAAATTTTGGTTAGCTATACCAATGCTGCCTCCTATATTCCATTAAATAATGATTTTGTGCGTATGACTGTTTCAGAAGGTTATTGGAAGTTTACAAAAACAGGCGAAAATAGCTCTACGATTGAGACATGTTCATATAATGAAACTGCTGGTATTCCCGGTTGGATGGCGAATTTATTTATGATAGAAGGTCCTACCAAAACCATGGCAAATTTGAGGGCGAAGGTAGAAGGGAAGTGATTAGATGAATGATGCGCATCGGCATTGCAAATGCCTAAGAGCGATGGGTGTTTCATCAAATTCTTATTGGCCAGCTTTCAACTATAGATTGCCACTTATCAATTCTATCTTGACGTAAAAATATTGATCTATAATTTTGTCAATAAATTATTCAATATTGTCTACTCAATCACCCTGTATTCTCTCGCAAGCGTCCGCTTGTGAGACTAACAATATACTCACTCGCAAGCGTCCGCTTGTGAGTGAAATCAATGAAATTTTTTCAGAAATAATTACGATGATTATGTAGAGATGAGCAGAGCATATAAATTTAATGATCAAACGAAACCTTATTTCATAACCTTTGCCATTGTGAATTGGATTGATTTGTTTACAAGAAGCTGCTATTGTGATATCTTTTTAGAGAGTATAAGATTTTGTCAAGAAAGAAAAGGTTTGATAGTTTATGCATGGGTCTTGATGCCTAGTCATGTCCATATGATTATTGGAACAAAAGAAAATGCTATGCAAGATATTTTGAGAGATTTTAAAAGTTTTACTTCTAGAAAATTGAAAGAAGAAATCTACAATCATCCAAAAGAAAGTAGGAAAGATTGGTTGATACGGATGTTTGAAAGCGCTGGAAGGAAGAATGGCAATAATGGAAGTTGGCAGTTATGGCAACAAAACAATCATCCAATTGAATTATGGGACACATATATGATAGAAAATAAACTACATTATTTGCATAAGAATCCAGTAGCATCAAATATAGTATTTCGTGCTGAAGATTATGTGTACAGCAGTGCTTTAGATTATGCTGGAGAAAAGGGTTTAATACATGTTGAATTGCTGTAGTGAAATCACAAGCGGACGCTTGCGATAGATACGGAAACTTTAAGGAGCCAAATTGGCACCTTAAAACAAGGAACCTATATTCTCTCGCAAGCGTCCGCTTGTGAGAGAATGGTCTAACCCAATAAAACAATATCAATCCACTACTGTATAAACCCTACAGCAGCTGTCGTATTAGTCGCCACATCTATCAAGATAAATGAACCATTTGATTTGTGCTCCTCATACTTATCAAAGTAAATGGCTTTACTTAACTTAATCACCACTTCACCAATTTCGTTTAGTGCTAATTCACTCGCGGGACTTGACCCTGAATAGTCCGTTGCAATAGTATTGAGAATATTTTCCACTTTGCCCAACACTCGATTGCTATGATGTTGTAGCATGTATTTGGCGCCAATCACTAATTTTTTATTATCCATCCAACATACAATAGCATGTATTTCTTTGTCAATTTTTGGTAGCTCTGTCGCCTTTACAATCATATCGCCACGCGTTACATTGATGTCGTCAGCCAATTCAATACTGATAGAAGAACCTGCTTCTGCGGATTCATATTCCTGATCAAAAAAGTGAATCTTTGTAATCCTAGATTCATTGAGAGAGGGGAGCACGCATACTTTATCGCCAACAGAAATGTCATCGCCATAAATTTTTCCTGCATAGCCTCGAAAGTCATGATATTCCGACGTTTTAGGTCGTATAACCGTCTGTATTGGAAAACGAAATTGTCCCTTTTCAAACACATCTGCTGCTTTTAAATTTTCTAAATAATCTAAGATACTTGGACCTTCGTACCACGGCATATTTTCTGATTTCGTAACAATGTTTCCACCATTAATCGCACTCAATGGAATATAATTCACCGTCTGTTCTTTAAAGGTGCTCTTGGCGTTTAATGCCTGAAAATCGGATCTTATTTTATTGAATACCTCTTCCGAATAATCTACTAAATCCATTTTATTAATAGCAACAATCACCTCTTTGATGCGTAGTAAATTATTGATAAAAAAATGTCGATAGGTTTGCTCAATCACCCCTTTTCGCGCATCGATGAGGATGATAGATACTTGCGAAGTGGAAGCCCCTGTCACCATATTTCTCGTATATTCTACATGGCCTGGTGAATCGGCAATGATATAACTTTTCTTTGCTGTAGAAAAATAGATATGAGCTACATCTATTGTAATACCTTGTTCTCGCTCTGCGACCAAGCCATCTGTAGCTAATGAAAAATCGAGATAATCATACCCTTTTTGTTTGCTGCTTTTTTCTATTGCCTCCAATTTATCGGTGGTTAAAGATTGTGTGTCATACAATAATCTTCCTATCAAAGTACTCTTACCATCGTCCACACTTCCTGCTGTCGCTATTTTTATAACATCCATCATTTCTTTCTTTTGTTTTTGCTTAAAAGTAGCCTTGTTGTTTTCTTTTTTCCATCGCAGCTTCTGAGCGTTTATCATCTATTCGTGCGCCTCTTTCTGATATGGTCGATTGTCTAATTTCATTGACCACTTCTTGGAGCGTATGAGCTTCTGATTCAACAGCAGCCGTGCATGTCATGTCGCCAACGGTTCTAAATCGAACCATTCTTTCTTCTGTAATTTCCTCTTTTTCTTGATACACAAAATCTGCATGTGACCAAATGAGTCCATCTCTCATAAACACTTTTCTCAGATGCGAAAAGTAGATCGAAGGAATGGCCATATGTTCAGCTTCAATATAGCTCCATACATCTAATTCTGTCCAGTTCGAAATCGGGAATACTCGGACATTCTGACCATTTTCTATCTTGCCATTTAAAATATCAAAAAGTTCTGGTCTTTGATTTTTTTCATCCCATTGTCCGAAGTCATCGCGTACAGAAAAGATTCTTTCTTTTGCTCTGGCTTTTTCTTCATCTCTACGAGCACCACCAATGCAAGCATCGAATTTAAATTCTTCAATAGCATCTAGGAGGGTAGTGGTTTGTAAAGTATTTCTACTAGCGTATCTACCAGATTCTTCTATTACTTTTCCTGCATCTATTGTCTGCTGTACATTTCTCACGATAAGTTCCAAACCAAGTTCTGCCACTAACTCATCTCTAAAGGTGATCGTCTCAGGAAAATTATGACCTGTATCGATATGCAAAAGTGGGAATGGTATTTTTGCAGGGAAGAAAGCTTTTTGGGCTAATCTTACCAAAGTGATGGAGTCTTTGCCACCTGAGAAAAGCAAAACAGGCTTATCAAATTGTGCAATCACTTCTCTAAAAATATATATCGCTTCGCTTTCAAGCGCATTGGTTTGAAGTCTATTTTTCATATCGTTTTTTCATTATCGTGTAAGCTAAGCCCATAAATCAACTTCAACTATTGGTGCTGAATGATAAAAGAGCTTCCAAATCTTGTTTCATCCGTATCAATAAATAAAAAGTACATACCATCTGACATGTTCTTTAAATGGATGTTTGACTTTGATTCCTGATTAAAAATGGAAGGCTCTAATTTTCTAATCATTTCACCTTCTATATTGCATATATAAATTTGATTAATTTTGGTCACATCAATTTCTTTGCTTAGCTCAACATTTATTTCATCCTTTGCTGGATTTGGAAACACCTTTTTAAATCCCTCGATTGATGTGCTGTTGGGATCCTGCAAGCCACCCCATGATGCTACATAACCAGCATGAATTACAAAACATTTCAGGGTTATATTATTTTCATCAATCACACAAAGTCTTACAGAATCATTGCCCAATATCTCAACTTTACCAAATCCATTCAAAAAATTCAAATTCCCCAAACCATTGCCACCTTTATTCCATAATGAATCACTCACAGAAGGCTGGGCAAGAGCTGCAGAAGCTTGGTCTAGCTGATAAGCCAATTCCGTACTGCTCACACTTAAACCACTGGCATTAAGCTCAGGTATTTTTGAGTTGGTGCCATCATCCATTACATTATGATGTGTATCGCCACTCACAAAAATAGTATTCTTGATATTATTTTGTTTGATATGATTTAACAAAGCTCTGAAATCGTCAGGATAACCGGCCCAGTAGCCAGAAAAGGAAACAGATAGTCGCATTCCAGAACCGTATGCACCAGCGATCGTTGTTACATAATTTTGCAATACCATTCCTAAATCAATGAGTCTTCTATAGCCTGGATTAAAAGGAACACCACCAGCAATTATTTTCCATGTTGCAGTAGAATTTTGCAAAGCATCTTTCAACCAACTCATTTGTGCGCTGCCTACAATACTATGTCCTGCTGGTGGCGAAAAAGTCCAATTATTTGATATGCTATCATAAGAATAGGCATTCGTAATACTATTGGCTACATTTCTCGTATCGAGAAAAAAGACCTCTGTATTACCATACGTAAATTTGTGATAAAGCCCAGCAGATGAGGTATCGACAGGTGTATAGCCTGGGAAGAAACGAATATAGCCATTCGTGCAATTGCTGCGCATCGCTGACGTAACAGTATCTAATGTCACTTTGTTATGGAAGGTGCCACCAATTGTGTCAGAATCCCACTGATACCAACCATCATGGCAAGGTCCAAAGCCATCATCATCATCATTGATATAATCGATAGGCATATTGAATAACATGGTGTCCATGTTCACTTCTTGATATCGAATACGATAGGCCTTTTCTACTGACTTAAAATCATTAGGATAACTACTGTCTAGCTGATAGCTTGGATAGGTAAAATCACCAAGATGTAGAAACAAATCGGGTGCATGTTTTGGTAAAATATCGAAAACTTTCATGTTAGGCGTCTCTTGGCAAGAGCCTGCTACAAATACATAATTGCCAGCAGTACCTTGCAGTGGAGCTGTGGTGAAACTGCCTTTGCGACTATCTATCAAAGAATCATCAAAGGTAAATCGGAAAAAATATTTTGTTCTAGGGCTTAATCCAGAGAGTGTGATAATCATGCTGCTATCTCGCCAAACCCTTGTAGAATCGCTTATTTGCATTGTCGAACCAAAAAGTGGATCTGTATCATATTCGATTTTGAATGCTCTTGCCACTGAGGTTCGAAGATAAATATTGACAGCATCGGATTTTACTCCACCTATCACAGGACCATGTGTAATGTACTGTGCTCGGACATTTACAACACTAACAATAAAAAGAAAGAAATAAATATATGGTTTCATAAAATGAGAATGTATTTCAAAGATAATGATATTCATTATAGCTCGCTAGTCGTAAAGATTTTAGGTTTGGGCGTGCCAGCAGCAAAAGTCAGGGCTGCTGTCAGGCTTTCCGCGCTGCACTGCAGCCTGCTGCAATCCTTCACGCAAATTTATTTTCAGATGAAATCTACCAATGAATACCCAGTTCCGGCTAGGGATGGTAACGGATATCCTTTTTTGCAATGTTTTTTTTGCAAAAAAGATAGAAGTGGAAAGCCCGGCTGTCTGTTCAGCTATACCTATCTCGATTCTTGGAGGCTAGATTCGTTGCTGACGGCAGCAGCCGCCAAAATATGGATATCTTACTATAATTTTTTTGTAAGATTGACATTCTAAATTGTACTTTTATACAATGATAATAATTGGAATAACAGGAACGATTGGTGCCGGCAAGGGCACAGTGGTTGAATACTTGGTGAAGCATCATGGCTATAGTCATTTTTCGGTGCGCAATTTTTTGACTGAAGCCATTCATTTGCTTGGATTGCCCGTCAATAGAGATTCGATGGTAGAAGTGGCCAATGGTATGCGCGCCAATAATTCGCCAAGCTATATTGTAGAGCAACTCCTAAAAAGAGCTGTAGAAAATGGTCATGATTCCATCATAGAAAGCATCAGAACACCTGGAGAAATTGATGCTTTACGTGCGAAAGCACATTTTTATTTATTGGCTGTAGATGCAGACCCCGCTTTGCGATACGAGCGGGTAATCATGAGAAAAAGCGAGACAGACCAAATTTCTTATGAGACATTTTTAGAAAATGAAAAACGTGAAATGACTTCTTCAGATCCTAATAAACAAAATTTAGCAGTCTGCATTTCAAAGGCAGATTTTGTCTTAAATAATGATGGCTCTTTTCAGGAGTTAGACAAACAAATTGAATCGATTTTAAATCAAATGGAAAAAGCAAAATAAGATGGAAAGCTATCAAAGACCAACTTGGGACGAGTACTTTATTGAAGTAATGGATGCTATTGCAAAACGTGCGACATGTGGTCGTGGACGAAGTGGATGCGTCATTGCGAGAGAGAATCAATTATTGGTGACCGGTTATGTGGGTTCCCCGGTCGGCTTACCTCATTGCGATGAAGTGGGGCATCAGATGAAGAAGGTCATTCATGTAGATGAAGACAATAAAGAAACCGAACATTGTGTAAGAACTGTGCATGCCGAGCAGAATGCCATTTGTCAAGCTGCTAAGAATGGCGTGGCTTTGGAAGGGGCTACTTTGTATTGTCGTATGACACCTTGTAGGGTTTGTGCGATGCTCATCATTAATTGCGGCATCAGAAGAGTGGTCTGTCAGAGAAGATACCATGCAGGCGTCGAAAGCGAAGAGATGTTTCGAAAAGTAGGTGTTGAATTACATTATGTGCATGATGAACTGCAAGAGTACGAGAAGGCATAGGCAATGCGTTTTGGCATTGGCCGGTAAAATTCTTTAAGGCATTTCATTTAGAAATTTTTCAATTTCTTCTAGTTTATCCAAAGACATTTTAGACAGTAGATTATTTATTTCCACTTTCTTTTCTCTACGTCTAATTTTTTGTAGAGGATGATCTTTTCTATCATCAAATAAATCAGTAGGAGTCCACTCGAAAATGTCATTGGGCGTACAGTTGAGCACTGTGCATAATTGCTCAATATGATCTAGACGCATCTGTTCTACTTTACCATTTTTATATTTATGAGCAGTAAAAGGCACAAATCCATTTTTTACTAAGAATTTGTAGGGTTGTTCGATATTTCTTGCTTTAAATATTCTTTGTAAGTTAAGATGTAGCATGACACTGAGTTTTTGTTGTGATTATGAAAACGAAAGTAGGAGATGCGATTTGTATTTATTTTATATTTTATCGACACAAGTGTATATCTTTTTTAAAAGAGGCAATTTATTTTGCTAAAAGTGCAATGTCCTCTTAAGTTGTATTGGATTCAGTATCGATTCAAGTAAATCCCAAACTTGTACTGAATAAAATAAATTCATATGAGTTATGTCATTGAATTGTCTTTGGGTGATGAATTAAGAGAAAGACGATGGCAGATTTCGCTGTACGATATAATGGACCAGCTTATAAGAAGAATAAATATGATGAAAAATTAGCTGCAGCTTATAAAAAATATAATAAGTAGATACCTATAATGTTTATGAAATAAATTTATACCACATCCATCTCTTTCTCATCATGGAATTATGAGTTCTATTATTTTTTAAACACGTATCTTCTCTTATAACAAATCTATACCTACTTTTGATTATTGATGGCTTGGCAAAAAAAAATACATAAAATGAAAAAAGCCACGTATCATATGATTAACGTGGCTTTTGCGACCGTAGAAGGATTCGAACCCTCAACCATCAGAGCCGAAATCTGACATTCTATCCAGTTGAACTATACGGCCATCAATATTGTATATAATATTAAGAGTGTAAAAATAGTACATTTGCATCGCATAAATTACATTTAAATCAATCTAAGATACATGGAAATTAAAACAGCACAACAGTCCAAAACAATCATGACAGAAATCGTTTTGCCCAATGATACCAATACTTTGAATAATTTACGAGGTGGAAAAATACTTCATTGGATGGATATCGCTTCTGCTATTGCAGCTGGTAAACATGCAGAGGCAATTGTCGTAACTGTATCGGTAGATCAGGTAAGTTTTGATAATCCAATAAAATTAGGTGATGTGGTGACTATCGAAGCTATGGTGACACGTGTGTTTCGAACATCGATTGAAACACATATTAATGTATGGGCGGAGAATATACCAACACGAACAAAATATAAGTGTAATGAGGCTTACTATACGTTTGTGGCCCTAGATTCTAACAGTAAACCAAAGAAAGTAGATGACTTAACGCCAGAAACAGCAGAAGAAAAAGAAAAATATGCTGGTGCAATGCGTCGTAGAGAAATGCGTTTGGTACTAGCCGGTAAATTGAAACCTTCTGATGCAAGTGAGTTGAAAAATCTATTTGCATAGAGAGCGCAACTAAAGAAAGCACCTATGATTTTCTATTCTTGATCGATTCGAAACAGTTGATAGCTAAAGTCGACCTTCTGATTTTCTTGCATGTGCTCTTTATCTTCACTGTCTAATAACAATCCAGAGCCTTTTACTCGATTGAAGTCAATGCCATTATCAATCAGGAATTTTGCTACCTTAATTGAACGAACCATGTCTAATCTTTGCCAAGTACCTTTGCCAATTTTTGAGCTGACCACTTTGAATTGCGGATATTGATTGATGAACTCTTTCAATTCGCTAGCATCAGCTTTCAGGTATTCGTCTCTATCAGCATGTCCATTCACTTGAATACTTAAATTCTTATTGATATACAACCATTGAAGTACTTTCCATAGTTTTTCCTTTTCGCTTTCCCTCGTTAAGTCAGAAATATTATATTCATAAAAGAACGTACTCTCAACAGAAGTGTCGTCCACACTTTCTAAAGCAAATTCTTCGCCAGGGTGCACCATATTATTGTTGTTTATCATTAACACAAAATGGCAGTTTCTGAGGTATTTATTATAGGTATTCATTATATCTGAGGAGGCAATAGACTTGATGGTGCTTTCGAATTCAACATAATTATCGATACTTTGGGTATTCCACCAATGCAAGATATTTTTCTCGAAGCTGCTCCCCACTCTTTTTTCAAGCTCATTGTTGGCAACGATTTCTAGCAATAAGTCGCTATACTCCTTTTGTGAAATGATACTATCAAATGAAAGACTATTTAGCCCTTGTAACATATTATAAAAGTCAACTTTCTGAAGACTAGAAGGCGTGTATGAAGCGCTAAACTCTGCGGCATATTTCTCAGTTTTTAAACTGAAGACAAGATCCTTAACCTCTGGAAAAACTTTGATGCTTATTTTATTGAGTAGATGGCACAAAATCATTAGTTTACCATAGCCATTTTTATTTTGGTAGTTGCCTGTGATTTGATAACTTAATATGGCTTTGTTGGCATTCGCATGACTTTCATCATTGTGTATTAACTGCGATGAGCTGATAAGACTTTTATAAATATTGGTCTTACCAATTGGCACATAATTATTCTCAATTCGGTCTTCATACAAAGTAGTCTCATCAATCTCTGTAAATTTAGTTTCCGGATTTACCATTCCCCTTAAAATAAAAAGCGAATTACTCGGTTTGAAATATTTTATATAGACATCCAAAAGTTGCTTTCCACTCAAGTTGTTGATGGCTGTTTCTTCTATTTGTTGATACCTTTTAAAATGATTATCACCCCAAATGTATTGTTGCATTTGATTTTCTAATTCAAAGGTTTCTATCGAGGTTTTTATATGCTGTTGCTCATAGCTTTTTATAGTTAGTACTTTTGCTTGCTCGAGCACAGCGGAGTCTACCAATACTGACTTATAGATATTACTTAAGATTCTTTCTACTGAATAACTTTTGCTGTCGAGATGAAAAATAAAGGAGCTATAATCTGGATTAAAAATCAACTCCGTATTTTCATAAGAGCTGTCTAATCTTACTAAATTAGTATAGATGGTATACATTAACAAGCGACTAATACCTGCGTTTTCAATTGTTTCAATGAAGGGGGCCACTTTTACATTCATGGATAGCCGAAAGTCTGTATTGGTATCTTTGATGACTACCAATTCGGCCTTGTTTTTTAGATTACCGTATACACTTTGACCAATAGTTTTTGCTATTACATTTTCTAAGGTGGTCAAAAGCAAAATGGTATAAAGAATTTGTTTCATCTGTAAACTAAAATGCAAAGGTAAGTAGTATTTATGTTCTTTGTTATTTTTACTTAGTCGTTGACCCAAATCTTAAATTTTTCCTTTTCTAATCTATTTTTCTTAAAAAAAACAAATCCATTTCTATAAAAGTCTAAAGATAAACTCACTTGTTTATGATTGATGATTTCTAACCACGCTTTATTCATACCTTTCGACCAATGAATATCATCAATTACTATAAGGCTATCCTCATGAATATAAGGTAAAAGAAGGTTAAAATAAGTGATTGTACTTTCATACTGATGGTTTCCATCCATAACCGCCATGTCCACATGCTTCATCTTTTCCAGCGTTGCCTTCAGTGTGTCTTCAAAAAGCCCTTCTTCGATGGCTATATTTTGAATATTCAATGCTTCAAAATTAGTCTTTGCCTGCGCTATACAGTCTTCATTCCCTTCTAAAGTATAAATGTGTGCTTCTGGATTGGCTTTGGCCAGGTAGATGGTTCCTATACCAATGCAGGTGCCTATTTCAAGGATATTTTTATAGCCAAAATTTTGTATACAATGATAATAGCGTTTACCGATATGATGAGGTACAGAAAGCTTACGTTCTATCTCCTTGAGCGACTTGAAATGGGCAGAATTAATAGCTCCTATCCCTCTAAAAAAGAGCTTTTTGTTCTTTCTGTGGCTTATCTCATTTCTAAAGTCCATTATCTTAGTCAGCACAGGCGCTACTTTTTTTTTCTCTAGTACATTTACCAATAAATTATATACAAAGGGCGAATGCATATAATATTTTGTTCTAGCAGAGAAAAGATGTACAAATAATGCACTGATTTGAAAGAATAGATTAGACATTTATTTTATAATGATGGCAGAAGTTAGTGCCTCAATTTTGGTGGTAAAAATAATAGAATCTGATACAAGAAGAAGTAATTTGTCTTCCATTTCTTACTTCATTTTTGTGTTCTTCCCCTTTTTTTTTAACATTTTGATTTTTCTCTGGGCAAGGAGACCAATCCTATCTCGTTTTCTTAACTAAGATCTTTATCACTAAAGTTCAAAGGCAGTAAGTCTTTAATAGAATTTACTTTGTATACTTTTTTCCCTTCACCTTTTAAGTAAATGCTTATGTTTTTTTGCTGACGATTTTCATATTCTAAAATACTTTGTCGACATAAACCACAAGGTGCTACAGGGTCTTGCACTTTTTGATTTAGAGTTGCAATGGTGATTGCCATGCTCACAATGGGTACTTTATGATGGTTAGCGGTTGCGTTCGCCAACGCGACACCTTCTGCACACAGACAAATGGGATAGGCTGCATTTTCTTGATTGGCACCTACTACAGTCTCGCCGTTTTCAAGTAAGATGGCACAGCCTACTTTAAAATTAGAATAAGGTGAATAGGAGAGTTGCGTGGCAGTTGTAGCCTTATGCATCAGTGATTGCTCGGTGGCATTTAACTCCTCCAATTGATATTCTTCAATAGTAAATTGATGTTCTATTTTCTTCATAAATGCTAGAATCTGTTTATTGTAAAATTAGCTGATATTCGCCTGTATGGCGAATGAATTGAAAAAATAAAAGAAAAGGTAGGATTTATTTTCTGAGGCTAATGCCATATAAATGATAAATTTGCGCTATGGAAAATCAAAAAAACATCTTGGTTTTGGGTGCTGGTAAGAGCGCTATTTATTTGTTAGATTACTTACGAGATCATGCCCTTTCTGAAAACTGGAAGATTAGCATCGCAGATTTGTCAACAACGCATCTTCAGAAAGATTTTAGTAGTTGTGAGTTGCTTGATATCAGCGTTTCTGCTGAACCTGAAAAATTGGAATCATTGATTGCGTTGAGCGATCTAGTTATATCAATGGTACCAGCTACAATGCATCCGTTGATTGCTCATACTTGTCTTAGGAATGCTAAAAATTTGATTACGCCTTCCTACGTTTCTGAAGAGTTACAAGCAATGTCTAAGGAGGTAGCTGAGAAAGGTTTATTGTTTTTAAATGAGATGGGTGTTGACCCTGGTATCGACCACATGAGTGCCATGCAAATTATAGATGCCATCAAAGCAAAAGGAGCAAAAATCACTGAATTTGAGTCCTATTGTGGGGGATTGATTGCCCCAGAGAGTGACAATAACCCTTGGCATTATAAGTTTACATGGAACCCCAGAAATGTGATACTTGCTGGACAAGGTACCGCAAAATATTTACAGAACGGCACCTATAAATACATTCCTTACCATCAATTGTTTGATCGAACCTCAGTCTTCGAGATTGGTAAATTTGGAACTTTCGAAGGTTATGCAAATCGAGATTCATTAAAATATATCGAAGCGTATGGTTTACAAGGCATAGAAACGATGTACAGAGGCACTTTTAGAAAGGCTCCATTTTGTAAAGCATGGCAAGTATTTGTTCTGTTAGGAATGACTGATGATTCTTATGTGATTGAAGCTTCTGAAAAATTGTCTAACAGAGAATTTATAAATTTATTTCTTCCAAGCAATGAGCTATCAGAAGCGGAAAATTTTACTAAAATAACAGGCTATCAAAAGGACTCAGAAGTTTATCAAATGATTGAATGGCTGGGATTGTTTAGTCATGATACCTTTATACATCAGAAAGCGGCGAGCCCAGCAAAAATGCTTCAAACAATCCTAGAGCAGAAACTGGTTCTAGCACCTAGTGATAAGGATATGTTGGTGATGTTGCATAAATTTACTTATGTGCTCAATCAGTCAGTACACCACATTACCTCCTCTATGGTGGTTCTCGGCGAAAATCAAATACATACTGCTATGGCGAAAACGGTTGGACTGCCCATTGCTATTGCAGCTCGACTTATATTGAATGGAAGCATTAACGCAAAAGGGGTTTGTATACCTGTAAGCAAATCCATTTATCAACCTATCTTAAAAGAATTGGAAGCTTATGGAATTCAATTCACGGAAAGTGAACATTAAAACGAATAATTTTTTTAGTGTGGTCAACAAGATCTAATGACTTCTATTTTTTTTTCAGTTTGCCGAGATATCGATTTGGTTTCGTTTTCTTTATCTATTTTTTCTGAGAACAAAAAAAAATACTAATTTTGAAACGTAACGTCTTTAGAAAACAATACATGACTCTACATCTTATCTCAAAGTAATCGAATATTGAATGGATAATTTACAGTTGCTAATCGCTAGTCTCACTGAAATTGAAAAGAAGAAATTCGCTAAGGAGATTAAAAAATTTGAAGGCGAAAAATTTACCGACAAACAAGCAGAAGCACTTAGAAGACATTTTTTTCAAGAAGGGATAGTTGAGTCTCTCACTACCACGTATCTGATTGAAGAAAAAGTGCATATACAGTGGTATTATGAGTCTGTAGTCTTGTTTTCAAAAGGCTTGGAAGTGATGGCAAATAAACGCTTGCGAAAAGCCATCGACAATGCATTGGCGATAGAAGATTTTCAGATGTTGTATTTAATGTATCAATTGGAGATGAACATCGCCCTTCAATTGAAGGATAAGGTGGTTGTAGGAATTATCGAATCTTGTGCAATAAACAAGCAAAAATGTATCGATAATATTGTGCTGCTTGCCAAGTATTTGCAAATCAATCTCACCCTTCGAGAATTTTACAATAGAAATGGAATTGTACTCAATGACGAAATAGATGTATATCTTGAGGAACAGGTTAAGGAACATGTAGATATGGATATCCCAGCCCACTATCCTGCTACTGTAAAGCATCTAATTTACAAAATAAGATACCTATATCTGCTCTTTAAGAATGATCCTATTCATGCCTTAGCGTCTAATGAAAAAATGGTTGAGTTTACTAAGCAGCATATGTATATTTTTTCAATAGATGATTTCTATATCGAGTTATTCAATTTGTGTTACATGATTTTGTCTCTCAATCAGGAAGAAAAATTTCTTGCCTATTTCGATCAGATAGATGTTAATTTGATAAAGAACGGAAATCAAAGAATGAAGCATCTTTTGAATAAAATTAAGCTCAAATCGAGCTACTATTTAACGATGCAAAAATACCAAGAAGGTTTATTCTATTTTGAGACGGCTGTGAACTTTGTCCTAAAAAAGTTCAACGATAAAATAGATGTTGCCACTCGATTTGCAATTTATGCTGAGTATGCGTTTATCTGTTTTCATAATCAGAAGTTTGATCGTACCATGGACATGATTACAGATTCACTAAAACTTTCTAAAGCAGGATTTCGCGATGATGTCATCAATACGCTCAAGATAATGGAGATTGTTTGTTGTTATCATCTAGGATTATCTACACTCTTACTTTCAAAGTGTAAGTCTTACCTTAAATTTCATCCTGAATTTAGCGATCCTAAATTCAATGAATTTCTTCTTGTTCAATTCTTCATGAAAACACATAAAGAAATTATCGATGATTCAAAGATGAAGTCGTCTTTTATCGAATTGAAATCAATTTTAAACCAAAATGAAGCCGTCATCAACTATACTAAAATTCAACATAAATTTAGTATCAGTAATTGGGTAGATGATTGTATATTAACTTTGTAAGGATAGTTCCCTTGCTAAAAGTCGAAGGTTCGATGTGCCATATTAATTCGAAGTCCAAGCAAGATATAGCTCACAGATCTGCTGTCGGTTTTAATCTCACTTTTTAAGTTTCGGATAGAATATTGAAAATCAAAAAACAAATTATGTCTTAGCTGATAGCTCGCTATGAGATGAATAATTGAGATGTTTTGCTTCACACCTTGAGTGGTTCTATTATCAAATGTTGTCTCAATATACTTTTCAGATGCTGGTAAAAATATGTTAGACCCCCAATTAGACCCGCTGCTATCAGCGCCCGTGTTTGCATAAATGTACTTTACCCTAAGGTCTAAATTTTTGATAGGTTGGTATTTTACAATCGTTATAAATTCACGAAAATTAGCTCCTAAAGGATGCGCCAATGGTTGATTATAATTGGTGTAATTAGCCATTATAACTGTGCTGTTACGCAAGTGCGTATAGGTGTATGGGCGAACCATATTAAACTCCATCTGTAAATCTAAATTCTTCAAACCACCGACATCAATATACTTAGCACCCAACTGAATGCCGTACTTATTTCCCCACCATTTCTTTTTAAACTTTGAAAAACTGAATTCATCCAAAAGAAATTGACCATACACTTGACCATGTCTCGCAAAATTTGCCTTAAAATCTACGCCAATCAGTGAATTGTCAGGAGAACCAATACTTTGTTCAATGGAACGATAAAAGATGATAGGATTCAAATATTGAATATCAAATTGCTTTTTCCGGTTCATCACAACCCCTTCAAAAAAGCCAATGTCCAACCATTTAGTGACATTCACACTCAAGTGGTGAAAGGCAACAAACTTTTTATCCAATAATCTATCTCCTCCTCTTTTATATTGATTTTGTACCTCAGCAAATATATTCTGGTAGTTGATACGCCATATTCTCGTGTTCAATTTTAAAAATAAATAAGGCGCCGAAAAATCTGATAGGAATAGAGAACGATAGCCATTTCCTATAAAGTTTTTGTCATGCCCAAACTGCACATCTATATGTTTGAGAATAGAAAAATTAATAGATCCGCGATAGTCATAATAATCATAAGCAACTTGTTTGAAGATGCGCGATGGATTTGTATTATCGTATTTAAAATAAGCGATACCAGGATAGGCTTGAAAAGTGTTGAGCAAAATTCTATTATCTACAAAAGTAGGGACCAGCTGTTGATTTGAAACAATTGAAAAGAAAACACTTACCTTTTTCATTATTGAAGCCCTAAATTCTACACCCCTTCCATTATTCAAAATAAGTCGATCATCTACTTCTGCGCCTAGTCCAATGTTAAGAATTGGATTTATCTTCAAAACAAACTCATCATTTTTTGTTCGTATCCCATAAAACGTTGCTGGCTCCTTATAAAAATAACGTAAAAAAGGCTTCTTACTAGCGCTCTTTATACTGTCATACCATTCTGAATTATCGTCAATCATATACTTCATATTTCTTGTATCTGACTTACTTAATTTCAAATTGGAAGCGGCTAAGGTTTCGATAAAATGAGCCACCTGTACTCTACTAAAAGGTCGCGATGAAGTAAAAGGGGCGGGCAATATCTTGCCATACTTTATGTCAAAGCGATCTATATATTCATAGGTTTGGTTCCCTAAAGGAACATAAGTGGATTGCGCCATTAAAGAGGCCGATATAAAAACAAAGAGGATGGCTTTTAAAATATGTTGCATAGTAAAACTGAAACCATTTTTGGGTAACTCAAAGATAAGTATTTTTAAAGAATATGACAATCCATTGATTCTATATCAATTGATGATCTAGAACGTTTATTGCAAAGGCGTAAGGAATGATTTAAATATAAATGATCATAAATGAGAATTTCATTCCTAATGAACCTATCAATTTGCCACAGGATGATTAACTTTGTCAGAGAAAATATTCAATGAAAAAGATTAATAAAATTGCAATGCTAACTTCCGGTGGCGATGCCCCAGGTATGAATGCAAATATACGTGCAGTAGTCCGTACAGCCATCTATCACGATATTGAGGTCTTCGGTATAAAAAGAGGTTTTGATGGCTTAATTGATGATGATATTGAAGCGATGTCGCATACCAGTGTCAGTAATATCATTCAAAGAGGTGGGACGATATTGAAAACAGCGCGTAGCAAACGATTTATGGATGCCACTTATAGGAAAATAGCCTTCGAAAATTTACAAAAAAGAGGTATTGATGGTCTAGTAATTTGTGGTGGAAATGGCTCCTATACAGGGGCTCAGGTATTCAATGCTGAATTTGGAATCAAAGTGGTAGGAACGCCTGGAACTATAGATAATGATTTATATGGCACTGATTTCACGATTGGCTTCGACACTGCATTAAACACCGTTGTAGATGCCGTAGATAAAATCAGAGATACCGCTTCCTCGCACAATCGAATGTTTTTTATTGAGGTGATGGGTCGCGATGCTGGTTTTATCGCATTAAACAGTGGTATCGCCAGTGGGGCAGAGGCTATATTTATCCCAGAAATAAAAGGGGATTATCAAAATTTTGTGGAACGATTCGAAAAAAATGAACGAGACAGCAAACTCTTTTCAATCATTATTATTGCCGAAGGGGATGAGAGTGGTGGTGCCTTCAAAGTAGCCGAAATGTTCAAAGAAAAATATGTAGATCTCGAAACTCGGGTATCTATTTTAGGGCATATTCAAAGAGGAGGGAACCCTTCTTGTCGCGACCGAGTCCTGGCTTCTAAATTAGGTGCTGGTGCTGTAGAGGCATTGCTGCAAGGCGAATCAAATATCGCCATTGGTGAGGTAAATGGAAGTATCAGTCATACCCCATTCGATAAAGCCATCAAATTACAACACAATAGCATTAGTCGCGAAATGCTTAATTTGGCGAAACTTCTGGCTATGTAACAGCTAAGTGTTATCGTTCTTTTCTTGGCGGGCAGCGGGCTTTTCGCTTCTATCTTTTTTATACAATTTTGACTATCAAACTACATGTCCTCAAAAAAAAGGATAGCGTTGCAATCCCTGCCCGATATACATCCTATCTAGTAAAAAAATGGTGGAAAATTGTTATTCATTCAGGTGATAACACCTGAATGGGCGAAAAATGAAGCTAAAAAGCGAAAGAAGCCAACTTATTATTGTAAATTTGTTAGCTTATCAAAATTAAAAAGCATATTTAGCCCATTGTCAGCTATATGACAATAGAAACAAATCAATGGAAATAACAAGAGAACTTAAATTAGCCGTTTTAATCGATGCCGATAACGTGCCCTATTCTAACATCAAAGGAATGCTAGAAGAAATTGCAAAATATGGTACCCCCACTTTCAAAAGAATTTATGGCGATTGGACCAAACCAACCTTATCCGGATGGAAAACAGTATTGCTCGAAAATGCAATTACGCCTATTCAACAATATAGTTATACCACAGGTAAAAACTCATCCGACTCTGCGCTAATCATCGATGCCATGGATATATTGTATACTGGAGGCGTAGATGGTTTCTGTATCGTTTCGAGTGATAGTGATTTTACTCGACTCGCTACTCGTCTCAGAGAGGCAGGTATGAAAGTGTTTGGTATTGGAGAGAAAAAGACACCTTCGCCTTTTATCGCTTCGTGTAATAAATTTATTTATATCGAGATTTTAAAGAAAGAAATCAAGGAGCCAGCCTCTCCAAAAAGCAATTCAAAATCGGCACCCAAAAAGAAAGAAGACCCGATAGTATCCAAGCACAAGGCGTTGGTAAAATTAATTTCAGATAGTATCAATGATATGGCTGAGGAAGATGGATGGGTATTTTTAGGCGTTTTAGGAAGTTTGATACTGAAGAAACAACCTGACTTTGATCCACGAAATTATGGTCATAAAAAATTGATTGATTTGATTAAAACAATCAAGGAATTGGAAGTTGAATCACGACAAACAGAAAAGAGTACGGGCTTCAATTTTTATGTAAGAATCAAATAGTTTTTTCTCAGATGAAAGCATTTTGCATAATCTTTTTTACGTTTATTTTATTCATATCAATGGCTCAACAGACCAATGATAAAAGCATTGTGCCATCGACTATTCAAAAGATTGATTTGCTGAAAATGCCTAATCAAACTATTCCATCAGTGCTGCCCAATCAGTATATG
>CAMBZT010000002.1 GCA_945872405.1 Chitinophaga pinensis | reverse complement strand
GAGTCCTCAGCTTGTCGCCATTCAAACACGGTACCGTATGGATTGGTATTTAAGCCTAAGTGCGTTTTGTACCACTCTCTCACTTTTTTTGGGTCCTTGCATTTAAAAAAAATACCACCAATGCTAGTCACCCTTTTTAGTTTGCTATTGTCGTTGGGATGATAGCTGATGATAGATTTGAAAGCGAAGCCAAAACAGAAGGAAGCTAGCAATGCTATGCGTATGAATATTGTTTTTTTCATCGTTTATTTTTTACCAACTAAAGTTATTAAATTTTAAAACAAGGCGATCCAATTTGTTGAAGCAAGGACGATCGGATGCCGCCTACCCCTTTTTGTTCTTTAAATTTCGCTATCTTGCTTTTTTTTAAAATAAATGAGTAGCGATATGTGGGAAGAAAAAAATAATGAATTGTGCCGTGCCTTTGAGTTTAGCGATTTTTCGGAGGCATTTGCTTTTATGACGCAGGTGGCTTTGGTGGCGGAAAAACAGGGGCATCATCCTTGGTGGAGCAATGTGTGGAACAAAGTGGAGATAAGGCTTTCGACACATGAGGCGGCTAATACAGTGACGGAAAAAGATAGATTGTTGGCGGCGGCAATTGATAAAATTGTGGGCTAGGCGAGTATAGAAAAGCATTATACCAAAAGGACACACAAAACAGACCAATCTGCTGTTTCTTTTTTTTCAATGCTTCTTTAAAAAATAATTCCATAGTCATTGCTATGCAATGATTTTTTATATCGTCTTGAAAAAAAATAACGGCGCATCTTTAGCCTGTTTTATATATCCATTTGGTATTATCTTTGGCAGCAAATGAATGAAACTTTGTTGGAGATTAGTACAGATGAATTTTATATGCGCGAGGCGCTAAAGCTTGCTAGAAGGGCAATGGAAGAGGGCGAGGTGCCGATTGGTGCTTTGTTAGTTTGTAATAACCAAATCATTGCGAAGGCTTATAACCAAACAGAAAAACTGACGGATACCACAGCGCATGCGGAGATTATTGGCATTACAAGTGCGAGTGAATATTTGGGGGCAAAGTTTTTGAATCAGTGTACGATGTATGTAACTTTAGAGCCATGCATGATGTGTGCGGGTGCCATTAAATGGAGTAGAATTAGCCGACTCGTGATTGGTGCTATGGACGACAAGGAGGGCTTTATTTCTAAATATGACGCCGTAGGTGTGCTGCACCCTAAAACGCTGGTGTCGCATGGTATACTTGCGAATGAGTCGGCACAAATCTTAAAGGAGTTCTTTCTGAGTAAAAGAAAGGGAAAAGGCTAGGAATTGAAGTCTTGGCTTTTTTGATTTGCAAGTGATTAAACTTTTCTATATTCGTATTTGTTAGATGAGGACAGTATAATTTTAATCACAAAAAATAAATAAAATAATATGGCATTTGAATTACCAAAATTAGGCTATGAGTATAACGCATTGGAACCGCATATTGATGCGAAAACAATGGAGATACATCATTCAAAACATCATCAAGCATACGTTACCAATCTCAACAATGCATTGACTGGAACAGAGTGGGAAGGAAAATCAATGGAAGAATTGATGCAAAATATTTCGAAAATTTCGCCAGCCGTGAGAAATAATGGTGGCGGACATTTTAATCACTCCTTATTTTGGACAGTGATTAAACCTAATGGTGGTGGGAATCCTACAGGTGCAATTGCAGAAGCGATTGACAAAACTTTTGGTTCTTATGATAAAATGAAGGAGGATTTTACAAAAGCGGCAACGACTCGTTTTGGTTCTGGTTGGGCTTGGCTTTGTATAAAAGCAGATAAGAGTCTTTGTATTTGCTCTTCGCCAAATCAAGATAATCCAACGATGGATATTTCTGAATGTCCCGGTACACCTGTCTTAGGATTGGATGTTTGGGAACATGCCTATTATTTGCATTATCAAAATCGCCGTCCTGACTATATCGCAGCATTCTACAATGTGATTAATTGGGATGAGGTGAACAAAAGATATGCAGCAGCAATCTAGTTAGCTAAATAATTTTCTTGTGATGATGACTACAAGATTTGAATACCACACAAAACGCATCTTTTTTAAGATGCGTTTTTTTATGCAACGCTTTGACAAGTATGTATTGCCATACTTATTGAACCATCATTCTACGAATATTCTTTACTGGAATACTTCCATAACTCAAGAATTTTTCATGAAAAGCTTTTAAGCTGAACTTCACGCCCTCCTTTGTTTTCATCTCATCACGTAGGTTCATAATTTCTTTAAACCCATTATAGTAGCTGCAAAGTTGAACACTCGTTAACTGTACTCTTTTCCATTTTCCATTCGTTTCCGCCTCTTGCTGAAAAGCTTCGTTCATGAGTAAGTTTTTGGCTTCTGTTTCGCTCATGTTTGATGTGTGTACGCTAATATCTAAAATGGTATTACAAACACTTCTAAGATTCCATTTCGCATACATTAATTGCATTTCTGGGGCATTGTTTCCGTAGCCATTTTCAAGCATCATCAATTCGCTATACACTGCCCATCCTTCTACCATAGATCCGTTGCCTAAAATGGTTTTGATAATACTTGGCGATTGATTGGCATAAATACCTTGCGTATAATGACCAGGTATGGCTTCGTGAATATTTAATATTTGAAGGATATAATCATTGTATTCGCGCAAATAGCTTTCTTGTTGTTCCGTAGTCATGCCCGCCAATGAGCCAACATTGTAGTAAGTATTGCCACCTTTGTCGTATGGTCCAGGAGAGGAGATAGAGGCACCCGCTACACCCGCCATATAATCAGGTTCCTTTCTTACTTTTAATGGCTTAGAAGGATCTAAATAAATCAAGTTTTTGTCAGTTACAAATTTTACTAGCACTGGGATTTGTTTTTCGATACTGCTTTGGAATTTTTCAGGGGTGCTATGCTGTGATGAGATGGTATCGATCATTGCTTTTATTAAAAAAAGTTGATTGGCAGGCATTGGTTTATTTCCAAAATATTTGGGCCACATTGAAATTGCAATTTTTAACATGTCTACATGTAAAGCAGTTTTTCTTTCCATGGCTAACTTCAGCAATTCGCTTGTTGAAAAATGACTTTGAATATCATACTTAAATTTGGATTCGTAAAGTTTAGAACCTAGTCTAAAGCTTCTTGTGTTTAATGTGTCTAGGCTTTGAAGGTATGTTGTAAAATCATTTATCGTTGTAGCGCAAGCGTTTGCTTTTCGTATAAACTCGGTTTTTGTTTCCGCTGAAAGTGAAGATTTCTTCAAAGAGTCTAACATATCGTTGGTAAATACTGTAACACCACCTTTTAACTGATTAATGGCAAGTGTCGTGTGTTCTTTGGTAGGTAAAACGATGTTTTTTCTTGCCGCTTGATAATAGGATTCCACGTAGTTCATTTTAGTAAACAAACTCATTAAGCGGGCATCAAGTGTAGCATATTTTTCCGTTAGAATAAACGAAAAGCTACCTGCGATATTATAGGAAGATGGGTCCCATTGATATTGCTTTAACTCATTATTGCTCCATTTGTTCTGCTCAATAAAATTTTCAATTTGTAGATAGTCCATTTGATCTGAAGGCATTAAGCTGTCTTTATTAAATGCCAATAATTTAATTTTAGAATTTTGAATAAAATTCGCTTCTCTTGCTCTGAACACATCATCGGGTATGCTTAATAAACTATCATATTTGTGGTAACCTACACTTGTTGCCCATTCTGGGTATACTTTCCAAAGTGCATCGACAAAATTTGATTTATAGGTGGCAAAAAGTGCGGCGAGACTTCCTTTGTCTTTAAAAGAGACCGCAACGGGTGTGGCGTTATTGCTTTTTAAACTATTGTTGTAAACAGAAGCAGCATATTTTTCTGTAACAGTTGCGTTTGTCGCACTTCCAATGGTGCTAATGTTTTGGCTTTTCAAGAGTTGCTTTAGGGCAACACTATCAATTTTGCCTGTGCTTGTGTAGATCGTATTTGTATTATTGGATGTGGAACGTGTAGTGTTTTGAGTCGGGTTGCTATTAATGTTATTGTTGTTTGAGTTGGTCTGTGCATAAGCACACTGAATAAAAACAAGTAGCGTTACAGATAGAAAAATATTTCTCTTCATTGTATTTTTTTTTGAGTGCTAAATATATGAAAATAATCATCTGAAATACAATAAATACGTGTAATTTTCAGGACTAGAAAACCCTGTCTTACTGCGAATCTTCAGAAATAGAATCTTTCGACACTACTCTACCGTTACGCTTTTTGCTAAATTTCTAGGTTGATCTACATTTTTTCCAAGATAAACGGCAATGTAATAAGATAAGAGTTGCAAAGGAACTACAGATAACAAAGGACTGAAAGGCTCTTCAGTTTCAGGGATTTCGATTACGTGTTCTGCCAATTCTTTGATGGTGTTGTCTGCTTTATTTACAATGGCAATGACACGACCTTTTCGAGCGGCCACTTCTTGAATATTGCTGACAATTTTTTCGTAAGCACTTTGGTTAGTTGCCACCACTACCACGGGCATTTTTTCATCAATCAATGCAATTGGGCCGTGCTTCATTTCAGCCGCTGGGTAGCCTTCTGCATGAATATAGGATATCTCTTTTAATTTGAGTGCCCCTTCTAAAGCCACAGGAAAGTTGTAACCACGACCTAGATAAAGGAAATTAGGAGCATCTTTGAGTGAATGGGCGATTTCTTTTATTTGTTCGTTGGTATTGTCTATCACTTGCTTAACCTTATCAGGAATACATTCCAACTCAGTGATTAATTGATGATACCTGCTATCTGAAATCGTTCCACGTTTATGTGCAATATAGATTGACATTAATGAAAGCACCGTAACCTGCGCGGTAAACGCTTTTGTAGATGCTACACCAATTTCAGGACCAGCATGTGTGTATGATCCAGCATGAGAACTTCTAGGAATTGAGGAACCTACGACATTACAGATACCGATAATGGTCGCCCCTTTTTGTTTGGCGAGCTGTATGGCAGCCAAGGTGTCTGCTGTTTCACCACTTTGTGATATAGCAATGACTACATCTGTTTCATGTATAACTGGGTTTCTATAACGAAATTCAGAAGCGTATTCTACCTCAACAGGAATTCTTGCGAGATCTTCAAACAGATATTCTGCAACTAAACCAGCATGCCAACTAGTGCCACATGCCACAATAATAATTCTATTCGCATTAATCAATTTTTGCTCGTATTCTTTTATCCCACCAAGTCTAATAGACCCTTCCATTGCGTTTAAGCGTCCTCTCATACTATCTTTGATGGAGCGAGGCTGCTCGTGAATCTCTTTGAGCATAAAGTGGTCATAGCCACCTTTCTCCAACATTTCGAGTTTTAATTCGAGTTCTTGAATGTATGGTGTCTTCAACTGATTTTGAATATTCTTAATGGTGAAGCCGTCATTTCTTGTAACAATTGCAATTTCTTCATCATTTAAGTAAACAACATTCTTGGTATATTCTACGATTGGAGTGGCATCAGAAGCCATAAAAAACTCATTTTCACCCACGCCAATTACCAAGGGACTTCCTTTACGAGCCGCATACATAATGTCGGGATTATGTCTACTCATTAAAACAATTGCGTAGGCACCCGTCACTTCATTCAATGCTTCTAATAAAGCCTCTTCTAGACCAATTTTTTCGTTTTCTTGAATATCTTCGATAAGATGAATCAAAACCTCGGTGTCTGTATCAGAAACAAAAGTGTGTCCTCGTTTCACCATCTCTTCTTTTAAGATGGCATAGTTTTCAATAATTCCGTTGTGTATGAGCGCTAAATCTTTGCTTTCTGAGTAATGTGGATGTGCGTTTACATCATTGGGTACTCCATGTGTTGCCCATCTAGTATGACCCATACCAGAAGTGCCTTCAACGTTTTTATCCTCTAAGAAATTTTGTAAATCACTAACCTTTCCTTTGGTTTTATAGATGTTGAGATCTTTTCCTTGTTGTAAAGCAATACCTGCGCTATCGTATCCTCTGTATTCTAGTCTTTGAAGTCCTTTGATAATGATTGGACAAGCGTCTTTTGGGCCTATATATGCAACTATACCACACATACCTTAGTTAGTTTTGGTTGTAATTAATTTGAATTTCATTGGAAAGTTGAGGTTGCTTCCGCCTCCTAAAACCACTCTTTCTGTTGTAATATTAGTTGGAAAAACGTACAAACGCAAACCATTATTATTGAATTCATGATTAATAACACTCTGGGCATATCTGGTAAGATTAATCTTATAGACAGGTACAATAATACCTCCAATATTGGTGGTGTCTCGATCACCAGCCATCGTTCCTGATAGGAAATCCAATAACTGAACATCATTTGCATTGTCATTGATTCGAGAAGCATAGATGGTTGCTGGTAATTTAAAGGTAGTATCAGCACTAGAATTGATGATAGGGAAAACCCATAGTTCAGCTTTATTTACCGCTACATTGGTAAAGGTATCTAAGTTTTCAATCAAAACTTTCGAGCGAAAACTTGTCAAACCTTGAAGAAAAACTTTATCGTCACCACCAATCATCGGTAGATTGCTTGCTAGTTGAGCTGCTGAACTTGTTGATGATTTGTGATAGTGATTTACACGAGTGCATAAGTCATTGATTGGAATCTCATATTTTTTGACAGTATCACCAGAGGCGTGATAGTACAATGTCAATTTAGAGCCACCACCAATCAAATCAAGGTTCAGTATACCGTTACCAGCAGAAGAGGAATTCGTCGTAACATATACTCCTTTAAAGAAAGATTGAAATGCATCATTATTTGCAAAATTAGCCCCTCCACTTTGGTTTAAAAGACTTTGACCAAAACTGTTCTCCAACTTAATATCAATACTTCTTGCACCTGAGTATGTGACAGGAACAGTAGCAATTTGGGGAAGTTTAACAGCAAAGGACCTATCTGTAAGGTAAGTCTTTGGGTTCTCCAGCGCTTCACTTAACTCGTAGACAATAATATTTATTGGATTTGTAAGCGGACCATATGAACTGACTACTCCATAAGTTATATAACACGAATCAATCAATAAGCCACTACCAAGGTTCACATTATTCGATAGAAGTCGAAAATTATTATAAAACGATGCATAAAGCTTCCCAAATCTCGAATCATCGGTGCTTCCCAATAAGTTCTGAGTAAGATTTTGTGCTTGTAACAAGGTGTCGTTTTCCGTAATTGCTTTTATAACAAAATTATCAGTGTATGTAACATTAAAGTTGTCGCCGTTTAACAAAAGAATGTCATCCGTAAATGAAGGATCTTTACATGAATTTAACGATAAAAAAAGGCACAATCCTATTATACAAAAGGAAAATAATTTCAATTTCTTTGACACTTTAAATAATTAGTTTGAAAGTAAGGTTTGATAAAAATCGGCATAGCCTTGAAGATATTCTTCTTCATTTTCAAAATGTTCGAGCACAGGTTTTTTATTTAGTTTTTTAACGATATGGTCACCCACTTTCTTGTCAATCGATTTACTTCCTTTTACTAATGCGTCAGCATATTCTGCTCCTGCTAAATAAAGACTAGAGATGTCAGTATCCTTGAAAGCCTTTAATTCAGTAGATTCAATATGTCCGTGGATAGCCGCTAACTCAGAAAATTTCGTTGATAGTTGCTTCTCAAAAGTATTTTCATAGACCGAGAATACTACCTTTGATTTTACAAAAATCGGTTCGTCTTTGTAGGCTGTTTTCAGGTAAAAAGGAATCAATGAGGTCATCCATCCATGACAATGAATAATATCAGGTGCCCAACCAAATTTCTTAACGGTATCTAAAACACCCTTGCAGAAAAATACCATGCGTTCACCATTGTCATCATAAAAGACATTGTTTTCGTCAGAAAAAGCAGATTTTCGTTTGAAAAACTCATCGTTGTCTAAAAAATACACTTGTAATCTAGCATTCGGCAAAGAAGCTACTTTGATGATTAAAGGGTAGTCTTCGTCGTCCATAATAATGTTGATTCCACTTAACCGAACTACCTCGTGTAGACGATGTCTTCTCTCGTTGATATTTCCAAACTTAGGCATTAATACTCTGATTTCCATTCCTTTGTCATGTAAGTGCTTAGGTAACTTAGAGGTTATATTAGAGATGTCGGACAAATTTAAATAAGGGTCCATTTCCTGTGTCACAATTAAAACGCGCGTTTTTTCCATAAATACTTATTATTTTTTCAGAAAATGATAAAATTTCATTTAGACTTGCAAAGATATACTAAAAAAATATGATTTTTTATAGTAAACATCCAACAAAATAAAAAGACAGCTAAGCAGACATGTTGTGTTATAAGCGTAGAGAGGATATAGAAAGGGTTTTAAAAATTGTTAAAGGCGAAGGAAAGAAGGTGGGCTTTCTACCTACAATGGGTGCTTTGCATGATGGCCATGTCAGCTTATTAAGACAGAGCAAAAGGGCAGGCGAGATAACGGTGTGTAGTATTTTTGTGAACCCAACCCAATTTAACCAACAAGAAGATTTTGTGAAGTATCCCATCACAACTGCTTCTGACCTGCTTATTTTAAGTCAAAATGATTGTGATATTGTTTTTTTACCCGAAGTATCCGAAATCTATCCCAACGGAACCACTACTAAAACGCTCAATTTAGGAAAAATTACGACAATTCTAGAAGGAGCACACCGTCTTGGTCATTTTGATGGAGTTGCCCAAGTGGTTGGAATTTTATTGGATATCATATCGCCACATCATCTCTACATGGGTCAAAAAGATTTTCAACAAGTAATGGTGGTTCAAAAGCTAATTGAAGTTAAGCCCTATAAGACGAGATTGGTTATCTGTCCAACACAACGAGAGAAAGATGGGCTTGCTATGAGTTCAAGAAATGTAAGGTTAACACCAGAAAACAGAATACATGCGCTATCTCTTTCCAAAGTTCTATTTTATATCAAGGAAAATTACCGCAATTTAAGCAATGAGAAACTTGTGGAGCTGAGCTATGAACTATTGTCGAAGACACCAGAAATAAAGATAGAGTATTTGAATATTGTGTCTAAATATTCACTGGAACCTATAGAGACTGGCAACCAGAGTGAACCAGCAATTGCCTTATTAGCTGCATGGGTGGGAAACGTAAGATTGATAGACAATATTTTATTGTAAAAGCTACTCTCTCAATTTCAATAAAATCTTCAGAAATTCAATTAGGTTTGCATATTGTTTAAAGAAACTATCGGATTAGTTATGCAAATAGAAATGTTTAAGTCGAAGATACATCGTGCAACTGTTACAGAGGCGAATATAAATTACGTAGGGAGTATCACTTTAGATGAGAATCTTATGGAGGCAGCTAATCTCCTTGAACATGAGAAGGTTCAGGTTGTAAATATTAATAATGGAGAGAGACTGGAGACTTATGTAATCAAAGGCGAGAGAGGTAGTGGGGTTGTTTGCCTCAACGGTCCTGCTGCTCGAAAAGTGGCTGTAGGAGACGTAATTATTGTTATTTCTTATTGTTTGCTTAGCATTGAAGAAGCAAAGAACCACATTCCCGTAACTGCTCATGTAGATTCGAATAACGTGCTGAGCAAATAATTTCGCCTCCCATTGAAAGAAAATTTGTCAAAGGTATTTAAACTAATTCTCTCGCTTGGGCTAGGCGTCTTTTTAATTGCGTTTTTTTACCACAATATTTCAAAACCAAAACCAGTTTTATTGGATAAGAAAAAGTATGCGGCTAATTCTTATCAAGTTCTAAAATCCTATACAACTGTTGGGATTGAATTGATGGTTGGGGATACTATTTTTGCCCTTCAAAATCAAACCAATGTTTCCTACTTTTTAGCCGAAACGGAAGCAAAATATGCCTTTCAAACGAAAGTAGGTGATAGTATTAACCACGAAACCTTAATAGGTCAATACCAAATTGATTTATTCAAAATTATCAAGAATGTATTTCGTTCTGCATCATGGTTCTATTTGATTTTATCACTTATTGCCTCGCTTCTGGGTCATGTGCTTCGGTCATTTAGATGGCGGATGATGCTACAATCTATGGGGTATGAACCAAAGATTTCTAACACTTTTTTTGCAGTAGTGATTATGTATATGGCTAATATGGCCTTGCCGCGACTAGGCGAGGTAATGAGGTGCGAAGTAATTCGTCGCTATGAGAACATACCATTAGAAAAATCTCTAGGCTCAATGCTTACAGAGCGATTGATTGATGTACTTTGTTTGTTGGTATTGGGTTTTATTATGATTCTGCTTCAATACACTTTGGTCTATAAATTCTTCAGTGAACAAGTTTTAGGCTCATCAACCGATGGAAATTATAATGGTCTGATTTTAAAAGCAAGTATCGCTATCTTTTTGATGGTGGCATTTGTCTTTGTTTTTATTAAATATATAAAGAATGGTCAATCGAAATTTGCTGTAAAAGTAAAAACTATTGTTTTAGGACTCATTGATGGGATTGTATCAGTAAGAAAGGTGAAGAATAAATTCTTATTTTTAATATACACGGTGTCTATTTGGAGCGCTTATGTGTTTACAGTATACTTCTGTTTGAAAGCGGTACCAGAAACGAGTATTTTGACACTGAATACGGCCATTACTTGTCTGTTTTTTGGTAGTCTGGCTATTGTTGCAGTACAGGGAGGATTGGGCGTTTACCCCTTAGTAATTGGAAAGGTATTGCTACTTTATAACATCACTGAATCTATTGGGTATGCGAATGGGTGGCTTAGTTGGATTGTTCAGACTGCGTTGATCTTGGTACTTGGTTTTGTTTGTATGATTTTATTAAATGTGTTGAATAAGGATAAAAAAGAACTAGATATCTTAAAAAAATAATTACCTATGGTTGAAAAAAATTATCTTGAGTTAATGCAGGAGAAAGTGATGACAGAGGCACACTTGAAACAATATTTGAAAATCTGGCGGATGTACGGACACCAAATCGTTTTCACTAATGGTTGTTTTGACCTCATTCATCAAGGACATCTGTCACTTTTGTGTCAAGCAAAAGATTTTGGTGGTAAATTAGTCATTGGCTTGAATAGTGATGCTTCCATAAAAAAAATAAAAGGTGAAAATCGACCAATCAACGACCAGAATTCAAGAGCAATTTTGCTCTCATGCCTTCAATTGGTAGATGCAGTTATTCTGTTTGATGACGAAACGCCATTAAGCTTGATTCAATTGATTGAGCCAGATGTGCTCGTAAAAGGTGGCGATTATACCTCAGAAAATATTGTTGGTAGTAAAGAGGTATTAAAAAATGGTGGTAGGGTCAAAATTATTCCTGTTTTAGAAGGTTTTTCTAGCACAGCTATCATACAAAGAATAGGATAAAGCCCTGCAACAAAAATTAAATTTTAAGTGTTTTATATCAAGTGAATTGAAACATTAAATTAAACGCAAACAATAAAAAGAAAATAATATGCATTTCGAATTATCAGAAGAAAATTTAATGATCAAACAAGCAGCTCGTGATTTTGCACAAAATGATTGTAAGCCAGGAGTCATAGATCGAGACACTAACATGACATACCCATACGAGCAAGTTAAAACAATGGGAGAGCTTGGTTTCTTAGGAATGATGATTGACCCTTCCTACGGCGGTGGTGGGATGGATACACTTAGTTATGTGCTTGCTTTAGAAGAAATATCTAAGGTTGATAATTCTTGTTCAGTTATCATGTCTGTGAATAATTCTTTGGTGCTTTGGGGTCTTAACGAGTATGGTTCTGAGGAGCAAAAAAAGAAATATATTCCAGCCCTTGCAAAAGGAGAGGTACTCGGTGCTTTTTGTTTGTCAGAGCCAGAAGCAGGTAGTGACGCAACTAGTCAAACCACAACAGCAGAAGACATGGGTGATCATTATTTAGTGAATGGAACCAAGAACTGGATAACAAATGGAGGAATGGCAGATACTTATTTAGTAATCGCACAAACGAATAGAGAATTAGGACATAAAGGAATTAATGTATTGATAATCGAAAAAGGTATGCCAGGTTTTGAAGTGGCTAAGAAAGAAGATAAATTGGGGATTCGATCATCAGATACACATACTTTGCTTTTTACAAATGTGAAAGTACCAAAAGAAAATCGTATTGGTGCAGACGGATTTGGGTTCACTTTTGCCATGAAAACCTTAGCAGGTGGTAGGATTGGTATTGCCGCACAAGCTTTGGGTATTGCTGCAGGTGCTTATGAACTTGCATTGGCTTACTCTAAAATAAGAAAGGCTTTTGGAAAAGAGATTAGCGAACATCAAATCATCCAGTTTAAGTTGGCGGACATGGCTTTACAGATTGAGGCTGCTAGACTTTTAGTATATAAAGCAGCCGTTTTAAAAGATCAGGGAAAGGATTATAACACCGCAAGTGCCATGGCAAAATTGTATGCTAGTGAAGTTGCCATGAAACACACAGTGGAGGCTGTTCAGATCCATGGTGGGTATGGGTTTGTAAAAGAATATCATGTAGAAAGATTAATGCGTGATGCAAAAATTACTCAGATTTATGAAGGGACGAGTGAAGTGCAACGTATCGTTATTTCAAGAGCCGTTATTGGAAAGTAAAGAATCAATATTGATCGCTTCAAATCTAGAAGTATCAGTTTTGGCATAAAAATTGAACAGATTTTAGAAATTAAATCTTAGAAAAATGAAATATTTATTACTTATTTTATTGGTTGGTGGAAGTCTTTGTTCTAGTGTGGCGCAAGATATATATAGTTCAAACCTAGTTGTGTATACAGAAGATGGTCAAAAGTTTTACCTGTTCTTGAATGGGGTAAGACAAAATGTTCTCCCTGAAAAGCTTATAAAGGTTACTTCAATTCCTTTGTTTGATGTTAATGTTCGGGTGGTTTATGAAGATACAATGTTGAAGGCGGTCTATAAAAAAGGAGTTGTGGTGCAGGATGATAGAGGCCAAGATTTAGAGGTTCGATATCATGTTACTACTTCGCCAGAAAAAATAAAGTCACTTGTATTAGCTATCTCTATGCCTAAATTAGTAGCACCCGATCCACCTGCTGATATGATGGTAGTGCCCTTCAATAACAAGATAATGCCTCACATTATTACACATCCATTAAAGAGCTCAACAGAAGGTATTAAACCAGAATAAAGAGGAATTTAAGAACAAAATTGAGAAGATCAAACTAGGCTGTCTCAAAACTTTCTTCAAATGCCTAGACGATGAAATTCTGCGCGCAAAACAGCAAATAAATCACTTCCCTTAACGTCATTTTGCCTAGTAAAGGATGTGGTATAATGACGATATCAATTCTCGCATCATCGTTATGACAACCTTAAATTGCAATAAATGTTGTTTAGAAAATTGCTATCTAACACTAAACCAAGGGAGCTTTGCTTAACAAGATTCTGAAAAACGAAATGCTAGTTATTAAAATTCCTTAAAAAATAAACAAAGGAATTTTTTTATGGTTCTAAGATTATTATTCAAACAAAAAAACATTATAATGAAAAAATTATTTCTAGTATTAATTACAACAGCCGTGTCAACATTTAGTTTTGCTCAAAAAGTTGATGTGGTAGATATCGCAATCAGCTCCGCAGATCACACAACATTAGTTGCGGCAGTGAAAGCAGCCGATTTAGTGGCTACCTTAAAAAGTGCAGGTCCTTTTACAGTATTTGCACCAACAAACGCTGCTTTTGATAAATTGCCAGGAGGAACTGTAGCAAGTTTATTGAAGCCTGAAAGTAAAGCAGCCTTGGCAAATATTTTGACTTACCACGTAGTAAGTGGCAATTTGGATGCAACGTCTGTTTTAGCTGCAATTAAAGATGGTAAAGGTAAGGTTGTTCTAAAAACAGTAAGTGGTGGAAAGTTAACAGCTACCTTAGATAATGGTAAAGTGAAGTTGACTGACGAAAATGGAAATTCAGCTTTGGTAATTGCTGCTGATCTAAAGGGAACTAATGGCGTAGTGCACGTAATCGATGCAGTTTTATTGCCTAAGTAAATAGAACCGGAATTATAAGAAAAACCTCCTAGCAATAGGAGGTTTTTTTTGTTTATAAATAGAGCAGAAAGATGATGGTAAATTGCTTTGCGTTAGTATTTAAAAAATATATGTTTAAACATTCATAAATTCAGACAAATCAAATCAATAGAAAGAGCAAGCGTAGTTTTAATGTTTAAAATGTCTTACTCCAGTCAACACCATTGACATTCCAACTTTGTTACAATAATCAATAGATTCCTGATCTTTTATTGATCCACCAGGTTGAGCAACTGCTTGAATCCCTGCAGTGAAACCGATTTCTACACAATCTGGAAAAGGAAAGAAGGCATCGCTTGCCATTACTGAACCTTCTAAATCAAATCCAAATTCCAACGCTTTATGAATAGCTTGTCTTAAGGCATCAACTCGACTTGTTTGTCCGCAACCCATTCCAATGAGTTGCTTATTTTTCACAATAGCAATGGTATTCGACTTTAAATGCTTCGCGGCAATCACCGCAAATTCAAGATCTTCAATCTCATTGCTACTTGGATATGTTTCTGTCGCTTGTTTGAAGTCGTCTGCTTTTTCACTATTAAGGTCAGTGTCTTGAAACAAAACCCCATTCAACAAAGACTTAAATTGCGACTTGGTAACAATTTCTTTTTTCATTTTTAGAAGTACCCTATTCTTCTTGCTCTGCAATAGTTCTAGAGCTTCTGTTTCAAAATCTGGTGCTATCAAGACTTCACAAAACAATTTGTTTATTTCTTCAGCAGCAGAAAGGTCAATTTTTTTATTGCAGATTAGAATTCCTCCAAAGGCAGAGGTGCTATCGCATGCCAACGCTTTTAAGTACGCATCCTTGACACTTTTCCCAATCGCCATACCGCATGCATTCGTATGCTTAATAATTACAAAAGCAGTTTCTTTAAATTCGCGAATTAAATTCACCGCTGCATCAACATCCACCAAGTTGTTATAAGATAATTCCTTTCCATGTAGTTTTTCAAAAACATCTTCTAATGTTCCGTAAAAAACAGCATTTTGATGAGGGTTTTCTCCATACCTTAATACTTGATTTTTATTATGGCTTTGTCTGAAAACTGTTTCATCTCCTGCTGCTAAATACTTATAAATAGCCGTGTCATAATGAGAGGAGTTGCCAAATGCTTCCATAGCATACTTTTTTCTTTCTGATAATGAACTACTACAGTCATTTTTCTCTAAGAGTCCTACAACACTTTCATACTGATTTCTGCTCGATACAATCAAAGTGTCATTATAGTTTTTAGCAGTTGCTCTAATCAAAGAAATACCTCCGATGTCAATCTTTTCAATCATTTCAGCTTCTGTGCCTCCCGCTAATAAAGTTTCTTCAAAAGGATATAAATCTACAATCACCAAATCAATCGTTGGAATATCATGTGCCTTCAATTGAGCCAAATCATTTTCATTCTCACGTCTTGCTAATATCCCACCAAAAATTTTTGGCTGTAAGGTTTTTACCCGGCCGCCCAGTATTTCAGGAAATCCTGTTAATGATTCAACACTAATCACTGGAATGCCTAACCCTTCAATAAAGGATTGTGTGCCCCCCGTCGAATAAAGGGTAACCTTATGTTCATGTAAAGTTTTTACGATTGGTTCAAGACCATCTTTATAATAAACCGAGATTAGTGCAGATTTAATTTTTTTTTGCATGGCATAGATTTTAAGGTCAATGCAAAGGTAAGTCGATATGTAAGCTTAAAAGGATTGAATGCTCAAATATTATGCACGAAAGATAAACATTAGGGGCTTTTACTTTTCTCTTTCCCCCACTCAATTTGAATTTTATTGATAAGGTCTTGTGCAGGCCAATAATTAGAATTCTCTTTTTTACCCATATCTAAAGCATGGTTGGCGAAATCAAATGCCTCTGATTTCTTTCCCTGCTTATAATTCAATTGTGCCAAAACAATATTATTGTAATACTTGTCCTCTAGTTTAATACTCGCCAAAGTCCAATTAACTGCTTTTATCAATAACTTCGGATTGCTCACATTTTGAACATATAATGCAGCTACCTCAGCCAAAAGTCTAGAATCTTTTTTCTTATATACTTTTAAATATTTTGTGGCCGATTGATCAAAAGAAACCATATCATTTATGCCTTTGTAAAACTGCATCGATTGCTTTAAAATAACCTCATCACTTCTATCCAAATCATTATTTTTTATAAAAGTAAGTGCAGACAAGAACATTGTTTTGTCAGACTTTTGAGTAGCTTCCTTCACAGATTTAGAAGCTATTTGTTCTACTTGACGCTGATAAGATTCTACGCCGAATACTTCCCAATAATACTTTTTTAATTGTTGAAAGTGTGTAATGGCAGGTGAGTTAATACTATTCGTTAACTCAAAAATTAATTTTGCATTTTTTTCTTGCATCAAACTTTCGCTGCTTTGAGTAGCCATGTATTCTTTAAAATAGACATCATAAGCTTGACCGTTTTTTGCCAGTTGTGTTACTAATCCTAATAAATTAGTTTCAGATTTATCTCCATTTTGATACTTAGCTTGATACTCACGAAGGGCGTTGGTATTCCCTCCCATTGCTGCTTTCCCTTTTTCTATCAATGTTTCAGCCACTTGATATCCCATGGTTTTATAGATAGATTTACCTGTACTCGCATCTATGAAATGCATAGTAGGGTAGGCACTTACACTAAAACGGGAACAGATGCCTGGTCCTTCTCCCTTCTCACAGTCAATTTTATAACAGATAAAATTCTGATTGTAGAATTCGCCCACATTTTCCTGAGGAAAGACATTGTTTTGTAACATCTTGCAAGGTCCACACCAAGCAGTATAGCAGTCCAAAAAAAGTAGTTTCTTTTCCGACTTAGCTGTATTGATTGCTTCGTCAAAAGTTCCATGAAAAAAATTAATTCCTTGAGAAAATCCTTGTATGAAAATGCAAAATGAGAAGAATAAAATAAGATTTTTTTTCATGTCGTTTTGAATTAAGAATTTTGCCAAATATCACATTTCTCTAAAATAATCTTATCGCCATAAAACATTCTCGCCGTTTTTTGAAAAGAAGATGTGAAGTCGGAAACGTAGAAATGGTCTGCATTTTGTCGCTTGTCGTTTGCCAATCCCTCTTTTTCAAGAATGTATTTTAATTTTTCAGCAACAATATCTGTAGAGTCAAACAATTTAATTCGCTGGTCATAATATTGATTGATTTCATCCCGAATTATTACATAATGGGTGCATCCAAGTATGAGTGCATCCAAATTTTGTAATGGCTCTTCCTTCAAATATCTTTCAATGACTGTATGACTGATGGAGTCATTATAAAAACCCTCTTCAATCATGGGAGCCAATAAGGGAGTGGCCAACTCCGTATAATCAAGCGAAGCTTTTCTTCGAAGCAGTTTTTCTTTGTAGGTCCCAGAATGTACAGTGGTTTTTGTGGCAATCAAACCAACACGATGAATGTGCTCATCACTAATCACCGCTTCCACTATTGGGTCAATTACATTGATGATAGGACGAATACCTTTATGTGCATCTCTTAGATATTCATAAGCAGCTGCAGAGGCAGTATTGCAGGCAATAACAATGGCTTTGCATTTTTTTTCATTCAGTAAGAAATCGCTTATCTTGAGAGCATAATGTTTAATTAAATCTTTGGATTTATCACCGTAAGGCATGTGTGCTGTATCACCAAAATAGATAAGTTCTTCTTCTGGCAATAGCTTAGAAATAGCATTGGCGACTGTTAGGCCGCCAATTCCTGAATCAAATATTCCAACAGGTTGTTTGCTATTTTCTTTTTTCATAATCAGTAGTCATTAAGAACGACTTACCAAGTCATTTTTAAAGTGCTAATTTTTTCTTGATTAATCCAATCACATTATCTGTTTCTGGTGCATAAAAAATAGCACCCGAAGACATATCAAATATATAGCTATATCCATTTTCAGTCGCTACTGTTTTAACAATTGATTGAACTTTCACACGAATTGGTGCCATCATTTTCTCTTGTAAATC
Source organism: Chitinophaga pinensis (assembly GCA_945872405.1). GTDB lineage: Bacteria > Bacteroidota > Bacteroidia > Chitinophagales > CAMDFR01 > CAMDFR01. The sequence continues at coordinate 77,106 of CAMBZT010000002.1, read as the reverse complement.
GTCTAATCTTGCTTTTGAATCATCTTGAAAAGATTGAAGATTATTTTCTTGATTGGCCAAGTCTTTTTCTGTGGCCTCACGAATCAAAGCAGTCATCTTATCTTTGTTAATATTGTAGTCGTTCAACTTCTGTGAGTAGTCTTGATACATCATCTCCGCTTTTTTTTGTAACTGATCAGAGTTTTCAGTCAATACAGTATCCATACGTTTCACCTCTGGCATCAAAACCAATAATTCTTGACTGTTGAAATAACCTAACTTTTGAGCTTTTGTTTCTCTAGAAGTTAATAATAAAGTGGAGGCAAATAAAATAAAAAGTAAATTCTTCATTGTGTTTTTTTAATATTAATTATTGTGTTTAGATTTTGAACTGTAAATATACAAATTAGCCCCTATTTAATGCCTAGACCTTGTAATATTTCATCACTTTTGTCATAAAGTGGGTTGGTATATAGCATATAAGGTCCGTTGGCTTTGTCAAAGATAAAATCATATTTCTTCTCTGTCGACATCTTTTGAATTTCGTTATATACTTGGTCTTGAATTGGTTTAATTAGTTCTTGACGTTTCTTAAACAACTCTCCATTAGGGCCAAATTTATCTTTTTGTAGTTGTTTGATTTCTTTTTCTTTATTCTCAATATTCGTCATTCTCTGCTGTTTCAACTGCTCTGTCAACAATACTTGCTCGCTCTGAAAAGCATTGTACATCTTGCTAACCTCTGCCATCTTTGTTTCAATATCTTTCTGCCAAGTAGCAGAAACCTCATCAAGCGTTTTTTGTGCTCTCTGATAAGCAGGAATTGCTTTCAAAATATAATCCATATCCACATAAGCCATCTTTTGCGCATCCACCGAAGAAGAACCTATGAAAGCGGCAACTATAAACATCATTAACTTTTTCATTTTATTGCTTTTTAAATTTATAAATTTATTCTGGTTCAAATCCTAAGATAATTCTAAACTTACCATATTTGGTAAACACATTAGTACCATCTCCCTTTACCTCATCAAAGCCTATGCCATAGTCAAAGCCAAGCAATCCAAACATTGGTAAAAAGATTCTGACACCCGCGCCCACTGAGCGTTTTAAGTTGGCTGGATTGTATTTTTTGATGTCGTTATACACGTTGCCGCCTTCTGCAAACAACAAAGTGTACACCGTAGCCGAAGGGTTCAATGAAATAGGATACCTCAATTCAAAAGTAAACTTATTAAAAATGGGAGAACCATTCACTTGATTCAATACATCATAACCACGTAAGGAAACTATATCCCTTGCTGTCAACTGATAGCCTCCTGATAATCCATCACCACCCAATTCAAAACGACCAAATGGAGTAAGCCCTATATTTTTATTGTACGTAAACAAAAATCCAAATTTGGCAGAGGCACGAAACACCAACTTTTGATTTTTACTTAAAGGGGTGTACCAGTCTAGTTTTATTTTTAGTTTACTGTACTCAAGCCATTTAAAACGGTCTTGCGCCGCCAAGTCAGTACTCGTATAATCCAATTGTCTGCTTGGAATAAATAAGGAATACGGCAAAGTAAACTGACTAGATATCTCAACATTCGCCCCTCTTCTAGGATATATTGATTGATCTATTGAATTTCTAGAAAGCAAAAGATTTAAATTTAAATCATGCGAATAACCATTCTGAAAAATAAAATTATTACTCGTCCAATTTTTCAAACCATACAACTGATAATTGACAGATGGCAGAAAAGTAAAATAATCATCTGGCCATTTCAAGCGAGTTCCGAATTGAACCGTAGCTGAAGTAGTACGCAACCAACCATTTATTTTATTGGTGGTGGTATTAACATCATTGATATGTGTTCTGCTAAAACTTAATGAAAGTGAGTTGGGGTGACTACCACCTAACCAAGGCTCTGTAAACGAAACGTTATAAGATTGATATTGGCGACCATTGGCTTGCACTCGTAAAGAAAGTTTTTGGCCATCGCCCGTTGGCAAAGGCGTCCAAGCCTCCTTTTTAAATATATTTCTCAAAGAAAAATTCGTAAATGAAACTCCGGCGGTACCAACAATACCTCGCCCTCTGCCTCCCCATCCCGCACTCAATTCTAATTGATCAGATGGTTTTTCAACCACTTTAAACTCTACATCAACAGTACCATTTTCAGGGTTAGGCGTAGGAATGATTTCTATCTGTTCAGGATCAAAATAGCCTAAAGAACCAATCTCCCTTTGTGAACGAATCAAGTCGGAGCGACTGAATTTATTTCCTGGTATCACCCTCAGCTCTCTTCTTATCACATGCTCATTGGTTTTTGTATTGCCCGAAATAGTTACACGATTGATCGTTGCCTGCGCTCCTTCAAAAAGACGCATTTCCAAATCTACCGAATCTCCCTCTATCATTATCTCTGTTGGCGTTACCTGAAAAAACAAATAACCGTCATCCATATAAATTGAGCTCACATCACCACCTGTCTGACTCATTTGTAATTTCTCATCCAATAAAGCTTGATTATAGATGGTTCCCTTCTTAATGCTCAACACATAGTTTAAGGTCGAATCATTGTACTTTGTATTTCCTTTCCAATAGATATCTCGAATATAATATTTAGGTCCTTCACTGATATGAATTATGATATTCATGTTCGAGGGATTTACCATGTAGATACTATCAGAAACAATTTTAGCATCTCTATATCCTAGATTATTATACATGTTTATTACCTTATCCTTGTCTTTTTCGTAGGACTTTGCATCAAATTTCGATGCTTTAAAAATATTGATATTGGCAAATCTGTCTAGATATTCGTAAGCCACTAAAGGAGATAAATTAGCAAGCAAACGTGCAAAATTCCATTTACGTGGATCTTTCCGGTTTTTCTTAGCGGCAAATATTTCTTTGGTATCAAGCTTTATCTTTTCTTTCGTGTCCTTCATCTGACGCTGTATCTTAGAATCAGTCACATTTTCGTTGCCATAAAACTGTATGTCGTTAATCTTTACTTTCAACCCTTTTTGAATATAAATGGCAACGATTCTACTGTTCAACATCACCGAATCTTTCTGCTCCACCATACTCACAGTCACATCCAAAAAGCCCTTGTCTTTATAGTAATCTTTGATAATTTTTGAAGTAGAAAATTTTAAATTTTCGGTAATAATTTGTCCAGCTGTTAAATTCAATTTCTTTCTCAGCTCATCTACATCTGCGTTGGGGATGCCTTTAAAAATAAAGCGCGACAATCTTGGTCGCTCTTCCAACTGAATTTCTAAAAAGGCTACATCTCCAATACTATGATCTAAAACAATATTTATTTTCGTAAAAAGTTTTTGATCCCATAAGTTTTTTATCGCTTTCGAAATGTCTTCGCTTGGAATTGTAATCTTAGAACCCGGACGTAAGCCTGATATTGAAATCAATACATTCTTGTCGAGGTATTGCGTCCCTGTCACCTTCACAGTCCCTATTTCATATTCACGCGCCATAGAATAATCCATGGGAGCAATACTATCCTGAGCTATCGAAGTACCTGAAATAAAAAGGAATAGTAGAAACAGACTATACTGTAGAATCGAATTTTTCTTCATGCTATAATTATGAGGGAGTAATGATTTGTTCACTTGTTTTTCCAAATCGTCGCTCTCTCTTTTGATAATCTAATATGGCCTCGTACAAATTTTCTTTTCTAAATTCTGGCCAATAGGTTTCTGTAAAATAAAATTCCGTATAGGCCATTTGCCATAATAAAAAATTGCTGATACGGTTCTCTCCACTCGTTCTTATCAGTAATTCTGGATCGGGCATGTCATTTGTAAAAAGATGTTTTTGTATGTCTTCTTCTGTGAGTGTATCTGGATTAAGATTGTTATCAAGCACCTCTTTACTTATCGATTTCACGGCTTGCAATAGCTCATCTCTTCCGCTATAACTCAATGCCAATACTAAATCCATGGCACTATTGTTTTTGGTAATTTCTATGCTTTCTAGCAATTCGTTATGGCATCTTTTGGGCAATGTTTCTATATTTCCTATCGCTTTTAAACGAATATTATTGTCCATTAGTGTGCGCGTTTCTTTTCGGATGGTTTGTACCAATAATTCCATCAATGCCACCACTTCCAACTTCGGTCTATTCCAATTTTCTGTAGAAAAAGCATAGAGGGTCAGGTATTTTACACCCAATTCTGCACAGGCTTCTGATACCTCACGCACGCTTTTCACGCCATGGCTATGTCCAAAAATTCTGTTTTTGCCTTGCTCTTTTGCCCAACGTCCATTGCCATCCATAATCACAGCAATATGCTGAGGCAGTCTATTGGTATCTATTAAGTTTTTTAAAGACATAAATTGTTGCGTGGTAAAATAGCCGACAAAAATAGAAAATATCGCTCTATAATGCACTATACACGGACAAATTAGAATATATTAACGCTTTTCATCAAGAATCAAGCCTTTCCTTTATCTTTATGGGGTGTGCCCCTAGCCTTGTGTATCTCTCATTGGCTATACGCCATTGCATAAACCTAAATGGCTAGGGTCCTGCTGTTCACTTCTATCTTTTTGTGGACTCGCAAAGCCTCGCCATAAAAAGGATAGCGTTGCCATCAGTCACACGGGCATTTCGACTTCATGATGATTCGTTTTCATTTTGTGCCGCTCCGCTGGAGCTGATTTCAATTCTTCTGATAGATCTAGTAATGTTTCGCTCCTCTGGAGCTTTGATGCCATGTCTACTTCAAATCCTTGTATTCTCTCGCAAGCGTCCGCTTGTGAGCTCTTCTTATTCTAATACAAGAAAATTAACTTGTTGCATCAAAGACGAAAATCATACTCCGACTGTCATTGCGAAAGCCAATCGGCTGCTCTTGGCTTGTGGCAATCTTATTCCGAAGTATCGCACCGCCCATCAGATAAGAGCTTTTACTCCTGTGGTAGGTGTTTGCATTTTCACCTACCACATCGAAAAGCCTGCGTGACGGACTGGCAGCAGTACCTTGTACTGCCTAAGGCCGGACAGCGGCTGTTGGGTGTTTTCAGCCGCTGGCACGCCCAAAAAAAAGTATTTTAATTGCCGACGAACCTACCTTCTGGATATGGACGAGGGCAAATCAATGATTTGAAGGTATAAGAAAGAGTGAAACTGAAAAACATATAATGGTCCTTTTTGGTGGAGCTCCCACGCTGATAACCAGGCTTACCAATCACTTCACCTTTTTCGCCACTTCTGTCCATGAGCTTGTAAGCAATGCCCTTATTGCCTTCTGGCAAGGATACTGGACTCACGTAATCAGTACTTACATCATCCAAATAATCGGTCAAGGTGACCCTGTTTTGAAAATCTAAACCTACTGACCAATAACGATTACAAGCCACTTTGATACCACCACCAATAGGGATGGCTATGTTGTATAATTTGTACTTTTTATTGCTGGTATAATTGGGGTCGTTCTGACCTTCGGTGCCAAGGGGTTGTAAGTCATACCACCTGTTTTGATATTTGGCTTGCGGATTAAAAAAGAAAACGCAGAGACCTGTGGAAACATAGGGAGAGACAATCATTTTGCGACTGCGTGTCAAAAAATCAAGAAAATTGAACTCCAACATTTCGCTCACTTCGAAAATATCTGTACGAAAAGACAGGTTTCTGTTTTTTTGAAATTGGTTTTTCGACAGTTGATCGTCAGCAGAAACCTGCCCATAAGCAAAAGCATGTTTAAAGGAAAAGCGCGTCCCTATATTGTTTCTCATGAAAACACCCGCCGAAGGACCAACCTTTTGGAAACTTGTATTGGTGTTTAAATCGCCGGTATAATTGGCGCCACCTAATAGGATTCCAACTTCTATTTTTTGAGAGAATGAAGCATGGAAGAGAGCGTTTCCAAGAAAAAATAAGACGATGATTCTGCTGTTCAAAACGAATAATTTATGTGATACTTATATGTAAAACGAAAAAATGGTGATTTGATTGTTCTACATAAAAAATCCTACTTGAATTCAAGTAGGATTGTAATCTGTATAAGCTAAAAATTTATTTTGATTTTTTAGTGCTTTTTGCTGTTGCAGCTACTGGAGTGGTACCAGATTTGCAAGTAGTACCAGATTTGCAACAAGCTTTTTCAGTACCATTAGTTGCTGAATGAGCACAAGTGCTAGCTGTTGAAGTGTTCGCTGCATGTGAGCAAGTAGTGGCAACTGGAGTTGTTGTAGTCGCATTCACTGCTGTTCCGTTAGCAGTTGTTGTTGGAGTTGAATTTGCATTTGTTGTATTTACGTTCATCACAGGTGCAGCTTGTCTAGCAACAGGTGTGTTTGCCGTTGTCATTGTTGTTGAGGTAGCAACAGGTGTTGTAGTTGTTGCGCTTTGAGCACTTGCTGCAAAAAAAGTAATAGCTGTGAATGTAAATCCTAATAATAATTTTTTCATTGTTTTTGTTTTAAATTAAGTAAATAATAATACTATTTGAATGCTAAACTACAAAAGATTTCCCAAAATTGTCTCTCCGCCTCTTACCTTTTGGTTTAATTTAACATTTACTTGGGTTCCTAAGGGAAGATAGAGATCTACTCTAGAACCAAATTTAATGAAACCAAGTTCATGACCTTGTTCAGCCACAGCCCCTACTTTACTATAGCAAACTATCTTTTTGGCGAATTTGCCAGCAATTTGACGAATCAGAATTTCTGCATTTTCGTTGGCAATAACCACTGTATTTCTTTCATTTTGTGTGGAAGATTTTGGGTGCCAAGCTACCAAATATTTTCCTGCATGATACTGAACATATTTAACGATACCACTAATAGGATTACGATTGACATGTACATTGGTAGGCGACATAAAAATAGAGAGTTGTAATCTTTTGTCTTTAAAGTATTCTGGTTCTTCAACTTCTTCTAACACTACTACTTTTCCGTCAGCAGGTGCAATAATGTTATGCAAGCCATCAGGCATCATTCGGGAAGGTAATCGAAAAAATGATGCAGTAAATAGAAAGATGATTGCTGAAAGCCCTAAAACGGTGAGATGGGCAATTCTTGAATCGGAGATGGCTTCTACCAACATGATAATGATAAATAAAGAAACACCAGTAACTAATATTATCTTATATCCTTCTCTATGTATGCTTATTCTTTTCTTCATTTCAATGACAAAGATACAAAACTTATAAGAAACGCAAGATGATGTATGTGGCAATAATGGGTAAGCTATATAAAATGGCATCAAATCGGTCTAAAAAACCCCCATGACCAGGAATGGCAGATCCACTGTCCTTTATTTGTAAACTCCTCTTGAACAAACTTTCCACCAAATCGCCAATAATGGCACCTGTGCTTGATAAGACGGCAATAATTAACCAATCGAAAAGACTAATTTGACCTATGATATAAAATCCTAGGACACCTCCTATCAAGTTAACCAAATAACCGCCAATGGTACCTTCTATAGTTTTTTTTGGTGAAATTCTTGTAAATAAGGGGTGTTTGCCAAACCAATTACCCATAAAATAAGCCCCTACATCATTTAGCATTATCAGTAGCAATACACCCAATAGAATGCGACCATCATATTGAATAGCACTTGTTTCAGTTCGCGATAATTGGATGATATAGTTAGACATAAATAAGGGAATACCTATGTATAAAAGTCCCATCAAATTGAGTCCGATATTGACTAGAGGTTTTGTTGACTTAGAAAATAGCTCTGAAAAGAGAATCAGCAAAAAGAAAATTGAAGCCAGACAAAGATATTTGACTGGAAGTATTCCAAGCTTTTGAAGGAATCCGGCGATAAAAGCCAAACAGATGTATACCATCACTGCCTTACTGTGAAAACCAGCTAAATTATCATTTTCTTCACGCAATGATTCTGTAATTTTAAAAAACTCATTCGTGCAAAGAATGATAATTAATATCATCACCAAAGCATAGCTCCATGGCGAAAAGTAGATAGCGCTGACAATGATAGCCGCAAAGCTTAGTCCAGGTATGATTCTTTTTTTTAGGCTATCCCACATCTTTTTCTTTTAAAACGTTGTTTCTGTATTTTCAATTATTGTTTCCCCTTTAGTGATTTCAAATTTCTTTTTATGTAACATATAGAACAATATCAGCATTGCGACACCAGCTATCAAAGGGATGTATAAGGGTAGTTTTTGTTCTGGGTCAAATTTACTGGTTCCGTTTTGATAAAAGTACAAGGTAATAAACGAAATAGCATTGTTCATGAAATGCAAAAAAATAGTAAGCCAGATATTTTTCGTAAAACTATACAATGTTCCAAGCACAAACCCCATAAAACACAAAGCAAAGAAATTAAAAAACTCCATATGCATTAAACCAAAAAGTACTCCAGAGATGATTATTGCAGGCCATTCTGTTTTGGTTAGTGCAGCGATGCTTTTTTGAATGACCCCTCTAAAGAGCAGTTCTTCACCAATGGCAGGAAGTATAGCAATCATCACAAAAACAACAGAGAAATTGAATGCACCTTTGATGCCGATCAGCTGTTTCACGAAGGAGTCGTAGGTAGCTTGTGTTCTCATTGAAGAAATTTCAAGCCCTTTTAACCAATCAGGAAAGATGAATGATTCTTTGTCAATAATTAATAATTGAAGAAAAAAGCCTGCTAACAATATGATGGCAAAACCAACAAAATACTTTTTGGGATTTTTTTTATCTTCACCAAGAAAATAGCCAAATAGAGACCCTGAAATTAGGTACGAAAAGCACAGCGGAGGAAGGAGAAAAGTAAAAAGCTGTGAAATAATCTGTGCAACCACCAAGTTTTTAAGTGATCCCGATAAAGAGGAAAGCGTTTGCCCCATTGAGATTTGTCCTCCATTGATTGTCCAAACAGTTACAATAGAAAATGCAGTTCCAACAATGAGTCCAATTACAATTAATAGAAGTAAAAGCAAGAATTGAAGACTAGGTGAAGCGTTTTTAAGGATGCCTTGCTTTTTCATGGCTTATTTTAATTTTCCATAACGAATAAACAATCGACCTGTTATCCCATTCAAATCACGATCAGAAAGGCCATTTAAGTGAAGCCCTACATTTATTCGATAGCTGAGTCCAAGACCAGCCGCTAAATTCTTGTGGAGATTGAATAATAGATTTACAGAAGGTTCTATTGTCATAAAATTGTATCGATAGATAGCGCCAATAGGATATTGGTATTTGCACATTGCCCAATTAATACTTGCTTCTGGATTGAAACTGATTCGCTTATTTGCAAACAGGATATATCCAGCTTTGATGCCTGCATTTTGATGTTCGAGAATGATTTCATCTGTTGAAGTATTTGGAACAAATTTATTAATTGCTTCCTCGCTAGTCAATTTCTGATAAAGAAAGCCAATATAATATTGTTTGGGAAAAAGCCAACAAGTGCTAAATGTGGTGTACATCGCAGCACTTTTTAATGTTTGAGATATTTGCATGTCTGCTTGTAGGAAATATCGATGCTTGTTTAGTGGCATTAAAGTGGAGTCGGTCTTAGCAAGATCCACTTGCTGCCCTATCGAAGAACTCCAACTAAACAACAAAACAATACAAGAAGTAAGCAAGGCCTTCAAACAATTCTTTCTTTAAAATGATAATGTAACAACAAAATTTGCTCCTCAAACCTACGAAATAGAACTTTAGAAATCAAATTTTGGTTATAGAACTAAGAGCACGTTTTCTTAAAATAATATACACTTTAAGAAATTGGTGTTGAGAATACGACTCATCAAAACATAAAAAGCATAATAACTTCGCACATTGATGTTTGCAATAATTGATACAGAAACCACTGGAGGTAAGCCCCTAAATGATAGGATTACTGAAATCGCAATTATCGTCCATAATGGGAAGAGAGTTGTTGAGAGCTATTCTACGCTCATTAATCCATGTCGTAAAATAGACCCTTTTGTGTCTGGAATGACTGGCATCACTGACGAAATGGTAGCAGATGCGCCAATATTTGCCGATGTAGTACAACGAGTAATTGATTTGACTGAGGGTAAAATATTTGTGGCGCATAATGTTCGCTTCGATTACGGGGTTATTAGAAATGAGTTTAAAAGACTCGGTAAGACCTTTATAAGAAAACAGCTTTGCACTGTTAAGTTGTCTAGAAAAATAATACCTGGCTTACCATCTTATAGTTTAGGTAGGTTGTGCGAAAGCTTGGATATCCATATTTTGAATCGGCACAGGGCTTTGGGTGATGCAGAAGCAACTTCGATTTTGTTTGAGAAATTATTGCTTAATGATAGAAAGGAGGTAATTCGAAGTGAATTAGCCGAAGGTTTAGTAGATGGCCTTTTGCCTCCAAACCTTTTAAAAAGTCAAGTAGAAGAATTGCCAGAGGAACCTGGTGTCTATTATTTTTTAGATCAACAACATAAAGTGTTATATATAGGGAAGAGCAACAACATTAGGAAACGCGTGATAAGCCACTTTTCAAATGATTTGAAGTCGCAAAAGAGCGCCTCAATGAAAGAAAAAATTTACCATGTAGATTATCGTTTGACGGGAAATGAATTGGTGGCTCTATTGGAGGAAAGTCATGAAATAAAAAGACAAATGCCTCCTTACAATGTGTCACAAAGAATAAAAAAGTATAGGCAAGGTGTGTTTTTGAGAATTGATGAAAACGGTTTTCGTTATTTTAAAATGGAAGCTTTGAAGCTTCATGAAGAACCTGTGATTAAGGCCACCACCCCAAGAATTGCTCAAAGGATGATTGATGAGTTAAATCTTAGACATAATTTAAAAGCTTATGTCACACTCACCTCCAAATTGTTAAAGCAAGGAACACTTGAATCTTTCCGAGCATCTCACAATGAAAAGATAGAGGAAATTTTGAAGACCTTTTACTTCTCTCACCCTGATTTTTTTATTGTCACTGAAGCAATTAATCCAGAGGAGAGAACCTTAATATGGGTAGAAAACAACCAATATAAGGGAATTGGTAATGTTTCAATCAATGAAAATTTCAAAGATATAGAATCTCTGAAAAACAGCATACAACTTTACGAAGATCATCCAGACATTAGAGGTATTCTAAAAGCTTGGCTAAAAAAGAGTAAAAAAACGGAATTGATTAAGTACAATCTCTAAATATGACTAGGGAAGCATTGCCTTGAAAGCGTTGTATGCCGTGGTGTCCTGAGCAGCACTAATCAATCCACCTGAACAAGAAGATGAACTTGCCTGATTATCAATGTTCTCCACCCTATTTTCTGGATTCGGATGCGTACTTAAAAAAGCGGGCGTCTGCGAGCCACCAGCTGCTATAATTTTCTTAAAAAATGCAGCTGCTCCATTTGCTTTATACAGTGTTGGACATAAATAAATGACGGAATATTTATCGGCCTCAGCTTCGTTTGTTCTACTGAATTGCAGATTTACCATACTCAATGCAATATCGCTGAGCATTCCTTGGTTCTTGCCCAATACCACTTGTGCTAAAGTAGAAATTCCGTACTGTTTTGTCATCGCTTCGGTGGAGTGTCTTTTATCAGCATGTCCCATTTCGTGTCCTAATACGCCCGCTAGCGCCGAGGCATTATCTAAATATTTAATAAGCCCGGTATAGATATAAATATAACCACCAGGAGTGCAAAATGCGTTTTGTGTGTTATCATCTTTGATGATATATAATTCCCAAAGAAAATCATCCTTATGTGTCACTTGACCACTGTTAAGAATTGCTGTTTTCATGTCTTCCAAATAAGCGTATGCGGCTCCATAGGTTGATTTGTCTACGATTGGATATTCGCTTGGCTTTGAAGCAATTTCATTCTTCACTTGTATTCCTAGAGATTTATCATCTTCAATCGAAAAAATATTTAAGCCTTCACCTTTGTTACATCCTGATACAAAGAACAAGCTCACTAGAATTAAAAGGATAACAATTTTGGTTGGTTTCATACTGCTTAATTATAAGTGTCTGGTAAAGGTAAAGCGAAATTTATAGATTTGAAAAGGTTCGGGCTAGAATAGAAAAACAAATCACAAGATAGAAGACACCAATAAAGCTGGTTAGTATCAATTTTCCAACGGTACCACTTAAAAAACCAAGTAAGGTTCCTAATGCTGATTTTAAAGCTTCTTTGTTTGTTTTTTTAGCGTATAGCTCACCAATATAAGCCCCCAAAAAAGGACCAACAATAATGGCAAAAGGACCTAATGGAGTGCTAATAAACACACAGAGTATCAATGCGATATTGCTACCCCACGATGCATACTTTGATCCACCAAACCATTTGGCCATCATGGAAGGAAGTAGGTAATCAAGAATAGACATAGACAAAACTAACAGCACAAAAATTATGAGGAGAAACAACACCCAGCCATGAAAGTGATATAGTCCTGAAAAGTGAATGATTGCAAAAGCAATAAGAGCTACTGGTAATCCTGGTATACCGGGAAATATGGAACCTATGAAGGCAATAACGATACAGCCAAGACCCAGTAAGAGAAGTAAGATGACAATAAATGGCGTCAATTTATTTCATAAAAAGAGGGTGATGAGTAATTCTATCAATTTGCAAGGAATGATGTTGAGCATGAACTTGAAGGAACTTGAACATGTCTAGCATCGCCATTTTTCCTACCAAAGGGTGTTTAAACAAGTGTTTTGAAAAATAATCCTTATCAAGCTGGTGCAGAAGATTTTTATATTCTAATCTTATCCTTGCCCAATCTTCCTTTGCTTGAATATAGTCATTTCTATTCGGCTGAATTAATGTTGTCGGTGTTTTGAATTTAAATGGCAATGAAAGCGCAATATTCAAAATATTTTTTCTGAAGCCAGATTTCCAATTAGTGGGAGGAATATTTTCTTTTTGTTCTAGAAGTTTATTATCAATATAATTCTTAGCCTGCTTTTCTACCAAATACAAATGGTCGATTACCTGAGCCATCGACCAACCATCCTTTTTTGGTTTAAATAAAAGCTGTTTTTCACTATAAGTATCTAGCTCAGCTATCATTTTTTTTCTTTGGTAGTCAAGTAATTCAAAATAATTAATAGTTTCTATTTTAATCAAAATAAAATAATTTACTAAAACGGAGTACTTGCATATTCGTCCTTTTCTATACCGAGTTTATGTCGAATGGTTGCAGCCAAGATATTTATAGCCACTTGGTTTTCACCACCGAGTGGCACGATAATGTCAGCATATTTTTTAGTGGGTTCAATAAACTGTTCATGCATTGGTTTTACGGTATCTGTATATCTGTCTAACGTCTGCTCTATACTTCTGCCGCGCTCAATAATGTCACGTCGAATAACTCTCAATAAACGTTCATCAGACGGTGCATCAACAAAGATTTTTACATTACAAATATCACGTAATTGTTTGTCCGTAAATAACAATATCCCCTCTATGATAATCACTTTTTTTGATTTAATGGGAATAAAGTCTTTAGCCCTTGTGCAGGTGATATAGGAATAGATTGGCATTTCAATACTCTGTCCGAGCTTCAGTTTTTCAATATGGTTCAGCATAAGTTCAAACTCAATTGAATCTGGATGGTCGAAATTGATAAACTTTCTTTCTTCCATCGGTATGTGCCCATTATCTTTGTAATAGGCATCTTGGGACAAAATAGCCACTTGGTCCTTGGGTAAAATCTCCAAAATTTTATTTACTACGGTTGTTTTACCAGACCCCGTACCTCCGCATATTCCGATTATTAGCATGTACTAAAGATAATCAAAAAATCTATAACATTGAAAAAAAAGTGATGCTAATGCTAGCGATAAATCAGAGAAGACTGATACGAGTATCCTTTTTTTGAGCTTTCTATATTTTTGAAATATAAAGACTCGACTGATAAACAGAATAGTCGTTGCTTTGCTTTAATTTTGGATAGGGCAGCACATCTAGAAGTTCAATCTTAAAATCAGCTTCTTTTGCATGCAGGATCAGTCTTGGTTCTTTGCTACTGAGGCTATATTCGGTGCCATTCACTCGAAGTGAGATAGTTATTGTTCCGGGCACTATGCACTGTGATCCAATTGGACAACGACTGTCCTCTGTAACTTTCAAAAACTGTATTTTACATTTGTCTATCTTAAGTTTCTGTTTAACATTAAGAAGATGAGTATTTTGAGTGACCAGTTTTTGTCCAATAGTATATTGAAAAATACTCATGAAACATAAGAGCAAAATACTTAGATTCAATCTCATAGGAGTTTATATTTTTAGTCGAGTATCCATTCATCAATGGCATAAAAAGATTCTATCACAAAGATATCAGATAATTGATTCACTCTACTGCTATTAAAATTTTCTTTCAAAACTTTTTTTCAACCCGACGATGTATTCCTTTACCTAGTTGATTAATATAATTATCAGCACTCTCCTTTTTTATAAATGTTTTGATACCTGATGGCTCGCAAGTATTTTTGATAATTACAGAAGCTGCTTGTTGAGCAAGTTTCACACGTTCAATTTTAGAACCCGCTGCGGGAAGTTTGGTGTATGAATATAGAATTACTTGGCTTTTTTTAGCATAAACCAAAAGGTGGAGCCTTTACCGATGGTACTTCTGACATTAATAGATTGACTATGCGCCTCAACAATATGTTTTACAATTGATAATCCAAGGCCTGTGCCACCTTCTGTACGGGAACGATGTTTATCAACTCTATAAAATCTTTCAAACAATCTAGGAAGATGTTCTTCAGATATACCCTGTCCATTATCGCCGACCTCAATTAAAAGGTTGGGCTCCATTTCGAAAAACCCAATACTAACTTCGCCATCCTGATTTCCGTAGTTTATAGCATTTACAATTAAGTTAGTAAAAACTTGTGCAATTCTAGCTTTATCTGCCATAACATAAAATGGTTTATCTGAACCTTTTTTGAAAACGAGTTTAATTTTTTTATCGTGCGCTTTGATTTCAAAAGAATCAAAAATTTCTTTAACCAATTGAGTAACGTCAAATCTGTCTATTTCTAAGGTTAATTTCCCGGCTTCATATTGAGAAATTTCTAATAAATCTTGTACAATATTATTAAGTCGTTCAACATTTGAAGCCGCTTTTAAAAGATATTGCTTGTTGATCGTTGGGTCGTCAACAGCCCCTTCTAAAAGGGTTTCTATATATCCCTGTATATTAAAAATCGGTGTTTTCAACTCGTGAGACACATTGCCAAAAAAATCTTTTCTGTAATTTTCCATTGTTTTTAATTGTTCAATTTCTGCTATCTTATTTCTTTCGTATTCCTCAACCTCTTTCCTCACTCTATCGAAGAGGTTTTCGTCGTTTTCAATGATGTCCTTTACTTTACCTTTCTCAGATTTTTGGATTGAAATGGTCTTGTAAATTAGTCTAATCTTATCATAAACAAATCGCCCCACCAAGATTTGAATAATAATATACACTGCAAAAAAAACCAATCCAGGGATCACCGTAAAAAAGTACCACTGCAGTTTGGTTTGTGTAAAAAGCATGGTTGCAAATACCAATACTATAACTGAAAACGATACTAAACTCGCAGTATAAAGGGAAAGTTTTTTGAGCGATATATTATTCAATTACAAACATTTTGACTGCTAAAATATAAATGTTTTAAGAAAGGCAAGTACAATAACAAATCTTAAGGTCATCTAATAGGATACTTCATCTTTTATAAATCAAATTTATAACCAACTCCTTTGATGGTTTTAAAATAATCATCCCCAATTTTCTCACGCAACTTACGAATATGCACGTCAATTGTTCTATCTCCTACGATGGTTTCCGTCCCCCAAACTTTATTCATAATTTCATCACGAGTAAATACCCTCCCAGGCTTGGACATTAAGAGTTGTAGCAATTGAAATTCTTTTCTAGGTAAATTTAATGGGTCATTATCTTTGTATACCAGGTATTTATCTTCGTCAATTTCGATATTCCCTACTCGAATACTTGTTTTTTTTGTTTCGGTTTCTCCACGACGTAACAAAGCTTGTAATCTGCTTAAAAAGACACGAGGCTTTACCGGCTTGGTTACATAATCATCAGCGCCAACTTCAAATCCAGCAATCTGAGAATAGTCTTCGTCTCTCGCTGTTAAAAATAGGATAATCGTATTTCTAAATTGCTCTAAGCTTCTAAATTCTCTACAAGTTTCCATGCCGTCCATCTCTGGCATCATCACATCTAGCACAATGAGTTTTGGATCGATTTGCTTAGCAATTTTTATAGCATCCTTGCCGTTAGAAGCAGTGAAGACGGAATAACCTTCTTTTTTTAAACTATAAGACATAAACTCCAATACATCTGGCTCGTCGTCTACTAACAATATTTTTATTGGCATTTTACTCATTGTTTATTTTATGGTGTGCAATACTCGTGTTATAATATGAATGTTGTACATTCTCAATATTAAGCAATAGTTATTAATTTAAGCTATTTAAATGTGTAGGTAAAAGATAGGGTATAGGTCCTTTGGTTCTTTTGTTCAATTAACACGGTGTCAAATTCCTTTTGATAATTAAAGTTTTTGCCAGCGCCACTGTTCTGATAAAAGAAACTTGATTTAGCAAGTAAATCAGAAAAAGTTAATTTTAAAACACCGTTTTTCAGTACTTTTTTACTGATTTGGAAATCTAACAATGGTCGTGAATTTTCATAAATATCTGGATAATCGCTTGTTCCAACAACGGCCAATCTACGTCCTGCTTGATTGTACATTATTGTGAAGGAAAGGTCTAATTTAGGTTGTCTATAAGTTGCGCTTGCATTGATAACAAAAGGGGACTGACCTTGTAATGGACGGGACCTTGCACCAGTGCTGGAGGAAATACTTGACAAATCGATCTTAGAATAGATATAAGAGAAATTACCAGTAAACATAAAATCTTCCCAATGCTTCCATTTGCTGATGAAGTCAAGGTTTTTTCTGAACTCAAACTCTACCCCACCATTATGAGCAAAAGAGGCATTGTTAAACGAGAAAAGGGTATAGTCCGTACCTTTCAGAGTCACTACTTGTTCTATCGGGGCATTAAAGTATTTATAGTAAAGACTCACAGCTGCCATCTGTCCTTTGCCAAAGAAGTATTCGTAACGAATATCTGCATTATGAATTTTAGTTTGATTTAACGAATCAAACCCAGTTATAGTAAAAGTGGTGTTGAAGTCATAAAAAGAGAAAGGAGAGATTTCTCTAAACTCTGGTCTTGCTAATGTCATTGAGTAGGACACTCTGAAATTTGATTTGCTCGTAGTTGAATAAATAAAGTTCATAGATGGAAGAAGGGTAGGGTATTTCTTATCCACTTTAATTGTATCATTACTATAGTTAAATGAACTTAACTGTTGACGGAAATATTCAAACCGTGCACCCCAAACGATTTTAAATCTTTTCGCAAATGCATTTTCAAACATCGCGTATCCAGAATATAAATCTGCCGATGCAGTATATTTATCGCTCTTGTTGGTGATGTCAGAAATATTAAAGCCTCTCGCCGAAAAATTAGCAGTGTCAAAAATACTGGCTTGATCCAGAGAAAGTAGACTTCTGTCAAATGTAGACACTTTGGCTATGGTCACTCCCATCACCCTTGCCGAAAAATCTCTATCCTTATGCTGTATATAAAATCCTGTTTTGAATAATTGTTTAGCAGATTGAATTTTAAATGGAACAGAAACATCTGCTCCACCACTATAAATTTTTTCGTCTAGACTTGAGTAAAAAAGTCCTCCTTGTCCAATATTTACCTGATTAGAAATATCTGCATGATATAAAGTGTCGTCAGGATTGTTGTAGTCAATTGAATAGGACATTCTGCGTGTTTGTGGTTGAGTTCTTTTTATCCAAGAAAAACCACCCGTCCATTTAATTTTGATACCGGGCTTACGTATTAAATGTTCGCCAATAATTTGATTGGCTAGTAACTGAGATGAAGTAAACTCAAATGAATTTTTTTGAAACTGTCTTACTTGGTCTATGTTTTGTCCCGTTCTTAAGGTGGTTCTATCCTCTGAGTTAATATTAAATGTGTTTTTAAAACTAATTTTTTGGTCATTCTTTATCAAAAAAGTAAGATTTAGTAAGGCGCCAATGGCGATAGGGTTAGAATAAGCCACATCATCATAGTCAAATATGCCTGAACCGTCAGCATTAAAATCATACCTACTAGAAAAAATAGTTCTCAATGAATTCGAATAGCTCAGAGAAGCTACGGATCCGATTTTAATATTTTTTAAATCCTTAACAAATCCGCCACTGAATTGAAAACTTTGACCTGGATATGCAATTTTTTTCTTTTGAATACCCCAATTATTTGGAAGCGATTTAGCATAAGGATAACGCTGAGAGTTTGGAAGTTTTTGTAGAGAATCAGACGAAATAAAACTTGCTGGCAATGCCCTAGTTCCGTCATCAACTCCTAAGAAGTCAGTCTTGCCTCCTTTATAGGTATAATAGGGTTTGAATGTTGCTTTTTCAATAAACGATTGTCCAATAGTTAAATTGAAAAAACTTTTTTCTGGGATATCTCTAGTGTTTAGTTGAATGATTCCTCCAGCAAATTCTGCCGGCAAATCAGGTTGAGCCGTTTTTGTGATGATGATATTATCGAGGAGGTTGGATGGAAACATATCAAATGCAAATGCTTTTCTATCTGGTTCTGTACTTGGAAGCACAGCACCATTTACCATGGCATAATTGTATCGATCGCTCAATCCACGAATAATGGCAAACTTATTATCTTGAATGGTGGCACCACTCACTCTTTTTATGACATCCCCAGAATTTCTATCTGGAGAACGCTTGATTTCCTCACCAGAAATACCGCTAGAAATAGTACTGCTGTTTTTTTGCATGGTAACAATGGCAGAGGTATTGTCACGACTAATTTTGGCTGTTACAACTACTTCTTTAATTTCTTTTTCTGCAGTATTTAACAAGATGTTGAGCGAGAAAATATTGTCAGCAGTTACCTCAATAGTTGAATCTATTCTTTCTACATAACCAATATAAGTGGTTCGGATGTTATAATTGCCAGGCACTAAATTTTTGATAGTATAATTTCCATCAATATCACTTGCCGAACCTATGCTTGTACCTACAACTAAAACAGTGGCTCCAATAAGTGTTTCTCCAGTTTTTGCGTCAATTACTTTGCCTGAAATAGTACCATTTCCTGCGCTCAAATTAGATAAACCGCAAAAGGTGAGAAGTGTTAAAAAAACATATTTCATAAATCTACAATCGTTATTTGGTCCAAAAATATATTCACAATAAAAATACAACGTGACCTCAATGTTAAGCGAATGTTAAATAGCTAACGGTACTTTTTTTATTAAATGGATTTATAAAACAGTCTGAAGATTCGTGGTTGCTTTTTTTATAAAGTGTAGAAAAATTACTTATACAACAAGAAATGGGGATGCTTTTTAAAGAAACATTGAGATAATAACTAAATAATTAGCTAGAAAAGAAGTTAACTTATAAGCGATTGAGATGTCCTAAATTATTGAGCTTCTTTATGAGTTGTTTTCTCTGAGTTATAATATTTCTTTCTAAACCAAAACGCTAGGTTTACCATAGCAATTAATGCTGGAACTTCAACTAATGGACCAATGACTCCTACAAAAGCTTGTCCACTATTAATACCAAATATACCAATAGAAACAGCAATTGCCAATTCAAAATTATTACCGGCCGCCGTAAAGGAAACGGAAGCAGAGTCTTTATAATTAGAGCCTAAAGACTTTGCAATAAAAAACATAAGCACAAACATGACAATAAAATAAATTACCAATGGAATCGCAACTTGTATGACATCTATGGGGATATCTACAATCATTTCTCCCTTTAGGCTAAACATTACTACGATAGTAAATAAAAGGGCAACTAAAGTGATTGGCGAAACAAATGGTATAAATTTTTGAGTAAACCATTTTTCTCCTTTGATCCTAAATAGAACAAATCGGCTCGTCATGGCAGCAAAAAAGGGAACACCTAGATAAAGTGCTACTGTTTTGGCAATTTCATACATACTGATATCAATCATCATTCCTCTTATTCCAAATAAGGGCAACATTAATTCTAAATAGAAGTAGGCGTACAAACTGAAAAAGAAAATTTGTAAAAGACTATTGATCCCAATTAATCCTGCTGTTAATGCTCGATTGCCTTCCGCAAGCTCACTCCATACGATAACCATAGCAATACAGGGGGCCAAGCCTATAACAATCAATCCGGTCATGTATTCTGGATGGCCCTTTAAAAAAAATATAGATAAAAGAAACATTAAAAAAGGACCAATAACCCATGTGACAAATAATGTTATAAAAAGCAATTTGGGCTTGTCAAATATGTCTTTTAATGTCGAAAAATCAATCTTAGTGAGTGGCGGATACATCATTAATATCAAGCCGATGGCAATTGGGATATTGATAGTGCCTTTAGAAAGTGATTGTATGACGGTAGAAGCACTTGGGATAAAATAGGCAATAAGAACGCCAATAAGCATTGCCGAAAATATCCATAGGGTTAAGTACCTATCTAAAAACCCTAACTTTTTCTTCTTGCCGATGTTTGCTGATGCTGCTAACATTTCTACTTAAGTTTAATATTGCAATATTACGATAATAAAGTAAGTAGTGTATCCTACCACTTAGCATCCACTTATTTTTAAAATCAAGAAAACTCCTTTAAAATCTCACTAACCGCACTTTCGGCTGTTTCTATTGCGCCATGCACGGTAGCCACATGTCCTTTAGTGTGGGTGGCCTCACCTGCAAAGTAGACTTGCTTATTAATACTTTGAGCTAATTGCGTTCTTAAATTTATGATCCCTGCCTCTGAAGCAAATGAATAAGCCCCTTTAATAAATGGATGTTTTAACCAATCCTCTATATGGCTATCAATAATGCTTCCACTAGCTATCCCAGCACCATACATGTCGTCTAAATCTGCTAACACAATATTCACAGCGTTATTACCCTCGCTACTCAAATAGCTTGCCTTGTCTCCCATAACGAAAGCAGTGAGCACATGGTCATTTCCTCTTCCTTTTGATACATACCAATATTCAGGAACAGGTCCATTACCATAGATAGAACCTGCGTTTTCATCCCAAAAGCGAATGCTGAATTTTAAAATTATCTTCATGCCTGCACCCATTCCAATTTTATCTATGGCTTCTTGTTTAGAAGTTGGCAAAGTGGGTGAAAATGCGATGTCATTCGCTTTTAAAATTGTCAAAGGAACGCAAACAATAACTTTGTCGGCCGTAAAAGTATTTCCTGATTGATCCGTTAATAAAATATCGCTTTGTGAATAGTCGATGTTTTTGATCTGTGTGTTATAGGTAACTAATGAAAGCGCCTCAGAAAATTTTTCTTCTAAAATAGAATGATAGGAACGATTAGAAACATTGTAATTCGCTGTTCCGCTAGTCCATAAATTATCTTCTGCGCTAATGCCAGGGGCACTTAACAAACTCGAGCTTGTTCCATATTCGTTACCTGTTAACGCATTGAAATAAGGCAACCCTATTGAGCCCACCCCTTCAGAAAGGGCATAGGCTTCGCAGCTGATTTCGCCACCAGAATATCTTACAACTGTCCCAGCAGCATCATCTGCCTTCACATATGCAGCAATAGATTTTGCGCTATCTTCGCTTTCTAATCGGTTGTCAAGCATAATAAAATCCGTCTCACTTCTACTAGCCGTGAACAAGTTTGCATTAGTGCTACTTACAATATCATACCACTTTGATTTTTTGCCATGTATTTCCTCCGCCCCTAATTCTATGTTAAAATCTGCAAATCCTTCCAAAGCCTTAATTCTACCACCAAAAGTGTTGCTTGCTTCCAAAATCTGAATCGTTGCATTCGGCGCATATTCACGAAGTAGGCTTGCTGCATATATTCCAGCAGCACCAGCACCAATAATTACCACTTTGCCATTCCATGAAATATTAGGCAATTCTTCTTTCTTACAAGACTGAAGAAAGCTCGGTAGCAAAACCATTCCTGGTAGCGCAATAGCAAGTGTTTTGATAAATTTTTTCCTTTCTAAATCCATTTTTGATCTTAATTTTTGATGTGATTTAATTTTTAAATGTTCATTAGTTTTAAAGGAAGTAAAGGTAATTTCTTTTTTAGATTTCCTTTATTTTTAATGTAGAAAAAAATTCATTGAATTCATGGATAATCCAGTTAACGAATAAAAAATCAACATTAATATGGGCGCATTTAACATAAACTTAACAAATGCGTAAGCATAAAATAATAAGATAGTTATTTGTTTGCATCGTAATTAAACACAATATTAAAAACAAAAAAATGAGAAAACTAATACAATTTTGCGCATTTATTTCAATAATAGCGATGAGTGCAAACACATTTGCTGCAGACGTTCCAGTATCTGGTAACATTACTGCAAACACTACATGGACAAAAGACAATATTTATTTATTGACTGGTTTTGTGTATGTTAAAAGCGGTGCTACACTAACGATTGAAGCTGGTACACTTATTAAAGGTGATAAGCCAAGTAAAGGAACATTAATTATTACAAGAACTGGAAAAATTTCAGCGGCAGGTACTGAATGCGAACCTATCGTTTTTACTTCAAATCAACCAATTGGTGATCGTGCTCCGGGAGATTGGGGTGGAATTATCTTGTTAGGAGATGCGCCTATCAATATCAAGGATTCGGCTAGTGGCTTGCCAATTGACGGTATTATTGAAGGTGGTGTAGATAATGCCTCATTTGATGGTCGTTATGGTGGAACAAATGCAGGTAGCAATTCTGGTACTATGCAATATGTTAGAATAGAATATCCAGGTATTGCTTTCGTTTTGAATAATGAAATCAATGGATTGACTTTTGGTGGTGTTGGAACAGGTACAACAATCGACCATATCCAAGTTTCTTTCAGTGGTGACGATAGCTACGAGTGGTTTGGTGGTACTGTAAATTGCAAAAACTTAATAGCATTTAAAGGAACTGATGATGATTTTGATACTGACTTTGGATACAGTGGGCATTGTCAATTTTTGTTAGCCGTAAGAGATACAGCTTATTATGATGCGGCCGGTGCTTCTAATACTTTTGAATCAGACAATAATGCTACTGGATCTTCAGCAACACCACTTACTAGTTCAGTATTTAGTAATGTGACAACTATTGGCCCAAAATCAACAGTTTCGTTTCCAGCACCTTCTTACTTTAAAAGAGGAGCACACATCAGAAGAAACTCTACTCAATCAATCTATAACACTATTTTTATGGGATGGCCGATTGGTGAATTTATCGATGGTACATCTACGAAAGCAAACTATACTGCAGGAACTTTAGAATTAAAAAATAATGTTTGGGCAGGATGTAGCAGAAATCACGAAGCTGCTTTTGATTCCGCAAACGTACCATTGATGGGTAACAGTAATACTTTTTATGCAGCGGCAACTGAAGCAATGTTGGCCGATCCGTTTAATGCAACTGCTCCTAATGCAATTCCTTCTGCAGGTTCTCCAGTGTTAATGGGTGCAAGCTTTTCAGCAGCTAACTTAAGTAGCTCATTTTTTGATAATACAGTAACTTTCAGAGGTGCATTCGGAACAACTAACTGGATGACTTGTTGGACAAACTTTGATTCTGAAAATACGCCTTATACTTCAGTGAATGAAATTTCAAATTTGAATAATATCAAGGTGTATCCAAATCCATTCACAAACAAATTCGTTGTCAATGTAAATGCTACTGAAACAACAAATTTGAATATTTCATTAGTTGATATCAGTGGTCGTATCATAAAGCAAATTATGAATGATGCAGTTAGTGCTGGTCTTAACACATATTCTATCAATACAGAAAACTTACAAGGTGGTATTTACTTCGTTAAAATCCAAAGCAATAACGAGGCAACTACGCTTAAGATGGTTTGTAATAAATAGAATGAACCCAGAATATTTTTCATCGAAATAGGTTTTGATTTAAGAAAGGCGACTGTTTTCAGTCGCCTTTTTATTTATTTAATAATATGCAGTCATCATTTAGGTAACATGTTTTTTGTAAAATGCGGCCATAAACAATACTCGTTTAGTTATGTCAAAAAGATATGTAGAAATTGCAGTTATTTCTGATGTTCATCTTGGAACCTTCGGTTGTCATGCAAAAGAATTAAATGCTTACCTCAAGTCAATTAATCCCAGCACCTTGGTGCTTAATGGAGATATTATTGATATGTGGCAACTCAATAAAAACTATTTTCCTACGGAACATACAAAAGTCTTGCGTCGCATCCTAAAGATGATGCAGAATGGAACTCAAGTGTATTACATCACTGGCAATCACGATGAATATCTCCGTAAATTTAGCCATATTCAATTAGGCAACTTTAAACTAGTCAATCAATTGACATTACAACTCAATCATGAAACATTTTGGTTTTTTCATGGTGATATTTTTGATATAACCATGCAGCATTCCAAATGGCTAGCAAAGTTGGGTGGTAAAGGTTATGATTATCTAATTATATTAAACAGAGCCATTAATTTTCTTCTAGAAAAAACAGGAAGAGAAAAAATGTCCTTATCTAAACGGGTAAAAGATGGTGTAAAAAAAGCCGCAAAATTTATCAGCGACTTCGAGCAAAACACTGCCCTCTTTGCCTACGAAAAGGGCGTGAAATATGTAATTTGTGGACACATACACGAACCTTGTATTAAAAATATTACAATAGAAAATGAAACTATTCATTATTTAAATTCTGGTGATTGGGTGGAGAATTTGAGTTCTCTCGAATACAATCTAGGCGAATGGAATCTTATTCATTATAAAGATCTCGCCATCACTTTTTCTGAAGACGATTTAGATATAACAGACTTTAACATTCAATCTATCATAAATAAAGCAGTTTAGTAGTGAGATTAATCTGGACAAAGAAATGAAAAATTTCCTGTCACCACTAAACTGTAATAAATGAAAATATTGTATGGCATACAGGCTACAGGAAATGGCCACATCACTCGTTCTATAGAAATCATAGAACAGTTGGCATTAGAGCCAGAAATCGAAAAAATAGATGTAGTCACTAGCGGTAATAATTCCGATATTCAATTGCCTCGAAACGTCAACTATAATTGCAAAGGCATCAGTTTTAAATATGGTAAAAAAGGAAAGATATCTTACCTCAAAAGCTTTGCAAAACTAGATTTGTATGCCTTTGTTAAGTCCATCAAAAGTATCCCTTTCAAAAAATATGATTTAGTCATTTCAGATTATGAACCTGTCTCTTGTTGGGGGGCTAAAATCTATCATATACCTTGTATTGGCATAGGAAATATTTATTCCCTTACTTCAAAAAATTTTCCTCGATTGCATGGCTTAAAGCTAAAAACAAATATTGTTACCAAAATTCTGTGTCCTGTGAAAGCCAAGATTGGTATGCATTTCACCAGGATGGATGATTTTATCTATTATCCTGTATTAAGAAAAGAAATTCGAAACGCAAGCATCGTAAATGAAAATTTTATATTGATATATTTGCTAACCTACTCAGATGACGAATTGATGCAAATACTTAGAGATAAAAGATTCAGTGATTATAAATTTATCATCTATTCTAAAACAGAAAAAAATCCTATCACTACTCAAAACATAAGCATCTTTCCACTGAATATGGAAGGCTTTACCAATCATTTGATACAATGTGCAGGAATCATTACTGCTGGAGGCTTTCAGACGATTTCAGAAGCGCTTTTTTTGCATAAGAAATTGCTTGTCATTCCAATGAAAGGTCAACCCGAACAAAAAGCAAATGCTTCTATTTTAGAAAAAATGAATGTCCCAATAGCCAAACAACCTGATGCAGAAATATTGTTAAACTGGTTGGAGCACGACTCCAACAATAACCACATAGAAATGAAAAATGATATTGATAAAATTATCCTTCGAATTATGGATATTGGACATGCTTTGATTAAAAACTAAAAAAGAGAATTTGTAAATCCTTTATCCAATTTGTTCTAAAACCTCTTCCCAATCCTTCATTAATTGGGCTTGTGCTTGTTTCACTTCCTCATATTTTTTGTAGAAAGAGGGGTCATTGCCTACCTCTTTAAAAGACTCAGGATCTTTTAACTTTTTCTCAAATTCCTCTATCTTATTGTCTAATTCTGAAATTTGATTCTCTAACTTAGAAGCCTTATTCTTTAAGGCTTTTGCCTCTTTGTCGTCAGGTTTGTTCGCAATAGGATTTTGTTTTTTCACCTCTGCTCTTGAGTTCAATTTTGCTAATGGAATATTCCCGTTTTTCGCACGCTCATATTCTCTAAAATCCTCGGCTTTTTTCTCTTCTAAGAAATCATAAATATCTCCCACATGTTCCTTAATGCCAGTATCCGTAAACTCCATAATACGATTGGTCAAGCCTTGTAAAAAATCTCTATCGTGACTTACCAATATTAAAGTGCCTTTATATTCTTTCAAGGCTAATTTCAAAGTCTCTTTAGACACCATGTCTAAGTGATTCGTAGGCTCATCCAAAATCAATAAGTTCATTGGCTCTAATAAAAGTTTTGCCATCGCCACCCTTCCTTTCTCCCCACCACTTAATACTTTCACCTTCTTCTCTACATCTTCACCACTAAATAAAAAGCAACCTAATAAGGTTCTTACCTTAGTTCGCATCTCACCAGTGGCAGCCTCATCAATGGTTTCGAACACTGTCTTGTTGCCATCCAATGTCTCTGCTTGATGCTGTGCATAATAACCTAAGTGCACATTATAACCCCTTTTTATATCACCTTCAAAATCTAAATCGCCTGCAATCATACGACTCAAGGTCGTTTTACCTGTTCCGTTTTTGCCTACAAAAGCAATTCTGTCACCCTTATCTACATAAAAACTCTCATTATGAATAATAGTTTTATTACCATATTTTTTTACAGCGTGTTTCACTTCTAAAACTACCTTGCCCGAAGGCACTGAATCAGGGAAACGTAAGTTCATTTTCGATACATCCTCTTCGTCAACTTCAATAATATCGAGCTTATCCAACTTCTTCACCAAAGATTGTGCAAAAGCTGCTTTCGAAGCTTTTGCTCTAAATCTTTCAATATTTCTTTCTATCTGACGTATCTCCCTTTCTTGATTTTTCTTAGCATTAATCTGATTCGCTTTGCGCTCTTTTCTTAGGTCGATATATTTAGAATAGTTGGCTTTGTAATCATCAATATCACCATTAAAAATTTCAATCGTTCTGTTGGTCACATTATTCAAAAAGGCTTTGTCATGCGATATCAAAAGGATGGCGCCATCATAATCTCGAAGAAAATTTTCTAACCAAGTAATCGAATGAATATCCAAGTGATTGGTAGGCTCATCAAACAAAATCAAATCTGGTTTCTGTAATAATATTTTCGCCAACTCAATCCTCATCTGCCATCCACCACTCAGTTCACTTACAGGCGTCTGCATATCCTTGGGCTCAAAACCAAGCCCCTTCAATATTTTCTCTATCTCTTCATCTATATTGTGCGAACCCATCATGTGAAAGAGGGCATCCTTCTCGCCGTACACTGTAATCAAATCCATGTAAGAATCACTATCATAGTCGGTACGCGTTTCCATTTGATGCGACAAAGTTTTTAGCTCCCTTTCCAAAGCAAGAAACTTGCTAAATGCAGTCTTGGTTTCTTCGTAAACGCTTTTAGTACTCTGACTATTGATATCTTGCGGTAGATAACCTATTTCAAAATCTTTGGGCGTCGAGATATCACCGTTATCTGGCTTTTGAAAGCCCGTCAATACCTTTAATAATGTCGATTTGCCTGCTCCGTTCCTGCCTACGAGCCCAATTCTGTCTGTTCGAACGATTTGGAAGGTGATGCCGTCGAATAAAGTCCTACCCCCGAAATGTAATGATAAATTTGATACTGTTAACACGCTGCAAGATTATCGAATTTTTAGCTGATTTTCTCAGTTTTTCTCAAAATTAGTTGTGAGTCTGTAAAAGTTTTTACATTTTTGCAATACAAATAATTCATCTTATGTCTAAAGTTATAGGTATCATTTGCACCCTTATCGGAACGCTAGTAAGTGTTTACACTTATTTCTTAATTAGAAATTCAAATGTTATGTTGCCATACAATCCAACAGACCCAACTGCACATGCGTCAAACTATGGTTTATCTTTACCAATGATTGTGGGTTTGGCCTTATGTACCATCGGCATTACTTTTCTTTTGGTAGCCAAAGAAGACAATAGCGAAATGCGTCCATAGTCAACTGTTTTTTTTAAATATATTTATCAAGCCTATCCTTATCGATAGGCTTTTTTATTTACTTTTTTGGGCGAGCCATTTGCCCCAAAAAAGCAAGGGGCAAAGGTCCTGTGTTCTGTCGTACGGCCCTTTCCAATGACGGTACTCCTGCCACCCAGTCGCGCAGCATTTCGTTCACTGTGAAATTCTTTTAATAAAAGTTGTTCTCTTGCTCGACAGCATTTGTATTACGGACCTTTCTTTAGCGCGAGTGTTTTCCACTAGTGCGGAGATTTGTTTTACTCGCTCGTAAACTCTGTTCATAAGTCAATCATACACTAGATAAATCAAGTCGCATTTGAGACAATGTAGCGCGAGGGAATACAGCAAGTACCTTGTACTGCGGAATGCCCGACCCAGGCTTCTGTATTTCTAAAGCCTGGGACGCGCCCTCAAAAAACATTTGACACTACGAAAAGATACCTATAGAAACATTAAATTTATTTTGGTTTTAGGTATAAATAGCTTACATTTGCATTGTAAATGAAAAAATGAGAAAGAGGGGACTATTAGTCCCCTCTTTTGTTTCTATATTGAAATGAAGGACGCAGTAGAAAAAATTAGAGAGATACTTTTACCGAAAATAGCCGAAGAAAATCTATATTTGGTAGACGTGAAAGTGTTGCAGGGCAAGAGAATACAAGTATTTGTAGATGGCTTTGAAAACATTACTATTAATCAATGTACCATATTGAGCAGATATTTGGAGGAGTTTTTGGACAAGGGTGGTATCGTACCTTTGGATTATGGATTAGAGCTATCGAGTCCGGGCATGACTAATCCGTTGAAAGTGCCACAGCAATACAAAAAAAGAATTGGAGGCACATTAGATATTGTGAAAACAAGTGGGGAAAAGATTTCTGGCCGATTGATTTATAGCGATGACGAGAAGGTGGTGTTGGAACAAATATTAAAAGAAGTAAAAAAGAAGAAGAAAAAAGCTGGTGAAGCTGCAGAGGAAGAAGTGCTTCCAAAGCAATATGAGCTTACTTATGCGCAGATAAAAAATGCATTGATACAATTTAATTTTAAATAGAATAAATTTTTAGGAATCAAAAAAAACAAAAACTAAAAAATCATGAATAGTACAGAGTTGATAGACTCATTCGCAGAGTTTAAAGAATTTAAAAACATTGACAGACCTACCATGATGAAGGTATTGGAAGATGTATTCAGAACCTTATTGAAAAAGAAATATGGTAGTACTGAAAATTTTGATATTATTGTAAATACTGACAAGGGCGATCTTGAAATCTGGCATAGAAGAACCATTATGGAAGATGGTTTTGTGGAGGATGATGTGGCAGAAGTAGATTTGGCAGTAGCACAAAAAATTGATCCTGATTATCAGATTGGGGATGAGCTATACGAAGAAATTACATTAGAAAGTTTCGGTCGTCGTTCGGTTTTAGCAGCTCGTCAAACCTTGGCTTCGCGTGTATTAGAGTTGGAGAAAGACGAGGTGTACAAAAAATATAAAGACAGGGTAGGTGAAATTATTTCTGGTGAAGTATATCAAGTTTGGAAAAAAGAAATCTTGATTTTGGATGACGAAGGGAATGAATTATTATTGCCTAAGAGTGAGCAAATTCGAGCCGATTTCTATCAAAAGGGCGATACGTTACGTGCAGTGATTAAGCGCGTTGATATGCATAACAATAATCCGAAAATCATTTTGTCAAGAACCGACAATGCATTCTTAGCAAAATTATTGGAGATGGAAGTGCCTGAGATTTTTGATGGTTTAATTACTTTGAAAAAAATTGTACGTGAGCCGGGTGAAAAAGCGAAGGTAGCGGTAGAGTCTTTTGATGATAGAATTGATCCTGTGGGTGCATGTGTAGGGATGAAAGGCTCTAGAATTCACGCGATTGTTCGTGAATTGAAAAATGAAAATATCGATATCGTTAATTATACAAGCAATTTGAACTTGATGATTCAACGCGCATTAGCACCAGCAAAAATCGATTCATTAAGCATTGATGAGGAGAATAAGAAGGTAGCTGTTTATTTAAAGCCAGACCAAATCTCATTGGCCATTGGGAAAAAGGGTTTAAATATAAAGTTAGCGAGCCGTTTGGTGGAGTATGAAATAGATGTATTTAGAGATGTTGAAGATGTAGAAGATGATTTTGATATTGATTTGGAAGAATTTTCAGATGAAATTGATGCTTGGGTCATTGATATTTTAAAAGGAATAGGTTGCGATACTGCGAGAAGCGTATTAGATTTGGATCCTGTAGAATTAGCAAGAAGAGCAGATTTGGAAGAAGAAACTGTACAACACGTAATTAGTGTTTTAAAAGCAGAATTTGAAGACTAAAATGTTGCGTATGAAATAGTGAAAGTTAATAGTTTCCAAATCGTAAAGGAAGCACAAAAAGATAATTTAAAAAAGATATATGTCTGAAGAAGCAAAACCAATGCAATTACCCAAAGCCGCCTCTATGTTTAATATAGGTGCAGCAACGCTTGTGGCAGAATTGCAGAAAAAAGGGTTTACTGTAGAAAACAAACCTACCACTAGGCTGTCTCCTGAGATGGTTGCTGTGCTGATGAAAGAGTTTAACGTAGACATGGGTCATAAGGGTGAAGCTGAAAAAGTAGAGCTTGGCATCAATAAGAAACGTGATAATATTGAAATTGATAACTCCGCTATTTTTACTGATAAAAAAGCCAAAGAAAAGGAAAGTGAGGAAATAAGAATCAAAACTACTTTGTCGCCAAGAATTGAGAAAGAGGAAAAGGTAGAAATTGAAAAGAAGCCTGAAGTTGTTATAGAGACAAACTCTGTAAAATTAGAAGGTCCAAAAATTATTGGAAATATTGATTTAGGAAAGAAAGAAAAGCCAGCAGAAAAGAAAATTGCTGCCGTTACAAACGAGGAAACACTTCCAAATATTGAGCCTGGTTCGGAAGAGAAAAAGACAGAAGAGGCAAAAGCCAAGACAACTAAAGTAAAAAAAGTTGCTGAATCTAAGATAGAAGAAGCAGCCATAGCGGAGGAAAAACCCACCTTAGTGGACATTGTGGAAGATGAGAAGGATGAGAACAATATTGAAACAAAATACGAAAAGCTTGATGGAATAAAGCTTTTGGGAAAGATTGATCTGGAATCGACTCGTCCTAAACGCGATGATAGCAAAGGCAAACCTGGCGGAAAACCTGGTGAGACTGGTTCAGATGCAGATAAAAAACCAAGAAAGAGAATTTTTAAAACAGAAAACCCTTCTCAAGCAGGCAAGGCACAACCTGCACAGCACGATAGCACTAGGCAAAATAGAGCACCTGGCGCGCAGGGTGGAGGCTTTAACCGACCAGGTGGTGGAGGTGGTTTTAATCGACCAGCAGGACCAGGTGGATTTAATCGTCCACCTTTCGATAAAAATAAAGGTAAAAAACCAGACAATGTTGATCAGGCGGTTTCTGAAAAAGAAATTGAGGATAAGATTAAAGAAACGATGGCAAGGTTAGCCAATGCAACCGGAAAGAGCAGTCGTTCGAAGATGAAGAAAGGCAAGCGTATTGCAGCTGCCGAAGAAAACCAAAGAGAAGCAGATGCTATACAAGATAATTTGTTAGAATTAACAGAGTTTGTTTCTGTAAGTGAATTGGCAAGTTTTATGGATGTTTCGGCTTCTGAAGTTATTAAAACCTGTATGAATCTAGGAGTAATTGTTTCAATCAATCAAAGACTAGATGCAGAGATTATAGAATTGGTAGCAAACGAATTTAAATTTGAAGTAAAGTTTATTTCTGCTGCTGATGAAGAATTTGTAGAAGAGGAAGAAGAAAATCCGGAAGACATGGTTGAAAGAGCCCCAATAGTAACGATTATGGGTCACGTAGATCATGGTAAGACTTCATTGCTAGATTATATCAGAAAAGCGAATGTAGTTGCAAAGGAGTCTGGTGGTATCACTCAGCATATTGGCGCCTACGATGTTATGACTCCAAGTGGAAAGAAAATTTCATTTTTAGATACACCAGGTCACGAGGCATTTACGGCCATGCGGGCGAGAGGTGCTAAGTTGACAGATATCGCAATCATTGTAATTGCAGCAGACGATCAGATTATGCCACAAACAAAGGAGGCGATCAGTCACGCACAATCAGCCAGTGTTCCTATGATTTTTGCATTTAATAAAATGGACAAGCCAGGAGCAAATGCGGATAAGATAAGAGAACAATTAAGTACCATGAATATCTTGGTTGAAGAGTGGGGTGGAAAATTTCAAACAGCAGAGATTTCAGCAAAGATGGGTACCAATGTACAATTGTTGTTAGATAAGATTCTGCTAGAGGCAGAGTTAATGGAACTTAAAGCCAATCCCGATAAGATGGCGCACGGGAGTGTAATAGAGGCCTCCTTGGATAAGGGTCGTGGCTATATGGCAACGATTTTAGTTCAGGCAGGCACCTTGAATGTTGGCGATATGATGGTGTGTGGTCCATATTTTGGTAAAGTGAAGGCAATGACTGATCATACAGCTAAAAAAATGAAAAATGCCGGACCATCAGTACCTGTGCAGATACTTGGTTTAAATGGAGCACCACAGGCAGGTGAAAAATTCAGGGTATTCGAAGACGAACAAGAGGCAAAATCTACAGCTACCAGACGTGCTCAAATTGATAGAGAAACTGGATTGCGAACCAAGAAACATATTACTTTAGACGAGATTGGTCGTCGATTGGCATTGGGTAATTTCAAGGAGTTAAACATCATTATTAAGGGTGATGTGGATGGATCAATTGAAGCTTTGACGGATTCATTGTTGAAATTGTCAACGGAAGAAGTTCAAGTAAATGTACTGCATAAAGCGGTGGGTCCTATAAATGAAACTGATATATTGTTAGCATCTGCGTCAGATGCCATTGTTATTGGATTTCAGGTTCGACCTTCAACACAAGCACGCAAGATTGCAGAGACTGAGGGTGTAGAAATTAGAACTTACTCCATCATCTATAATGCAATTGAGGATGTGAAATCTGCCATGGAAGGACTTCTAGAACCTAAGATGGAAGAAAAAGTGATTGCGAATATTGAAATTAGAGAGGTGTTTAATATCACTAAGGTGGGTACTATTGCTGGATGTTATGTACTTGATGGTAAGGTGACAAGAAGTGCTAAAATCAGATTGGTAAGAGACGGAATCGTTCAATATACTGGTGAATTGGCATCATTGAAGAGATTTAAAGATGATGTGAAAGATGTGGCAGCAGGATACGAGTGCGGTTTAAATATTAAGAATTATAATGACCTTAGAGTTGGTGATGTGGTAGAAGCATTTGAAGAAGTGGAAGTTCAAAGAAAATTGTAATCTAATTAAGATAACTCGAAAAATGTCAGCTACAAGGGCTGACATTTTTTGTAAAAAAAGAGTTTTATTCCTTGAAAAAGTCAATTGGTCTAATATACTTGAAGCTATTTCTACACCTTATCATTGTCGGATTAGTCGCAGGTGGATGTGCCAACATTGTACCCCCTTCCGGTGGTGCTAGAGATGTTCAAAAGCCGCAAATAAAATCGGTTGAGCCAGCAAATTACTCTTTGCATTTTGATGCTAAAAAAGTGAACATCAACTTTGATGAGTTCTTCAATTTAGATAATCCAGCTCAACAAATTATTGTTTCGCCTCCATTAGAAAAACAGCCAGATTATGTCATTACTGGGAAAAAGTTAATCATCAAATTTAGAAATAACTTCCAACCGAATACGACCTATAATATTAATTTCGGAAATGCACTCAAAGACTACAACGAAGGTAATGTTCAGGATAGTTTTAAGTATGTTTTTAGTACAGGTGATTATCTCGATAGTGCATCAATCTCTGGAAGAGTATTGCAGGCGATAGACAATGTTGCTGTGGAAGGTTTTGGAATAATGTTGTATGAAGATATAAGTGATAGTGTAGTGTTTAAGGGTAAGCCTCTTTATATAGGTAAGACAAATAGGGATGGATTGTTTAAAATTGAAAATATTAAGAAAGGAAGTTATAAGCTAGTGGCTTTTAAGGACGAAGATTTTGATTACTTATACGATCCAGAAATAGAGGCTATAGCTTTTCCAGACTCGCTAGTGGAACTAGGTGACACCTCAAAAATTAAAAACTTTTTGTTACATAGTTTCAGTGAGGAGCCAAGTCAAACAATATTGTTAGATGTGATTAATCCGCAGCTAGGGCTAATAAAATTTATCTACAATAAACCCATCTTAAATATTCAGTTTAATGCAGACGTTTATAGCAAAAGGGATATTGCCATCGTTAACGAGTCAAAAGATACAGTAAGTTATTACTATTCAGACTATACAAAGAGTAGTACTATCTTTTATATCACCACCAACAACACCATAAAAGATACATTTACAAAGGAGCTTTTTTACATAAAGGAGAGTGAACTAAAAGATAATAAAATTTCAATTTATAACGGACCAATTTCCGTAAAAATGAAGGAAAAATCAGACATCACTCACGATATTTATAAGCCGTATTTTTTAAGTCTGACCAGACCCTTTAAAGTAAAAGACAGTACCAAGATTAAACTACTCGAGGATACAACTTTATTGGCAGTGAATGCCACTTTTACTCTTGATAAAAAAGACTCTAGAAGATTGGAGATTAACTATAAATGGACGCCTGGAATGGCTTATCAAATAGCCATTAGTAAGGGTGCGGTAGTGGATGTGTTTGGAGTTGAAAACGAAGATATTTCGGAGACATTTAAAATAATGACTAAAGAAAATTATGGCTCCATTATCATTCACAATAAACTAGCAAAAGATAATAATTTTTTGCTGAAAATTTTGAACGAAAAGGATCAGATTATTTATCAAAATTATGTTTCGATGAATGATAAAAGCAAAACAATTATTTTTTCTAATTTACCGAGTGGATATTATAAAATATCGGTGATAGAAGATACTAATCGGAATAAAAAATGGGACTCAGGTAATTATATCTTACATCGTCAGGCAGAAAAGATTTACACATTTGGTGATAAGGTCTTTCTTAAGCCCGGATGGGATGCAGATATTGATATTGTTCTATAATATATTTGTTTCTTCAGAAGTGAAAAGCAATTTTTTCTTAACTAAATTTTTTAACTAATGACGGCTCTAATTTTAACCATACTTGACAAAACACCACAGTTTGGATCGAATATTTACCTTGCAGAAAACGCCACAATCATTGGAGATGTGGTGATGGGAGACGACTGTAGTGTATGGTTTCAGGCAGTAGTGAGGGGTGATGTTAATTATATAAAAATCGGTAATAAGGTGAATATTCAAGACGGGGCTATTTTGCATTGTACTTATCAAAAAGCAGCCTTGCAGATAGGCAATAATGTATCCATAGGACACAGAGCACTTGTGCATGGATGCACGATAGAAGATGATGTCTTGATCGGTATGGGAGCGATAGTGATGGATCATGCGCACATAAGGAAGAATGTTATTATAGCAGCTGGAGCCATTGTTTTAGAGAACACTATTTGTGAAGAAAATTCTGTTTACGCTGGGATTCCAGCGAGAAAAGTGAAGGAATTGAATCCAGGACTTTTCAAAGATCAGATAGAAAGGATTGCAAATAACTATGTCATGTATGCAGGTTGGTTCAAGTAGTTGATGGTTTTTTGCTTGGAGAATAGTGCAATGGATATTTGCATTTTGCTTAATTTTGAGTCTCGTTTTAAATAATTTTATAATTACAAAAAGTAAAAGATGGAAGAGAGAGTGGTACTTGTAGATGAATCGGGACATGAGATTGGGTTGATGGGTAAGCAGGAGGCCCATGAAAAAGGTTTATTGCATAAGGCGATTAGTATTATAATTTATAATTCTGAAGGCGAAATGATGATCCAGCAAAGAGCCTACTCTAAATATCATTGGGCAGGTATCTGGAGTAATAGTTGCTGTTCTCATCCACGCGAAAATGAAAGCTATTCGGCAGCAGCCCATCGCCGATTATACGAAGAATTAGGATTTCAAACTATTTTAACTGAAGAGTTTTCTTTTATCTATAAGGCATACGATGAGCCAAGTGGTATGACAGAACACGAATTTGATACCGTCTTTACCGGGGTTTATGACGGAGATATGAATTTAAATGCTGACGAAGTAGAAGCCATAGAATGGATACAGGTTTCAGATCTATTGACTGATATCGATGAAAATCCTGCTAAGTATTCGTTCTGGTTCAAAATTATTTTAGAGGAATTAAAGCAAAAAAATAAACTTTAGTTCCAAATTTTTCTGCTGAAAATATAAAAATAGTTTAAGAAAAATACTTTGTAATCATTGAATTATCGTTACTTTGCATGAGATTTTTAGAATTTACAATTTACAACGTCAAGAATCACCAAAATATCCATGGGATTATTCAATTTTTTAACGCATGAAATAGCCATAGACCTAGGTACTGCAAACATTTTAATTGTGCACAACGATAAGGTGGTGGTAGATGAACCATCGATTGTCGCCATCGATAGAAGAACAGATAAAGTAATCGCAGTGGGTAAGAGGGCGATGATGATGCATGAAAAGACACATTCTAATATCAAAACAATACGTCCACTAAAAGATGGAGTGATAGCCGATTTTAATGCGGCGGAAAGCATGATTCGCGAAATGATCAAATTGATTCATGGAAACAAGAAGTTTCTTTTCCCGCCTTCGTATAAGATGGTTATTTGTATCCCTTCTGGAATTACAGAGGTGGAGAAACGAGCGGTACGTGACAGTGCTGAACAGGCAGGCGCCAAGGAAGTAAAGTTGATTCATGAACCAATGGCTGCGGCAATTGGAATTGGTATTGATGTGGAAGAACCACAAGGAAATATGATTATTGATATTGGAGGCGGTACCACAGAAATTGCCGTGATAGCGCTGTCAGGGATTGTTTGTGATCAATCTATCAGAGTCGCTGGTGATGAATTTACATTGGATATCGTTGATTACATGAGACGGCAACATAATATGCTTATTGGCGAGCGTTCTGCCGAAAATATTAAAATACAAATAGGATCTGCATTACCCGAATTGGATAATCCTCCTGCTGATTATCCTGTTAATGGAAGAGATTTAATGACTGGTATACCAAAACAAATTGTGGTCTCCTACTCTGAAATTGCTCATGCTATTGATAAATCCATTTCAAAAATAGAGGAAGCAATTTTAAAAGCTTTAGAAACAACACCACCTGAGTTAGCAGCAGATATCTATAGAACTGGTTTATACCTTACAGGTGGAGGAGCCTTGCTTCATGGTTTGGATAAACGAATCAGTCAGAAGACAAAGTTGCCGGTTTTTGTAGCAGAGGACCCTTTACGGGCTGTTGCGCGAGGAACTGGTATAGCCTTGAAAAATATGGATAAGTTCACATTCTTAATGTAACATCAGAAGTATAAAACATAAATGCGTTACCTATTTAGATTCTTATCTAATAACTATTTTTTATTTTTGTTTATTTTTCTTGAAGTTGTCTGTATATATCTAATCTCTAACAATAATAGGTATTATAACAGCAGTTTTGTTAATAATAGCAATGAGCTTACATCTAGAATATACAAAGCAGAAAATAATGTTTTGAAGTTTTTTTCACTTGGTCGTGTCAACGATAGTCTCATCAATGAAAATCTAAAATTGCAACAACAGCTAACAAGAAATTTTATTCTCAATTCTGTTATTGTTGATTCGTTAAAAGACACCTCTGATGGTCAATTAGAGCAAATCTATTCCTTGATGCATGCCCAGGTGATTAACACTACAACCGATAGATCGAAGAATTTTATATACTTGGATAAAGGCAGTAAAAATGGTATTGCTAAAAACATGGGCGTCTATAACGATAAGGGTATTGTTGGAATCACAATTGGTGTTTCGGCAAATTATTCTGTGGTAATGTCGGTGCTTAATACTGATTCAAGAATTGGGGTAAAGTTAACCAAAGACAATTATTTTGGTAATTTAACATGGGATACCAAAAGCAGTAAATATGCTACGCTCAGTCAGATTCCAAATCATGTCAAAGTTGCCAAAAATGATACAGTAATGACGAGCGGATTTTCTTCCTTTTTTCCAGCAGGAATAATGGTTGGAAGGGTGGAATCTTGGCAAGAAATTACAGGATCTAACTTGTTGGAGTTGAAAATTAAATTGTCTACAGACTTTCATAATTTGAATTATCTATACATAGTGAATCACATGCGAAAAAGCGAATTAGTAACATTAGAAAAGATAGTAGATGAACCAGCAGATCTTTAAATACATTGGACATTGTATTCTCATTATCTTAATTCAGGTCTTGATTTTGAATCAGATTAATATCAATGGAATGATAAATCCCTACATATACCCTTTGCTTATTATTCTTTTGCCACTTACAATCCGTCCATATTATTTATTGATTATCGCTTTTTCTATTGGGTTTGTGATCGACATTTTTTGCGACACACCTGGTATGCACGCATCTGCATTAGTGTTGATTGCATTTCTGCGTCCTTTGTTGTTTAAATTGCTCAACCCTAAAGAACAGGAAACAAACGAACTAATGGATATGTACTATCATGGAATTACCTGGTTTGTTGTCTACATCTCAGTTATTGTACTTGTTCATCATTCAGTCTTCTTTTTGGTAGAAAAAGGAAATTTTGTTGCCTATCATTATACCTTTTTCAAAACCATAATCAGTAGTGCTTTTTCTGTTTTATTTATGATGATGTATCTTCTTTTTTCTTCTAATAAATCATCAGTAAAATATAGCTAACTTGAAAGATTTATTTTCTTCTCGATCTTTTGTTATTAAGGTGGTTTTTGTTGTAATAGGGGTATTGTTTTTTTTGCGTTTGTTTTTTTTGCAAGTATTAAGTAGTGAGTTTGCCCAACAAGCAAATAATAATGCAATAAAACAAAGAAGAGTAGAGCCTGCTAGGGGATTGATTTATGATAGGAATGGTAAAATATTAGTTTATAATGCCCCAATCTATGATGTTTTTGTGAATCCTTCTCAAGCAAAAAATAAAGAAATAGATACGACTAAATTTTGTGAGTTATTATCCATTTCTAGGGAGCAATTCATAAAATACTATAGAAAAGCAAAAATTGAGTTTCCAAATAAACAATCCATCTTTTTAAGCCAAGTCTCCATAGAAGATTATTCGAAATTTCAAGAATATTTGAATCAGTTTACTGGCTATAGTGGGATAGTAAGAACCATGCGGCAATATCCTTACAATAGCGCTCCTAATTTATTTGGCTACATTGGTGAAGTAAGCGAGAGACAGATCGAAGCCTCTGAAGGATATTATCAACCGGGAGACTATGCTGGCAAATTTGGTCTAGAGTTGAAGTATGACGAAAGCTTGCGTGGAACGATAGGTATCAGTTATTACTACGTAGATAAGCTAGGAAGAGAACAAGGAACCTATGAGAATGGGGAATATGATCAAAAACCGATTGCTGGAAAAAATTTAATCTCTACGATTGATATCGAACTTCAACAGTATGGAGAAAAGTTGATGCAGAACAAAAGAGGCAGTATTGTAGCAATAGAACCTAAGACAGGCGAGATTCTATGTCTAGTTAGTAGTCCTTCATTTGACCCCAATTTATTAACTGGTCGAAAGCGTGGTGATAATTATATGAAGTTATTGAATGATCCGCAAAAACCTTTAATTGATCGGCCATTAACAGCAACTTATCCCCCAGGCTCTACTTTCAAAGTTTTCAATGCTCTGGTTTCATTAAGTGATGGTAGTATTACTGCAGATTATGGATGGACTTGTGGAGGTGGATATCATTTAGGAGGAGGTAAAATTGTTCGCTGTTCTCACCCCCATCCATCTGCATCCAATCTAATGGATGGCTTGAAGTATTCATGCAATCCATATTTCTGTGGTACTTTTAAGGCTTCCGTAGAAAATGCCATTTACTCATCAACAGAAGTTGGTTATCAGCATTGGCGTAATATCATGCTAGCAATGAGCGTGGGTCAAAAAACAGGCGTGGATTTAGCGGGTGAAAAAAGTGGAAATGTTCCAACACCGGAGTATTATAATAAGATTTATGGCAAAGGACAATGGCATGCAAATACAATAATTTCCCTCAGTATCGGTCAAGGAGAAATTCTTATGACGCCTCTTCAGATGGCAAATGGATATGCTTTGATTGCCAATCGTGGATACTACTACACCCCACATTTGATAAAGAAAATTGAAGGGGATTCGACAAATACACTTAAGTTAACATATGCCTTGCATAAGACAGGTATTGCCTACGCGTTGTATGATGCGGTCTGTGAAGGCTTACGAAGAGTGGTAGAATCTGGAACTGCGCATTCGTGTGCCATCCCATCTATTCAAATGTGTGGAAAAACGGGAACAGCACAAAATCCTCATGGAGAAAACCATTCATTGTTTGCAGGATATGCACCTTTTGAAAATCCCAAAATTGCGATAGCTGTTATTGTCGAAAATGGTGGATATGGAGCGACTTATGCGGCACCTATTGTGAGTTTAATGGTAGAAAAATACATCAACGATACAATTGAAACGAGTAGACAAAAGGTGGAAAAACGAATGTTTGAAGCTGATCTTCTAAATACAGGAAACTATGGAAAGAAACAGGAAATTATTAAATGAGTTTGATTGGGTGATTCTTGCAATCTACGGCACATTGCTTCTTTTTGGTTGCTTGTCGGTTTATGCTGCTTCCTTTAGAGAAGTGGAGGCGTCTTCATTTTCTCAAGTGCTAGATGTCAATACATCTTTTGGGAAGCAGATGATGTGGGTTGCTGTGTGCATCGTTATGGTGACTTTTATATTATTGGTAGATAGTAAGTTTTTTACTTCTCTAGCTTATCTGAGTTATATAGTTTCTATCATTTTATTGGTTGCGGTTTTACTAGTTGGAAAGGAAATACATGGCAATAAATCCTGGTTTGGAATCGGTTCGTTTGGAATTCAACCAGCTGAATTTGCTAAGTTTTGTACGGCACTTGCATTGGCAAAATTCTTATCAAACCAAAGTATTGATTTAAAAAACATGAAGAATATGCTCACAGCATTTGCTATCATTGGCCTGCCTGCAGCTCTTGTGCTTCTGCAACCAGACCTTGGATCAATGCTAGTCTTTTGTTCTTTTGTAATTGTGTTATATCGCGAAGGACTCAATCCATTATATGTCATTATTCCTCTCTTGTTATTGCTTTTTAGTGTTATAGCATTGAAGTTTGGGGCCCTTGTCCTTTCTATCATCGCCCTTATCTCTCTTTCTCTTTTAATTTATTTTAATTTAAAAAAGAGTTTAAAAACTATCATTTTTATCGCATTTGTCCACTGTTTTGTAATTGGATACGGCTATTCCGTTGATTTTATCTACCATAAAGTCATGAAAGATTATCAAAGAGCGAGAATAGATTACACGCTTCGAATAAGCACTAAGCAGGCAATCAATAAACCAGTTATAAAAGAAGATGTTGTCCAAAAAATAGTTCCTGGCGAGAAAAAACATCGAAAGTTTGATGATTGGAACATTCGTCAATCTATTATCGCAATTGGTTCAGGAGGAATCTTAGGCAAGGGATTTCTAAAAGGTACACAAACTAAATTTGAGTTTGTACCAGAACAGACAACAGATTTTATTTTCTGTACTATAGGTGAAGAAGAGGGTTTTTGGGGTACCACATTGGTAGTTTCATTATATATTGGATTATTGCTTCGTCTGGTTTGGATGGCGGATAGACAACGATCTAAATTTAGTAGAATTTATGGATATAGCGTAGCGTTTATTTTGTTTTTTCATTTCTTAATAAATGTTGGAATGACAATTGGTTTAGTACCCGTAATCGGCATTCCTCTTCCATTTATTAGTTATGGAGGCTCCTCACTACTAGCATTTACTTTTCTACTGATGATCATGGTGAAACTTGATGCGGACAGACTTCATGTTTTAAGATAATACTTGTTGAAGAATTGCTGGTGATTTTAATGCTCTGAAATTTTCAATGTGATATCTAAAATAAATTTGAACAGCTTCCAACATTTCCCTTCGTTCTATGTTTTTTTCATATATATTTTTTGGGACATCCTGTTGCAAAACATCAAACCAATATTTGCTATAGGTTTTACTTATGGAATACTCATCTTGGGGGGTATGGTGAAATAAACCTTCTTTTAGACTAAAAAAAGGATGAAGATTGTCAAACTCATTTCCTGGTTCATATCCAATTTGTTTACTCAACTGAATTGAAAACCAAACTGGAAATGACGCGTCTTCACAACTTGTTTGATCTAAATGTAAAGCACTTTGAATAATAAAATCATAAAGCAACTCATTGGCCTCCTGCTCTTTGATTGTGTTGTTTAATAACTCTAGCATAAAAAGACAGACGCTCGTTTTTACGATATTATAGGACACATGTTGATATAAGTATGCTAACTTATACTCTTTTAGATGCTGAAGATTTTTATTCTCACGATTATAAACTTCAAGATCAAGAATATTCCCAGCCTGCAATAACACCGCCTTTCCAATAGATTTGGAAGACCTCACGCCGTTAACAATATAGGAAACTGCTCCAAATTTTTCTGTGTAAATCCTGCAAATAAGACTAGTTTCACCGTACTTAAGCGTGTGTAGAACAATGCCTTGAGTGGATAAAATCATGTTAGATCAAGTGAATGTAATGTTGTTTGAAGTTAATCTTAAGGTACTATAAAAGGCCACCTTATGCTTTTTCGCGCAAACAAACTTTAACGCGATATCAATACTAAACAAATCTACGTTTATATATTTTAAACTATTCTCAATTTTATTCAAAAAGCATTAATTGTTTTTTTAGTTTGAGAATATAATATTCTGTATAATATTGCACTATGATAGCGAGACAACTAATAGCAGATACTATTCCTGCTTTAAATCAAAGTAATAGTGCAGCCAAAGCATTATTGCAAATGCAGGAATTTGGAGTAGAAATGTTGCCCGTGGTAGATGACCAAACGAAGTATGTTGGAATGCTTACAGACGAAGCAATACTTGATATAGAAGACATGAACCTTCCACTTAAAGATTTGCCCTATGCTTTAACACATCCATTCGTGAAGGCAAATATGCATATTTTTGAAGTAATCAAAATTGCTGCGGAAAACAATCTTTCTTTAATTCCAGTTTTAGAAGATGACCATGTTTTTATTGGAACCATCACTTTACAGAGTCTGTTTAGATATTTTGCCAATATCAATTCCTTGACTGAGCCTGGCGCTATTATTATTTTAGAAACCCCCATTAATAGTTACTCTCTGTCTGAGATTTCCAGAATAGTAGACTCATGCGACATTAAAGTGTTGGCACTATATGTGAATGTGCTTCGAGATAAGTCAAAAATTGAGATTACGATGAAACTTGATAAAACAGACTTAGCTTCTCTCTTAAATTCATTTGAAAGATTTCAATACACGATTGTGGCTTCATTTCAAGAAAAGGAGTACCTACAAGACTTGAAAGAGCGCTATGATGAGTTCATGAATTTTATGGACATCTAGACGGTTTTCTCTAAAGTCCTGTTATTCAATTCTATTAACATTTTATTTATTTCCTGGATACTTTGCATAAAGGCTGAATAACCCTTATTTTTGCACTTCTTTTTTTAAGTAAATATCACTAAACAAACACTTAGATGGCAGTTATAGGCAAAATTAGAGGGCTAGGTTGGAAACTAGCTTTCATTATCGGAATAGTTTTATTTTTATTCCTTATCAGTAGCGAACTACAGAACGTTAATGGATTGTTCGATGGTAGAAAAACTACCTTAGCCACAATTGATGGAACCTCCATTAGTCCACAAGATTTTGACAAAAAGATTAATGACAATGAAGCTAATTTTTTGTTAAATAAACGAGATGGCAATAAGAATATTAGTGAAGAAGAGAGACAACAGATTAGAGAACAAACTTGGAACGAGCTGAAGATAAGTACGGTGATGAACAAGATTTATGAAGAAAATGGAATTATGGTAACTACAGATGAAAAACTGGAGTTAACTCAAGGTAAATTTGCTCACTCTGTGATGAAACAAAATTTCCCAGATCAAACAACTGGTGGTGTAAATAGCATGGCAGTTA
Source organism: Chitinophaga pinensis (assembly GCA_945872405.1). Classification (GTDB taxonomy): domain Bacteria; phylum Bacteroidota; class Bacteroidia; order Chitinophagales; family CAMDFR01; genus CAMDFR01. Next base: position 32,723 of record CAMBZT010000002.1, on the reverse strand, counting down.
AGCAATTTGTTACTAGTTTAGATAAGCCGCAAGATGGTTTTGAGCCAGGTCAAAAGAGAAAAATTTGGACGAATCTAGAAAAATACATTGTAGATGATAGACATAATACAAAGTATACATCACTTCTTTCTAAAACGATTTATGCACCTAAGTGGGCTGGAGAAATGCTATATAACGATTACACAACTACTTCAGATTTAAGCATCGTTCAACTACTTTATGGTTCGATTCCAGATAAAGAGGTTAAAATCGAAGATAAAGATTTGAAGGAATACTTAGCTGCGCATTCTAAAAAATACGAAACTAACGAAGCAAGTAGAAAAATAAAATTTGTGACATTTGCGGTTACTCCATCTACATTTGATTCAATTGAAGTCTCTAAGTATATTTCTGAGAAGTTCACAGAATTGAGAACAACTGAGAACGATACTGTATTTTTTAATTTGTATTCTGAGTCACAATATGATGGCATGTGGCAAAGGAAATCTGAAATGACTGGCGCAAATGTAGATTCTATCTTTTCTCTTCCTGTGGGAGGGTATGCAGGACCTTATTATGACGGAATGGCAATGAAAGTTGCAAAAGTGACAAATAGAAAGTTGCTTTCGGATTCTGTTCAATATCAACAAGTGTTTTTTAGTATTAAGACACAAGAAGAGGCTAATGCTAAAATTCTTGTCTTTGATAGCTTATTCAAACAGTTAGATACTCTAGGTGCTGACATGACCGCTATTGCGAATACTTTTAGTGAAGACCCTGATAACACACAACAAATCAGTCCTACACAGGGAATGAAGCTTGGTGGCTTTAAAGGATGGACAACAAAAAGCATGGTTTCTTCTCAGCTAGCTTACTTCTTGTTTGATAATAACCAAGGAAGATATATGAAAGTTCAAGATGATAAAGGCATCTATATATTAAAAGTTGTGAGAGATAATCCTACAGTACCTGCAATAAAGGTATCTTATTTGACTAAATCGATCATACCTAGCAAAGAAACTGAGGATGGAATTTTATCTACAGTTTCTAAATTTGCAAATGACAATCATGATGCAAATAAGTTTGAAATAGCATCCAAAAAGATTTCACCACTAAATAGTCGTGAATTTTCTTTGGCAGAGAATGATTATCAGATTCCTGGTGTAGGAATTTCTCGCCAGCTAATTCGATGGGTTTATGAGGCAAAAAGATATGATGTTTCAACACCATTTAGAGTGGATGACAAGTATGTTGTGGCGATGGTAAAACAAATTGTTCCTAAAGGAATTCCTGCGGTAGATCAAATCAAAGTGGAACTAACAGCGGCGGTTCTAAAAGAAAAAAAAGCAGCATTGCTTTCAAAGAAAGTGACCACTTCGGGAGCTACAAGCATAGATGTGCTTGCTTCAAAATTAGGTGTTCCGGTTGTTCAAATTCCTGGAGTTAATTTTGCTAATCCATATGTTGGTAATCTAAGTCGAAATGGTGAACCAGCCGTTGTAGGAGCTGCTGCAGGTATGGCAAAAGGGAAGTTGTCGCCTCCAATTGTAGGAATCGAAGGAGTCTATGTTTTAGCAGTAAATGATGTGAAACCAGTCCCAGTGAAGGACGCATCTCAATACAAAATTTATGGTTCAGGTGTTGGTCAGCAAATAGCGTCAAGAATTGTTTCTGGAATTAGTAAAACAATTGTTGACAAAGCAAGTATTACCGACAATAGAAGTACTTTTTATTAGTAAAAGCAGATTTTAATTAAAAAAGGTTTGCATTATTTGCAAACCTTTTTTTTTGTCTTTTGTAAAATTATACATCTAATTTAGTACCCAAGTTCATACGTTATCGATTTCTTTTATAAAAATTACAAAATTGCAAGATCCAATAAATACTGTTATTAATAAATCAATTGAAACTATTGACCTGGCCACTTGGTTACCTTCCGAAAGCGAAATTGAAGTGATAGACATTAAACAATTTCTCTTTAAAGAATTGATTCTAAAAGAAGCGGATTTTAGAACTGCGCTCAAAGTGTTTGATTGGGAATTGTATCGAGATAAATACGTGTGTATAATGTGTTCAAATGATGCGATAGTCCCTATCTGGGCTTATATGTTGATAGGAAGTTTATTGGCTCCTATTGCTTCCTTTTCTTCTTTTAGTAAGCATTCCAGCGACTTTAAGTCAAGTATACTTATTCATTTGATTCAACGAATGGACCTATTGCCATATAAAAGTAAGAGAATTGTTATCAAGGGATGTGGCGACAAAGAGATTGGTAATGAAGTTTACGTTGCGCTTACTAATAAACTTACAGCAGTTGCAAGAGCAGTCATGTATGGAGAGCCTTGTAGTATGGTGCCCATTTTTAAACAATCTATAGATTACTAAAACATAAAAAATGTCTAAAAGAAATGCAGTTTTGGCAATTTGTTGTTTGGGATTGGTTGTTTTTACCACGTTAGCATTTACCGGACAAAAAGTTTTTTTTCATCGCGCAAAGGTGATTAATTATACAGAAGAAAATTTCTCTGTTCCAATGGAGAACGAGATGGACGATACGATTACTTTTTTATCGGTAGTACCTGTTAGACTTGCCAAAGATCTGAACTTTTGTGGCGAAGAAATCCCTCTAGATGATTGGGACGTAAGGGAGCGTATGGAACGTGAGATGCTTGTTAATCTTTATTATCAAAGCAACACACTTCAATACCTAAAGTTAAGTAAGCGCTACTTTTTAGATATTGAAAATACATTGAAGGAACAAGGTGTCCCCGATGATTTTAAATATTTGGCACTGGCTGAAAGTGGCCTGCGAAATGTCACTTCTCCAGCAAAGGCAGTAGGTTTTTGGCAATTCTTAAAAGAAACAGGTGTGAGATATGGACTAGAAAGCAATGAACATGTCGACATGAGGTATGATCCTCTTCAATCAACTATTGCAGCTTGTGGTTACTTAAAAGAAGCATACAAAAGATTTGGTAGTTGGACTATGGCAGCAGCTTCCTATAATATGGGACAAGCTGGCTTAGCCAATGATGCTAACTTTCAACGGACCAATAATTATTATGATTTGCTCCTAAACACTGAAACTTCACGCTATCTCTTTCGAATTGTTGCGCTTAAAGAAATCTGTGAACATCCTGATAAGTATGGATTTCACATGGAAGAACAAGATCTATACAAGCCAATTCCATATACAATTGTTACAGTAGATAGCTCAATCACTGATTTGGTGAGCTTTGCTCAAAATTACAATTGTAATTATAAACAGATAAAGTTAATGAACCCATGGATACAAGGTCGTTCCCTCAATAATAAATATGGTAAGTCTTACGATATTAAAATTCCCTACAAAAACAAATAGCTTGTACTTTTCAGAAAAGTTTATATTTTTGCAATCCATTTAAGCAAAATGGTTCGGTAGCTCAGTTGGTAGAGCAAAGGACTGAAAATCCTTGTGTCGACGGTTCGATCCCGCCCCGAACCACAAACCCTCTGAATTTTTCAGGGGGTTTTGTTTGACGCTAACAAGCCTTTTTGAACCCAAGTATTCATTTTTAGTGAAAGATTTACTGATAGGATGTACCTTTTTGCTCGAAAGGAATATACTTAAAGTTTTGTTGAATTTATTCACTAAAATGTATAAATCTCTATGACAATTTCTAATTTGATGCCATTTAAACGGTAAATGGAAGAGCATTAAAAAATAATGATTGAAATCGGAGAAGTTCTTTATTAAGAATGAATCATTTGAGAAGTTCTAGTCGTGTATGTTTGCGGTTTTTATTAGTCGAGCTAAATCTAAAATTTTAATCTTTTTTCCATTTAGTTCAATCATTCCATCGTTTCGAAACTCCGATAACAAACGAATAGCGGTTTCAGTGGCAGTTCCTACTAGGTTTGCTATTTCTTCCCTTGAAAGTATGATGTCTAACGTTTGATGATCTTCCTCAAAATCATAAGTTTGTTTCATTAATAACAATGCTTCAGCCATGCGCTCTCGAACAGGTTTTTGGGCAAGATGTGCCATCTGAACTTCAGCATTCTTTAAATCATCTGAAAGTAATTTCATCATCTCAAAAGAAAGATTACTATCCTTTTTCAAGACTTCAATAAAAAAATCTTTAGGGATAAAACAAAGTTCACAAGGTTCAAGAGTAACAGCAGTAGCATTATATAAACTGCTGCTCAATAATGCCCTATAGCCCATCATATCTCCATTGTTTGCCAACCGAATAATTTTTTCCTTGCCATCTTCACCTGTGATGGATAACTTAACTTTACCTTTGTTTATACAAAACAATCCTTTTGGCATAACCCCCTCCCGAAAAACAGTATCGCTTTTTTTGAAATGGAGAATATCTAATTCCTTGCCATTCATCAAATCTTTTATTTGTGTAAAAAATGAATCAAATTTCTTAATATCAAGATTTGTTGGGGAGTGTTCGGAGTTTGGCATCGTGACTTTATATTCTTTAATAAAATTAGTCAAAAATTTATATTATTTAAAACTGTTTTTGAAAATATTTGTTCTAACCGATAAGTATCGCAAAGGCCATATGATTACTTGACATTTCAATAAAATGGAGTAAATATCTTTGATTCCTTTTAATTTTGTATCTAACTAAATTATAGAATGATTAATAATACATCTTACAAACCACTTTCAACATGGCTTCTAGTAGGAATTGTTATGGTATTTGTACAAGTAATAATAGGTGGAATAACCCGTCTCACCGATTCTGGATTATCTATAACAGAATGGAAAATAGTTGAAGGCACGCTACCCCCTCTCAATCAGAGCGAATGGAACGAAACATTTATCAATTACAAAATTCATGCAAAAAAACAGTATGAGTCGTTGCATCCTAACATGGATTTAACCGAATTTAAGGTTATCTATTTTTGGGAATATTTCCATAGATTATGGGCAAGAACTATGCTTATTGTTTTTGTGATAGGGTTCTTCTTTTTTCTGTTGACAAGAAAAATTTCAAAGAAGCTATTTGGTCAGTTAATGCTTGTGATTGCGCTTGCTTCGCTAGAAGGATTGTATGGATGGTTAATGGTTAGCAGTGGTTTAAATGAAGATAGCAGAACATGGGTAAGCGCCTATAAGCTTATTATTCATTTGATGATTGCCTCTCTTCTGTTTTCTTATCTATGTTGGACTTTTTTCTCATATACCAATAATGAAAAACCACGAGTCATTGTGCCAAAATTGGTTAAGCAAATTGCATGGTCTATCCTACCAATCTTGTTGATTCAAATTCTATTTGGTGGCCTGATGGCTGGAATGCGTGCAGGCGTTGTTCTTCCTTATTTTCCAATCTGGTTACATTTGGATAAGTTAAGTCTAGGTCTCCAACAGCCATTTGTCTTAAATGCGGCAAACCTTCTAAATTATGAGCCATCTGTATATATCAAAGTGCTAGTACAATTGGTACACAGAACCACAGCACTAATTTTAGTACTTCAGGTTTTTACCTTGTATTATTTATTTCACAAAGTGTCGCTTACCCCTTCTCTTAAAAAAGGAAGCCTGCTTTTGGTAATATTGATTATGGTTCAATTCTTATTAGGTGTGCTCACCGTTATTGGTAGTAGCACTAAAACACCCGTCTTCTTAGGCGTTGTTCATCAGGTAACCGCTCTAATTTTTCTTGCTTCCCTCATATTTGTTTTATTTAAAATAAACATAAGCCCAAGCGCTAAAAGATAGCACTAAAGCCATTTTCTTAAGCTTACAAAAAAAGATAGAATTTCATGGAATAAAATTCTTATCTCATCTTGACCCCGAATCATTTGAATTCAAAATTGTTAGAGATGAAAATAGCTACTTCTTTTTACACAGTACGTCTTTTTTTATTCTTATCTGACTGTCAATCTACCTCTTCCTCAAAATTCAATAATCTAGCTAAAGATGTTGATGCCATTGCAAATGATGTATTTAATGAGAAGATTTAGTAGACATAACGAATCAACCTCAACTTAATAAAGTGACGGCATGGCCATTTTTCGTACTTCTATTCATGATTTTATCTGTTGTTAGAAAGTTTCTTAGTAATAGAAAAACAAAATAATTTATAACGAATAGCGTTATTATTACATTGTGATTAGATTTTTTTATAAACTTATTTTTCTACTTCTTTTGAGTAACAACATCGTTGCACAAGTAAAGGTCACTACCCCGCAAACACCTTTGATACAAGATCAGATGTGGTCTAAAGATCAGTTTAGATTGATTGTTCTCAGCACCGATTCTACTTTTTCTTTTACAAAGAATGATGAACCACTAATTGATTATATTAGCGGAAAGTGGTTGCAGAAAAATGATTCCTTCTTCTTTTTTAGTAGTGACACCTTTAGGATTTTATACTTCACGATTATACAAGAAGATAGTATTCATCGAAAATTAGTGCACATTGATCCAAGAATTTATGACTCATATCATGGCAAGTTCCCTCCTTTCCTATATTTAAACAAAACATTTTATAAAAATGGAGGAATTCATAAGGAGTTTAATTTTATTAAAAATGGTGACCTTAGTAATGAACCCGAACAGTTAAAAATACAATGTTATACAGAGAAGGGAAGTGTTCTCTATTCACTAACCATTGATTTAAAATCTAATGATGCAGTTTATATTGAATACTTAAAGAATGAGCAGGTGTATCCGAAAGAAATTATTTACGGTTCCTATAAAAATGGCGTAAAAAAAGGTCCTTGGTATTTTAATGAATTTGACAAGTTGGGGACAAAAAAAATCAAAACCACTAAGATTTTGTACTAAATAATTTGACAAATAATACTTAAATTTTAAGTTCTTCCTATTTAGAATTAATTTTGTGTTTTATAAATTATGGCGAAACCTAAATATTATACTGTTTGGAAAGGTTTAGAATCTGGTGTTTTTAATAATTGGGAAGCATGTCAAAAACAAATAAAAGGACATGAAGGAGCTCAGTATAAATCATTTGAGACAAGAAACGAAGCAGAAGATGCACTGAAGCAGAGCTATTGGGATTTTGTCAAGAAGCCTTCCTCTTTCAAGGTATCAACTTCACCTATAAGCAAATCAAAAGCTACTAATATTATTATTGATAGTATCTGTGTTGATGCTGCGTGCAGCGGAAATCCAGGTATAATGGAATATAGATGTGTTGATACTAGTACAAAAGAAGAAATTTTTGCATCTCCCCAATATGAAGATGGCACCAATAATATTGGGGAATTTTTAGGATTGGTCCACGCGCTCGCTCTCTGTAAGAAAAAAGAGCTCAATATTGCCATTTACACAGATAGTAAAACTGCGATTTCATGGGTGAAAAGTAAAAAAGTGAAAACTAACCTTAGACCCAACTCAAAAAATAAGATAATTTTTGAGTTGTTAGATAGAGCTGTCTTATGGCTGAATACCAATGATTTTTCAAATGAAATATTAAAGTGGGAGACACATATATGGGGAGAAATACCTGCGGACTATGGAAGAAAGTAGACCAGTCTGCAAGCTCTTTGCGTTTCACTAACATAAACTTTTTAAAAATTGGAATTATTGCTGTTTATCTTAATATAAATTAGTAATTTAGCCAACTGTTTATTGAACAGAATTTGTGGTTTGAATCAGAAAATTTATGATGCATTTTATTAAGGGAGAATTAGTATCCATACATCCAGCATACGTCGTTATCGAAATTAATCAGATTGGTTATGGTCTTCACATTAGTTTGAATACTTTCACAGCCATACAACATGAAAAGCAGATTAAACTTTTTACACACTTACATGTAAAAAACGAAGGAAACAACGTCACAGGAATTGAACTTTTTGGCTTTTACGAAGAAGAAGAAAAAGAGATTTTTTTGAAGTTAACTTCTGTTTCAGGAATTGGCGTAAATACTGCTCGAATGATGCTCTCCAGTTTGACTGCTTCTGAAGTTGAAAAGGCAATTCTTAATGGAAATGTCTCACTAATACAGAGCATAAAAGGAATTGGACCCAAGACAGCTCAAAGAGCCATCCTTGAATTGAGAGATAAACTTGGTGGTGCCACTTCGTCTTCATCAACAGGAGCTTCTAATTCTCAACAAAAGATGACGATGCAAGAGGAGGCCCTTCAGGCATTGGTCTCATTAGGAATAGGAAGACCTCTAGCAGAAAAGGCCATAGGAAAAATAGTAAATAGCAGTGATTCTTCTCAAACTGTTGAGGAACTAATTAAAAAAGCATTAAAAGCGCTGTAGTTGAGCAATTAGTTTAAAATATTTTCGTTAAACAACCAAACAAAAGCAGAAGTGCGGATTTGAAATATCATATGGTACGTAATTTAATAGTAACTATTGTTTTAGGTTTTGCATTGATGGGTAATTCTTTTGCAAGCTCTTATATGGCAGCACCAGATTCCTTAAAATATCCGCTTAAGGATAGGGAGGGTGATTTTGTAACTGATCCTTCCAAAAACCCGATTGACCTGAATGATCCTTCAAATATTATACGAAGCATTGAATACGATCCTGAAACAAATACCTATATAATTTATGAGAAAATTGGTGGCATAAATTATAGACCTCCTATGTATCTTACCTATGCGGAATATGTTAAATATGTGGAGCAGCAACAAAAGAATGAATACATAAAAAGTAGAAGTGCAGGAATCAATCTCGTAGAGAAGAAAGGATTAATTCCTCCAATTGACACAAAATCAAAATTAGCAGATAGACTTTTTGGAAATACAACCGTTGATATAAGACCTTCAGGTAATATAGAACTAACCTTAGGTGGAAATCGAACAAAGATTGCAAATCCAACACTTCCTGTTAGAAATCAAAAAAATGGAGGATTTGATTTTGATATGAATATGAATCTTAACGTCATAGGAAAGATTGGAAATAAGTTGCAGTTAAATCTTGGATATAACACTCAAGGAGGTTTTAGTTTTGGGAGTGATATTAACAACTTGATTAAGCTTCAGTATTCGGGTGAAGAAGATGATATCATTCAAGAATTAGCGGCAGGTACAGTTGCCTTACCTCTCCCCACTCAATTGATTACCAGTACGCAGGCAATGTTTGGATTTAAAGCGAAACTCAGATTTGGTCGTCTTACTACCTCTATTTTGATGGCTCAACAAAAATCAAAAAAAGAGAGTATCACAATTGATAATGGAATTCAAATTCAAAAGTTTGAAATTTCCACTGATAGATATGATGCAAATAGACACTTTTTCTTAGCCCAATATTTTAGAGATAATTACGATAAGGCAATGGCGAATCTGCCAAATATTCAATCTATCGTAAACGTAAATAGAATAGAAGTTTGGGTCACAAATAGAAATGGCGCCACCACCAATGTTAGAGACGTGGTGGGTTTTATGGATCTTGGAGAAAAGGATCCATATTCAAATTTAATCAATGGAAATGCTTCTCTAAGTTTACCATCCAATCAAACAAATGATTTGTATAATCAACTTACTGGGGGAGGACCCGCCATCTCTCTTGAGAATAGAAGTATCAGTAATGTGACTCCATTCATTCAAGGAAGTTTAGGTCTAGTACCCGTGCAGGATTATGAAAAAGTGTATGCCCGAAAGTTACAACCAAGTGAGTATAGTTTTGACCCATTGTTGGGTTATGTTTCTTTGAACAATGTACTTAATCCTAATGAAGTTTTAGCAGTGGCTTACGAATACACTATCAATGGCGAAAAATATCAAGTTGGTGAGTTTGCTACGCAAGTGCTAGGAGATTCAAATGATCTAAGCAAGGTTTTATATCTCAAATTATTGAAAACAACTTCTGCTAGACCGACCTTACCCATCTGGAACTTGATGATGAAGAACATCTATTCTCTAGGTGCTTATCAGGTGAGCAACGAAGATTTTTTCTTGGATATTTATTATAATGATCCTGGTAATGGCTTAAAACGTTATTTGCCTAAGGGCAATATTCAAGGCAAGCAATTAATTAGATTACTAAATCTTGACAATTTGAATAATCAAGGAGACGCTCAACCCGATGGAGTCTTTGATTTTCTTAATGGCATAACAATTAAACCTCAAAATGGTAGAATTATCTTTCCCGTTATTGAGCCGTTTGGTAGTTTTTTACAAAAGAGATTCGAGGAAAATGGAGATGCATCTATAGCTCCAAATTATGTCTACAATCAACTTTATGACTCCACCCAAGTTATTGCTTCGCAATATCCAGAGTACAATCGATTTGTGATTAAAGGAAGTTATAAGTCAGCTGGAGGAGGCGATATAAATCTGAATGCTTTTAATATTCCTGCTGGTTCTGTAATTGTAACTGCCGGAGGAATCAGACTTACCGAAGGGGTAGATTATACTGTTGATTATAACTTAGGTCGTGTTAAAATTATTAACGAATCTATTGCTAAATCTGGAAATCAAATTAAAATTGATTTTGAAAACGGAGCTCAATTTGCTGCCCAACAAAAAGCAGTTTATGGTGCAAGATTTGATTATCGTGTGAGCGAAAAATTGAATTTTGGTGCTACCGTTTTGCATATGTCTGAAAGGCCATTCACCCAAAAAGTGAATCTAGGTGAAGACCCAATTAGAAACACTATGTTGGGGTTTGATGTCAAATACAATACCGATGTTCCTTGGCTCACAAAAGCATTAGATAAGTTGCCTATCTATTCTACAAAAGACATGTCCACCTTTACATTTTATGGTGAAGTGGCGCGTTTACAACCTGGTCACTCAAAAGTGATTGGTAAAAATGGCAACATTTATATTGACGACTTTGAAGGTTCAAGCAATGGGTATGATATAAGACAGCCCATTCAATCTTGGCGATTGGCAAGCACTCCTAGAGGCTCTAGAGACGGAAGTGGACGGATAATGTTTCCGGAGTCTGATCGTTTTGACTCTTTGTATAACTTTAACAGAGCAAAACTAAATTGGTACAATATTGATCCTTGCTTTAATCAAAGCCAAGCCTGCACTCCTCAATACATCAAGGACAATCCAGTAGATTTTATCGATCATTACACAAGACAGATTTTACAATCTGAAGTGTTTCCCAATCGATCAAATAACCTAGTAAACAATACACTTCAAACCTTTGATATTAATTTCGATCCAAGAATTAGAGGTCCTTATAATTACGAATCTAAACTTTTTGCCAACGCGTTTTCTTATGGTATTGATGATTCGGGTTACCTAAATAATCCTAAAACACGTTGGGGTGGAATTATGCGAAGTCTTGACAATACGGACTTTGAAGCGTCAAATGTTGAATATATTGAATTTTGGGTGATGGATCCTTTTGTTGGCGATAAAAATGTGTCGAGGGCTGGAAATTTATACCTTAATCTTGGTACTATTTCTGAAGATATTTTGAAAGACTCAAGGTTGCTGTATGAAAATGGATTAGAGTGTGATACAACTAAAAATGACATAACCTCTTATGGTCAAGTACCTCGACTAGCACCTATTGTGAATGCCTTTAATATTGACCCCAATGTGAGAAAATGTCAAGATGTTGGCTATGATGGTTTGGCAGATGAGCTTGAAAAGATAAGGAGAGGTGAATTCCTTACTAATGTTAGAGCGTCTGTTACTTCCAATGCATTTGAGCTTGCCCGATTAGAAAACGATCCAGCCAATGATGATTATAAGTTTTTTAAGGATGCAACTTTTGATGATAATTCATCAAAAATTATAACAAGGTACGAGAGTTTTAATGGTCCTGAAGGTAATTCTCCAATAGTAACAGGTGATAGCGCTTTCTCCAATGCTGCAACTAATACACCGGATTTAGAAGATCTAAATCGAGATAATACGCTTAATGAAAATGAGGAGTATTATGAGTATCGAATCCCAATCTTTCCAGGAATGGACGAGAGCAATAATAAATATATTATTTCTCGCGTAGTGAACACATCAACAACAGTTGCTTTTGGTTCTACAAATGTTGAACTACCCCAGTATACTTGGTATCAGTTTAGGATTCCTGTTCGTGAATATGATGACAAAGTAGGAAACATACAAGATTTTCGATCAATACAATTTATTCGATTATTTCTAACTGAATTTGAAAAACCACTTACGCTGCGGTTTGCAAAATTTGAACTGATTAGAAATCAATGGAGAGTTTATGACGGGGTGCTTAAAAACGGCACGGATGCTAACCCGATAGATCCAGATCAAAACACAACATTCTTTCAAACGTCTGTAAACATTGAGGAAAATAGCGAAAAACTTCCCGTAAACTATGTCTTACCTCCAAACATAGCTAGAGAAAATGGTATCGGACAAAATGCTAATACAACAATACAGTTGAATGAACAAGCACTTGCTGTAAAAGCATGTAACTTGCTCGATGGTGATTCACGTGCTTTGTTTAAGAATATCGATTTAGATATCAGGAACTATAAGCGACTTCAAATGACAATTCATGCGGAACAGTCTGCACCAACAGTCGTTGATAATGACGTTACAAGTTTTATAAGACTAGGTACAGACTTTCGAGATAATTATTATCAGTATGAAGTTCCTCTAAAAATCACCCCAGCATTGGCTCCTCCACTAGTATATGATAACGAAAACTTGTCTGATAGAGAAATTGTATGGCCATCGGAAAACGGCATTGATATTGCACTTTCTGTATTCACAGATTTAAAGCAAGAAAGAAATGAAAGAGGCATACCATTAACTGTCCCCTATACTAAAAAAGATGAACAAGGTCGTCTGTTAACTATCATTGGAAATCCAGATTTAGGGATGGTTGCAACAATGATGTTAGGTATAAAAAATCCTTCGTCAGGAGACCCATTAAATCCCAAAGGTGATCTTGGTGATGATGGCTCTTCTAAATGTTCGGAAATTTGGTTTAATGAACTTCGCCTAAGTGGATTGGACGAGACAGGTGGTACAGCAACATTAGCAACAGTAAATGTTAAACTTGCAGATTTGGGAAATTTATCTCTTGCCACCAAATATCATTCTATTGGTTTTGGACAAATCGAACAAAAAGTTGACCAACGATTCAGAGATGAATATGTTGACTACGATTTTACATCTAGTCTTGAAATAGGTAAATTCATACCAAAGAAAGTAGGTTTTAGAATTCCTTTCTACGGATCATATGCCCAAAAATATAGCACCCCACAATATGATCCTTACCAACTAGATATTAAAACAAAAGCTCAAACTGCTCGCTACAAATCAAGTGGTGGAGATACTCTTAAAAATTATAGAGAAACCATCAAAACAATAGAAACACGAAGAGGATTTAACTTTACAAATGTTAGAATTGTACCGCAAAGTAAAAAGAAAAAACTTTGGCCATGGAGTCCAAATAACTTTACGTTTACCTATGCCTTTAACGAAGTTTTTAAAAGTGACCCTTTCACTGAATATAATGGCACGAAAAACTACTTAGGTATTTTTGGCTATAATTACTCACCTCAACCGAAGTTTTTATATCCATTCAAAAAAGCAATTAAGAGTAGTAAGAAATGGTGGGATATTATCAAAGACATCAATATTAATTTGATTCCAAGTACACTTGCATTTAATACGGATATCAATAGACGTTTTGGAGAGTTGCGGCTTAGGGTTATTGGTAATGAAGAGTTTCCAATAGCACCTACTTATAACAAGTTCTTCACTTGGGATAGAAATTATGTTCTAAGATGGAGTCCATTTAAGTCTGTAAACCTAGATTTTAACGCTACAAATAATGCACGTATCGACGAGCCAAATGGGAAGATAGATACCAAAGAAAAGAAAAAGGAAGTATGGGACAATGTATTGTCATTCGGAAGAAACACAAACTATACTCAATCGCTTAATGCAACTTATAATTTGCCTATTAATAAAATTCCGCTACTCGATTGGATTCAAGTACGTAGCAGTTATGCTTCAACATATACTTGGACAGCCTCCCCATTACTTCGCGATAAAGTGAATGACAAATTTATTCCGAATACTTTAGGAAACATGATTAATAATTCGCAAAACATTAGCTTGAATGGAGATTTTAATATCAAGAGATTATATGATAAGTTGCCTTTTCTAAAGGCTTATAATAATCCTAATCCAAATCAGGGTGATGCAAAGAAAAGGAAGGCTGCAGATGTTATTGTCGAAAAGGCGAGAGAGAAAATTAAAACTCAAATTGAAAAGGCATACAAAGATTTGAATAAGTATAAGGAAACCATCAAAGACATCAAGGAAAGTAAGAAAAAGACACCTATTGAGAAAGAAAGTGAAATCAATGTTGTTAAGAAACAAATAAAAGATAAACAGAAAGCAATAAAAAAATTAAATAAGGATTTGTATGCAAAACAGAAATCAGAAATTCCAGGTGTGGCATTATTAATTGAACCACTCTTGGCGCTGAAAAAAGTGAGTGTTACCTATAGTGAGAATAGAGCAACAACTGTTAGTGGTTTTATGAATAGTCCTCGCGCATTAGGGGTAAGTGATATCAATAGTCCTGGTTACGATTTTGCTTTCGGTAAACAACCTGGTATGATTCCATTCAAAACTGCCAGTTCAGACGAAAGAAATAACTGGTTAGAAGAAGCCGCCGACAAAGGATGGATAAGTGGCGATACTTTGTTGAATAGACCTTTTATGCAGACCTTTGCACAAGCATTTAACGTCAAGGCAAATTTCGAGCCATGGAGGGACATAAAAGTAGATTTGGAATGGAATAAAACATATACGATTAATCATTCACAGATGTTCAAAAAGGAAAATTCAGCAGATCCATTTGAACACTTCTTCCCTAAGGATATGGGAACATATTCGATAACTAACATTCCTATAAGAGGCTTATTTAAGAAATTCGACAAAGACTTTAATTCCGAATTATACAAAAACTTTGAAGCGAATAGACCTATAATTTCAGACAGAATTAGCCGAGAGAATCCTAACGCAGACCCAAACAGGGAATATGTTAATCCAGACGGAACCATTAATTCTGGCTACAAGAGTGGTTATGGTCCAAAGTCCCAGGAAGTGTTGATTCCTTCCTTTTTGGCTGCCTACATGGGAAAAGATGTAAATAAAGTGAAGTTGAATCCATTCAAAAATATTCCTTTACCTAATTGGCGACTTACCTATAATGGATTGACAAATTTTGCTTGGGCAAAGAAAATCTTTGCTAGCTTTAGTCTTACACATGCTTATTCAAGCACATTGAATATAAATAGCTTCGAGTCTAATTTTGACTATCAGGGTGATGGGAATTATACCAATTCAGAATCGATAGATACCCTGAACAATAATTACTTCTCCCTTTATAGAATGCCTAATATTGTTATTAATGAAGCCTTTCAACCTTTAATTGGAGTAAATATATCCTTTAAGAACAATTTGACTTTGAGCTTTGATTATAAGAAATCAAGAATTGTAACGATGTCATTTGCTGACTATCAGCTGAATGAGATTAAGTCTACAGCATACACAATGGGACTAGGATACAAAATAAGAGGCTTGAAGATTCCGATTAAAATAAAAGGAAAACCATTAAAATTGGAGAATGACTTGAATTTTAAATTTGACTTCTCCTATCGTAATAATATTACTGTAACCAGCAGGATTGATCAAGGCATACACGAGCCAACTACAGGAAGTCGAATCATTTCCTTTTTGCCTTCAATTGATTACACTGTGAGCAAACGAATTAATGTGAGGGTTTTCTTTGATTGGAGCAGAACAAAGCCATATACTTCTGCCTCATATCCTATTACCACCGCTAGAGGAGGAATCACACTTAAGTTGTCTTTAAATCCTAACTAACTTCAATAAAGGAGGATTCTAGAATTTAATGCCTGTTTGAAACTCAGATTCAAACAGGTTTTTTTATGAGGTACGTTCTTTTGCTTTATGAAAAAAAACTATCTTTGTTAAACAAATTAATTATTAATATTAAAACTATCATTTTATGAATTTTCCAGCAGAACTAAAATATACGAAAGAGCACGAATGGGTAAGAATTGAGGGTAATGTTGCCTACATAGGAATTACTGATTTCGCGCAAAAAGAATTGGGCGACATTGTTTATGTAGATGTAACAACTTTAGGTGAAAGTGTGGCAACTGATGATGTTTTTGGATCTGTAGAAGCAGTAAAAACAGTTTCTGATCTATTTATGCCAGTGGCTGGAAAAGTATTGGCGACTAATCCTGAATTAGATACCAATCCTGAATTAGTGAATAAGGATCCTTATGGAAAAGGATGGATGATTAAAATTGAAATTGAAGGTGACACCTCTTCATTGATGGATTCAGAAACATATAAAGCACAAATAGGAGCGTAGGAATGTTTAGTTTTCGTATGTTTCCTATAAATAGATTAATGCCCGCCATTGTGTGGGCATTTTTTATTTTCATTCTTAGTGTCATTCCAGGAAAAGAGCTTCTCCAATCAAACATTAATCAGCTAGATAAGTTGATTCACTTTGGATTCTACCTCATTCTTTTTTTGCTTTCTTACCACGGAATAGAATCGAAAAAAAAAGTGTTAGTACTTATTGTGTTCTTTTTATGCAGTGTGTATGGATTTTTAATAGAATGTTTTCAAGGTGCTTTTTTAGAAGATAGATTTTTTGATTGGTATGATGTGTTTGCAAACATGACTGGTGCCTTTATAGGCATGTCGCTTATAACTCTCAATCGGCAAAGAAAAAATCTTAAAAAACAAGACATCAGGCCAAAGAAGTAGTTAAGTTTTGTTCTATTGGGTTGAAGCTTTTCATTGCCTAACAAATTGAGCAAGCAGTTTTTTAGACAGTTCATCTTGTTGTTTATGTTTTCAACTCATTTATTTCATACTTTTGTTTTTGAAAGAAAACATTTAACTTTTTAAACAGAAACATGATAGTTTATAATGTTACGGTAAAGGTTGAACTAGCGATACACGATCAATGGTTGGAATGGATGAAGCAAAAGCATATCCCAGATGTGCTAGCAACCGGATATTTCGTCGACAATAAGATCATGAGATTACTTGAGGAGGATAATTCTGATGGCTTTACTTATGCCATTCAGTATCGATGTTTGGATATTTCTAATTATATGACCTATAAAGAAATATGTGCACCTGGTTTGCAAAAAGAAGTAACTGAAAAATTTGGCGAAAGCTTTGTTGCTTTTAGAACTTTACTCAAAGAATTGTAAAAAGATTCATCATAAAATCATTTTCTACCTTTTAATCATAAAGGGGAGAAATGGTAAATTTTTCTTTCCCTAGTTTGACTAAATTTCCATTGCTTAGTAGGATTCTTCTTACTAATGGATCCTCATTTACGTTATAGGTTTTAATCTCAAAACTACTTAGATCAATCGACTGAAACCTATTGTCAAAATAAAAGAAAATCTTGCCTTCTTTAATTTGAAAGTATTCAATACTTTTTAGCGGAATGGTTTTTAGATAAGTACCTAATATATCAAACATTAAAATTCCTCTTGTTGTATCTGTTAAGAAAACATTGTTTTCCTGCTCCCTAATCCTTATTGGTAAAAAATAATCGTCGGTTAAAATTGATAAGCTTTGGCTTTCGTAAACTCGATTACCAATGTTGTCTATCTTCATTAAGGTGAATCTCGTTGCATTATACATCCAAATATTTTGATCCTTAGAATAGCAAGCTAATGTTGGATTTTCAATATCAGTAAATAAATTCGCGTCAATACTTCGTATCTCTGCAAGGCGACTATCAAGTATAATGATTTTTTTAAAGTCTGCAAAGTATAGAAAGACGCGCATTGGAGTACTTACATCAATACTTGGTCGCGCTCCATATCTGTTATAATTAAAAACATATAACAATTTACCTTCGTCGTTATATTTGTAAATGTTGTTATTTTTGGTAGCATAGATAAAACCAACATTATCGCATTGAACGGTCTCAAAATCGCCAACTACCTCCACCGTTTTCGAATACATAGAGATGTGTGCAAAGCACACAAAAAGGAAGATGCAAAAGATTAAAATTCTTCGTTTAGTCACTTTTTATGAATTCGTTTTGTCGTAATATTTTAATGTTAACTGGCCATTTTCATATACTGCGTAACTGAAATAAACGATCCAATCACCTAAGTTAATATAACGACTCTTTTCATTTAGTGTTATATCTAATGGTAGGTGACGATGGCCAAAAATAAAATAGTCATAGTGTTTTTCTTCTAATTTCGCTTTACTATAAATAAGCAACCATTCTTCTTCCCAATGGTGTTTAGTGTCTTTTGCTGCATTATTATTCCTGCTGCTTTTACTCCAAAAATTGGCAAGTCCAATTCCAATGTTTGGATGAATCCAAGCAAACAAAAATTGACAAAGCCTGCTTCTAAAAAAATACTTCATTATTTTATATGCTCGATCTCTAGGTCCTAATCCATCACCATGACCAATAAAAAATAGATTTCCATCAACATTTAATTCTATAGGTTGATGATGAACTTTAATATTCAATTCTTCTTCAAAATAACTAAAGACCCACATATCATGATTCCCTGTAAAATAATATATTGGGATTCCAAAATCACTTAATTCAGCTAGTTTGCCAAAGAGTCGAGTGAAGTATTTTGGAATAGAATGCTTATACTCAAACCAAAAGTCAAACACATCACCCATTAAATATAAGGAGGTGGCATCTTCCTTGATTTCGTCAAGCCATTTAACAAAGAGTTTTTCACGCACTAAAGAATCTGCGTAAGTAGGTACACCAAGATGAAGGTCAGATACAAAATAGATTTTTTCCTTTTCTTTCAATGATTTTAAAAGACTAATTCAATGTAAAAATAGAAGATAAATGATAAAGAGAGCTTAATTAATAAATAGTCTCGTCAACGAATAGAAGGAAAATATTTTGAGTACCATGTGCATTCAGTATGAGTGTGTCATTTGATTTGGTATCTAAACCAATTTTATCCGATAGATAAATGGCAAAAGGTAATTCAGTATGGTTTTTATTAAATTTTTTTACGCCTTCATCAAGATTTCTTACCAGTCTGCTATTATCTGCAATAATAAGGTGTGCATCTGGGAAAACGGATAAACCACGTGTAGAAGCTTGCTTGGACGAGAGTATAATGGAACCATCAGAAGCAACCATGTATTCGCAAAATGAAACTGCTGCTTGAGAACTTTCTAAAGTTGCGCCGATTGAAATTTTTAAAGTATCCTGTCCTTCTAGTAATTGCTTTACCTCATCCTCCCAGTAATAAATATTTTTCCATTTATTTTGTTGCTTCAGTTGTTTCAATATTTCAACCAACTCTTCTTTTGTTTCTGCATAGATAAATTTGCCACCGGAAGCGGTAAAATTTTCTGCAAACTGCACATCTAGTTCTACCTGTTGAGTATCTGTTTCTTCTGGTTTATAGGGTGTGGCACTGTCAAAGGTAACCAATGGAGTGCTTGAAGATGTATTGTGAGAATCGTCATATCCCACCACTTTTTTTACTGCCATCGGTTTGATAGTATTATCAAATTTTGGATTCAATTCTTTTGTGATTAACTCAACTTTTTCCTCTATCTTATTTTCCTTTTGGGGTTCTATTTTAGTAGTAGTTTCAATAGTAGATTCGGTCTCCTCTTCAACCTCTGGTCCAAGAAAGAATGATTTTACTTGTTGTAAAAAACTATTGTTTTCACTTTCAGTCGACATGAATAATTGTTGTATTTTGTTGTTATACTGTGCGAAATTAGATATAAGCACATGCAAATACACCTTTTGTGTTAACAAATTATCAACAACAAAAATGTGCAATAACAAAAACACTGAAGAATTTTAGAAATAGTTGCTTGTCATAGAGACGAAAAACACACTTTATTTCTATGCTGGGTTTTCGATTTTACTTTTGTCAAATGGGCGTGGACCAATGATATTTTCGAGGTCATCTTTAAACAAGACTTCTTTTTCAAGTAAAGCATGTGCCAACTTTTCAAGCTGCTCTCTTTTGTCTGTCAAAAGTTGTACAGCACGTTTATATTGTGTTTCAATAATTTCTTTCACTTCGATATCGATCATTCTCTGAGTCTCCTCAGCATATGGTTTGTGAAAACTATTTTGATTCATCATCTCATAGTAAGAAACGTTTCCAACTTTTTCATTCATGCCATAAACCATGACCATTGCATAGGCTACTTTAGTAACTTGATCTAAATCGCTTTGCGCTCCAGTAGATATTTTATCAAATATAACTCTCTCTGCTGCCCTGCCTCCCATAGTCATACAAATGTCGTCTAGCATTTCTTGGGAGCGCTTTATATAAGTTTCTTTGGGTAAATATTGAGCATAGCCTAGAGCAGCAACACCTCGTGGAACTATGGTCACCTTTACGAGTGGATGTGCACCCTCTAAATACCAGCCACATATGGCATGACCTGCTTCATGATAAGCAATAATCTCTTTCTCTTCTGGCAGAATTATTTTGTTCTTTTTTTCTAGACCACCCACCACCCTGTCAATGGCATCATTAAAATCCTGCATCGTTACTTCTGGGCGATTGTAACGAGCAGCAATCAACGCAGCTTCGTTGCATATGTTTGCGATATCAGCACCAACAAAACCTGGCGTTTGAGCCGCTAACTTTGCAGCATCAATTTCTGCAGCTGTTTTGATTGGCTTTAAGTGTACCTTAAAAATTTGTTCTCTTCCTTTTAAATCTGGTTTGTCAATAGAAATTTGTCTGTCAAATCTTCCTGGACGCATCAAGGCGCTATCTAAAACATCAGGTCTATTAGTAGCAGCAAGCATAATTAATCCCTTCTCTCCACTAAAGCCATCCATCTCCACCAACAACTGATTTAGGGTGTTCTCGCGCTCATCATTGCTTTGCATCATATTCTTTCCTCTTGCTCTACCAATAGCATCAATTTCGTCAATAAAAATGATACATGGCGCTTTATCTCTGGCCTGCTTAAATAAGTCTCGCACTCTTGAAGCACCAACTCCCACAAACATTTCCACGAAATCAGATCCCGATATTGAGAAAAAGGGAACTTGTGCCTCTCCAGCCATCGCTTTTGCAATAAGTGTTTTTCCAGTTCCTGGAGGGCCAATCAGCAAGGCTCCTTTTGGGATTTTACCACCAAGTTTTGTATATTTTTTTGGGTTTTTTAAGAAGTCAACAATCTCCATTATCTCACCTTTCGCCTCATCTAATCCTGCTACATCGTCGAAAGTTATATTTACATTTTGCCCTTTATCCACTAGCTGAGCCTTTGACTTGCCAATATTGAAAATCTGACTGCCAGGGCCTCCCATACCACCACCTACTCTTTTCATCATAAATATCCAAACACCAATCAATAAAAGTATAGGCGCAAAAAACACCAAAAATTCTCGCATATAATTTGTTCTTTCTTCAGGAACTGCAGAACCTACAGATAATCCAGGTATTGCTTTCTTTGCCTCTTTCAAATCATTATCAAATGCATCTACACTTAGCAGTGGAAACTCAAATTGAGCAACTCCGGTATTAAATTTAATTTTCAAAGTATCGGTGTAGTACTTTTTACTCGAAGCACTTTGTTTCAAATAGATTTCTGCATTCTTATTGTTCACAACAGCGATCTTCTCTACGTCATTCAAAGGCAAGATTTCTTTAAAAAACTTGTCATAGCTGATTTTTGAAGTTTCTCCTCCAACAAAAGTTTGTACAACCAACATCCCCAATAAGATGACGGCCAATACTATGAATAACCAGTTAAAATTAAACTTACCTTTTGATTCTTTATTTTGCGACTCTTTGTTGTCCTGCTCTTGCATTAGTTTTTGTTTTAGATTTAAGTTTTTTAATTTCTTTTCCTTCTTCTCCGTATTCTGTTAGTGTAGCGTCTCCCCATAACTCCTCTAATTGATAGTAATATCTTTTTTCCTTGAAGAATACATGAACCACCACGTCGCCATAATCTACCAACACCCATTCTCCATTTTTCATTCCTTCTTTATTGCCGCTTTGTCCCAATACTTCTTTCACTTTTTTTAACACATTAGAAGCGATGGCATTTACCTGTGTGGAAGAATCTCCATGACAGATAACAAAAAAACTTGCCGAAGCTTCTTTGATATTATTCATATTTAGAACCACTAAATCTTTGGCTTTAATATCTTGACAAGCATCTACTATCAAGTCTTTGAGTGTTTCAGTTGGGTCTTTAATTTTTTTCAAATCTAATTTTATGTTTCGTATTTTGTGCTTTGGAAAATAAATTTTATGCAAATATATGAGTTACTCACATAACTGTTTGTTTATAGGAAAAGTTCTCATTAAAAAAGACTTGATTGATTCTTCCAATAATTACGCTAAACAATTGCTATCAAACAGTAAGCCAATTGAAGGTACTGCCATATTAACAGATTTTCAGAGCGAGGGAAGGGGTCAACGAGACAATGTATGGCAGTCTAATCCTTCAGAAAATATAACTTTGAGCATTATCCTGTATCCTAATATCAAAACAGAACAGTACTTTTTATTGAATGAAATGATATCAATAGGTATACGTGATGCACTTGTCAATTATTTGCCAGAAGCAAATGTCGAAATAAAGTGGCCCAATGACATCTTAGTAAACAAAAAGAAGATTGCAGGTATTTTAATAGAAAATAATATTTTCAATGGTGTTATAGTCTCGTCTGTTATAGGAATTGGAGTAAATGTTAATCAAATTACCTTTAGAAAAAGTATTGTGGCCACCTCTCTAAAATTGATTTTGCAAAAAGAAGTCTCGATTGAAAAGTTGATAGAAAGCCTTTTTTCATCCATTGAGCATGCCTACCTATTAGGCAAAAGAAACGTGGCTTTTATCAAGTCGACCTATTGTCAATTTTTGTATGGCTATCGCAATCAAATAGAGGTCAAGCACGTTGAGACAGATATGACCTTAAAGGGACAAATTGATGCCATTGGTGAAGACGGTATCCTAGATTTTTTAACTATAGAAAATAAACACTATTTCTTTAGTTTTAAGGAAATTAAGTTTTTGCTCAATTAATTTTATTACATAAAAAATAAGTCCTTCGAATTAAATTCTACCATTATCTGCAAAACTGTAATAGCTTTTTTCTGTGATAATCAAATGGTCAGAAACTGGTATATCCATTAAATTTCCAATGCCACTCATTTTTGCAGTGAGTTGTATATCGGCTTCACTGGGAGATAGATTTCCCGACGGATGATTATGTATCAAGATAATTGAGCAAGACAACAGTTCGACAGCTCGTTTATAAATCAATTTTGAATCAGCAACGGTGCCAGCCACCCCTCCAATGCTTATTTGTTCTCGAGCTAAGACTCTGTTTGCCCTATTTAAATAGAGCACCCAAAATTCTTCATGTTGTAAATCAGCCATGTAGGTTGCAAAGTGTTGGTATACATCTTTACTACAAGTAATTCTAGCCTTCTCCTTTATGTCTGTTTGATGTCTCCGACGGCCTAATTCTAATGCAGCAATAATCGTAATTGCCTTCACTTCTCCAATGCCTTTAAATTTTTCTAGATCTTTCACTCCAACACGTCCCATCTCGTTTAGATTATTTTCATAATGTGCTAAGATTCGTTTAGAAAGAGAAAGGGCGGAGTCTTTGACCGAGCCAGATCCAATCAAGATGGCTAGAAGTTCCGTATCGGTAAGTGCGTTTTTCCCTTTGAGTAATAATTTTTCTCTGGGCCGATCTTCTTCAGCCCAGGTTTTGATTCCTGTAGTTAGATTTTCCATCAGTAAATAGTTTTTCGGTAAGTAAGACCGTAAAAATAAAAAATCCGCCATAAAAAGCGGATTTAAATGTGATGGTAAAAGTAAAATTTGTTTATTTCGCTTTTTTAGATTTTGCTGTACTTCCTTTTGCTGCACCCTTAGCCTTCGTAGATTTTTTTACTTTAACCTCTACAACAGTACCCAGTTTGTTTACAAATTTGGTGAGTTTAGATTTTAAGTTACCAGCTTTGTTTTTGTGAATGATATTGCTTTTTACTAACTTATCAGTCATTGAAATTACTTCTGGCAATGCCTTTTCAGCTTCGCCTTTCACTTTCATTGCTTTTAAGTTTCTCACCGCATTACGCATGGTTTTCGCGTAATATCTATTCTTTAAACGTCTCTTCGCCGATTGTCTAATTCTTTTCTTTGCTGATTTGTGATGTGCCATTCTGTTATTATTCTATTCTTTTAAAAAGGATTGCAAAGATATAAACATTTTACTTCAATGCAAATAACATTTCTTTTTTCTCCATTTAACGAGGATTTCCTTTTTTGAAACCTAGATTTGACAACTCTAGGTTTTTCACCTAATTTTGCATGCAATTACAACAATTCTTCCTGATGGATAAATTTTCCTATATTTCAAACGCACACCCTGAGTTTATAGAGAACTTATATAATGACTTCAAGATTGACAACAAAAGTGTTGACGAAGAGTTTAAAAAGTTCTTTGAAGGCTTTGAGTTCGCATCGCAAAATTACAAAGCCGATGCTTCCGGAATTACAGCTTCGATTGATGAAATTAAAGTGATGAACCTGATTATGGCCTATCGAAATAGAGGGCATTTGATTGCAGACACCAATCCTTTGAAACCAAGGAAAGATCGTCATGCAAATTTAGATTTGACTTATTTTGGATTGACAGAAAAGGATCTAGGACGTACTTTTAATGCTGGAGCCGAAGTAGGTATAGGTGCATCAACACTTGCTGTAATTGTAGACACACTTCAAAAAAGATATTGCAAAACCTTAGGATTTGAATTCAATTATATCAGAGATCCGGAAGAATGGAAGTGGTTTAGAGCTAAGGTGGAAATCAATCCTAATATTGTCGATTTTTCTATAGAGAAAAAAACCCAAATACTTCGAAAACTCAATCAAGCGGTAGTATTTGAGCAATTTTTAGGAAAAAAATATATTGGTGAAAAACGTTTTTCCCTTGAGGGTGGTGAAGCAACAATTCCTGCATTGCATTTTATTATAAATGCAGCAGCAGATAATAATGCGGTAGAAGTTGTTATAGGTATGGCTCATAGAGGTAGACTCAATGTTTTGTCAAACATTATTGGTAAAACTTATGAGCAAATTTTTAGTGAGTTCGAAGGAAATGAACCTAAAAATGCAGCTACAATGGGAGATGGTGATGTAAAGTATCATCAGGGCTATTCAGGAAATTATGTGACTGAATCTGGAAAATCTGTCTATTTGAACCTGACACCAAACCCTTCACATCTCGAGGCTGTAGATCCTGTGATGCTTGGCTATACTAGGTCTCAGGCAGATTCTATCTATAATTCAGATTTTGATAAAATTGTCCCGGTGATGATTCACGGTGATGCAGCCGTTGCAGGGCAAGGTGTGGTATACGAGATTTTACAAATGGCCTACCTAAAAGGATATCATACAGGAGGAACCATACATTTTGTTATAAATAATCAA
This sequence comes from Chitinophaga pinensis, assembly GCA_945872405.1. GTDB lineage: Bacteria > Bacteroidota > Bacteroidia > Chitinophagales > CAMDFR01 > CAMDFR01. The sequence continues at coordinate 7,342 of CAMBZT010000002.1, read as the reverse complement.
ATTGGATTTACAACAGATTTTGATGATGCACGTTCTTCAGATTATTGTACCTCATTAGCAGCTACTATTCAAGCGCCAGTGATTCATGTGAATGGAGACGATATTGAAGCGGTGGTGTTTGCAGCGGAGATGGCCGCGGAATATCGTCAAAAATTTAATAAAGATATTTTTGTTGATTTAGTCTGTTATCGTAAACATGGACATAACGAAAGTGATGATCCAAAATTTACTCAACCGAGTTTGTATAAATTAATTTCGGAACATAAAAACCCGCGCGATATTTATTCTGAACACCTTGCTAAACAAGGGGAAGTTGGGGCAGAAGTGGCAAAAAGACTGGATGATGAATTTTGGGCAGAGTTACAACGCAGGTTGGACATGGTAAAAGAAAAACCTTTACCTTATGTGATGCAACCCCTTAAAAAAGAATGGCAAAAACTTATAAAGGCAACGCAAGAAGATTTTGAAAAAAGTCCCGTCACCGCCATTGACAAAAAGACTGCGAAACTTATCATTGAAGGGCTTTGTAAAGTGCCCGAAGGATTTACTCCTTTAAAGAAAGTGGACACCTATTTGAAAGAAAGACGATTGATGATGCAGGAGAATAAGTCGATTGATTGGGCGGCAGCTGAGTTGATGGCATATAGCTCTATTTTATTGGATGGAAAAAATATTCGACTAAGCGGTGAAGATGTAAAGCGAGGAACTTTCTCACATCGACACGCATGTATATTCGATGAAAACACAAACGTAGAACACAATAGATTAAGCATGCTCGCTGAAAAGCAAGGTCAGTTTATGATTTATAATTCTCATTTAAGTGAGTATGGTGTTTTAGGATTTGATTATGGATATTCTTTGAGCAACCCACATACACAAGTGATATGGGAAGCGCAATTCGGAGATTTTGCTAATACTTGCCAGGTGATTATAGATCAATTTATTGCCTCTGCAGAAAGTAAGTGGAACAGAATGAGTGGGCTTGTAATGCTTTTACCACATGGTTATGAAGGACAAGGACCTGAACATTCAAGTGCTCGTTTAGAAAGATATTTGCAATTGTGTGCAGAATTAAATTTGGTGGTGGTGAATATTACCTCACCTGCCAATTTCTTTCATGCCATTCGTCGTCAACAGGCATGGAACTTTAGAAAACCATTGATAGTAATGTCCCCAAAATCATTGTTGAGAGGTGTTTCTGATCCTATTGATAAAATTTTTGAAGGAGGATTTAAAGAAGTGATCGATGATGAAAAAGTAGGAAAGAAAGTAAGAAAAATATTGCTTTGTTCCGGACGTTTATATGTAGATTTAGTTAAACGACAAAGCGAAGGGAAACATGATGATGTAGCAATTGTGAGATTAGAACAGTTGTATCCATTAGCTTATAAGCAAATTGAGGCCATTGTAAAAAAGTATAAAGGAGCCACATTAACTTGGGTACAAGAAGAGCCCGCCAATATGGGAGCGCTTTGCTTTGTGATGTGTAATCTTGGAGAACTTTATCCAATCACGTATGTGTCGCGTAAGCCAAGTGCTTCTCCAGCTACGGGTTTTAAAAAGCAACATCTGAAAGAATTGGAGGAAATTTTAACTAAATCGTTTTCCTAAATCATAGATCGGCGGGATGTTCTAGGCAAAATTATAAAATCAAAACCAAAATGAATTTAGAAGTAAAAATACCAAATGTAGCAGAATCAATCACAGAAGTAACTTTATCTAAGTGGTTGGTAAAATCAGGTGATTATGTAAAGATGGATCAAGTAATTTGTGAAATCGAAACGGAGAAAGCGGGTCAGGAATTATATGCTGAAAAGTCCGGAAGCATTACATTGATTGCCAATGAAGGTGATGATATTAAAGTAGGTGCATTGATTGCTTATATTGATACAGGTGCGAATGCACCAGTGGATTCAGCACCAGTTATAGAAAAGAAAGTTGAGGTAAAAGAAGCCGCTAAAGAAGTAGTGGCAGCATCTCAAACATTAATTGCAGAAAAGAGCTATGCCACAGGTACTGCTGGTCCAGCAACAGCGAAGTTGATCACAGAAAGGAATATTGATGCTAGCAAAGTGAATGGGAGTGGTCATAAAGGAAGAATCACCAAAACAGATGTTTTGCAAGCCATTGCCAATGGTACAGCTGCCAATGGTTCTATCGCAGCCCAAGCAACAAATACTGCAGCTTTTTCGAGAGAGCAAAGAACAGAAAAAATGAGTCGTTTACGAAAAACAATTTCTGAACGATTGGTATTTGCAAAAAATTCTACTGCCATGTTGACCACATTTAATGAAGTAGATTGTAGTGCGATGATTGCTTTGAGAGCGAAGTATGGTGATAAGTTTAAAGAGAAGCATGGTATTGGTTTGGGCTTTATGTCTTTTTTTACAAAAGCTTGTGCATTAGCTTTGATGAAGTTCCCAGCAGTGAATGGTTGTATAGAAGATGAAGCTTTGGTGTATCACGATTATGCAGATATTTCTATTGCAGTAAGTACTCCAAAAGGATTGGTGGTGCCAGTGATTAGAAATGCTGAAAGTCTTACTATGGCTGGTATTGAGAAGTCGGTTAAAGAATTAGCAATCAAGGGCAGAGATGGTAAATTGAGTATGGATGATATGACAGGTGGTACCTTTACCATTACTAATGGTGGTGTATTCGGTTCGTTGATGAGCACACCAATTATCAATCCACCACAGTCTGCGATACTGGGTATGCATAAGTTTCAAGATCGTGCTGTAGTTATCAATGGTAAGATAGAAATTCGTTCGATGATGTATGTTGCATTAAGTTATGACCATAGAATTATCGATGGTAAAGAATCAGTTTCTTTTCTAGTACATGTAAAAGATTTGTTAGAGAATCCTCACAAACTATTGTTGGGAGAAGATCCTATTGAATTGTTGTTACAACTATAGGTGGCATATTGGTTTTGCTAATTACAATGAGTGGAAGAAGAAAAGTGGTTAAAGCTGTAGACGAAGTGTTAGAAAATTATAGGTAGTAAATGTTTTAATAGTTTCGAAATTGCACACAAAGTGGCAAAAAAAATTAACATTTAGTTAACATTGTCTAATGTTCATTTGTTTGATTGGTAATATATCGATAACATTAATGCTTTTAGTTTGTAACTTAAATTAATGATTTATGAAAAAGCAGTTTATTTATAACGAGAAAGGTAAGAAGTCTGGTATTGTAATTTTGCTTGATGAGTGGAATGAAATTAAAAAGAAGCTACGGAAAGTTAACAAAAAGGAAACAAAAGAAAACAAGGACACAAACACAGTGCTAGAGGTTAAAAAAGTAAGTGGCAGCCCAAAGAAAAAAGAAACGAAGAGTAAGGCAGTTCCTACTAAGAAAGCTATTAATCCTAAGGTGGCTGTTTCCAAAGCACCAATAAAAAAGGCGATCAAGGCAGCACCTAAGAAGCAAGACACTTTGAGTAAAACGGCACCTAAAAAACCAAAGACTTCAAAAGCTACTGAGCTACTGCCTAAGAAGAAATAGATATGACTCCACATCTTCTGAGCTCGTTTCTATAGACGATGCAACTATGACTTATTTTTTCTTTGTAAGCAAAAAGCAAGTACACTGCGTTCTGATAATCTAAATTTGTACTATAAATCAACTATTTTTGATCATGGTACCTAATTTTAATGACATCTTTGAGACACAACTTAAAAAATTAAATCAACAGCAAAGAGAAGCAGTTGAAACAACAGAAGGCCCCGTGCTTGTATTGGCAGGCCCAGGGACGGGTAAAACTCAGATACTCGCAGCACGAATTGGTTATATTCTGCAGCAAACCGATAGCAATCCAGAAAATATTTTATGCTTGACCTATACCGATGCGGGTACCATTGCCATGCGCCAAAGATTGGTAGAATTCATAGGTCCAGATGCCTATAGAATTTCTATTCACACCTTTCATAGTTTCTGTAATAGTATTATCAAAGAAAATATCGAACTCTTTGGTACCAAAGAATTAGATGCAATCTCCGATTTAGAAAAGATAGAATTGATTCATGAACTTATTGATGGTTTTGAAAAGGATAGTCCATTGAAACGTTGGACGGGTGATGTGTACTATGATTCCTATCGATTGTCTCAATTGTTTGATATTATGAAGGCCGAGCATTTTTCTGCAGAGATGATTCATCAAAAAATAGATGAGTTTTTACTGGAATTACCTACTAGAGAAGCCTTTCAATATAAGCGTGCTAATGCAAAAAAGAATATTGCAGTAGGTGATGTAAAAGTAAATGATATTGCAAAAGAGGAAAGTAAAATGAAGGAGTTAAAGGCGGCGGTTTCAGCCTTTGCGACATTTGAAAAATTGATGCAAGCGCGAGGAAGATATGATTATCACGACATGATTCTATGGGTGTTGCAAGCTTTCAAAACCAATGAAAATTTATTAAGACGCTATCAAGAAAAATATTTGTACATACTCGTAGATGAGTATCAAGACACGAATGGATCTCAAAATGAAATATTGCTAGAATTGGTTAGTTTTTGGAACGAGCCCAATGTCTTTGTTGTGGGTGACGACGATCAGTCTATTTATAGATTTCAAGGAGCAAGTATTGATAATATTTTAGATTATACAAAGCACTTTCCAGAGACCAAACAAATAGTATTGACAGAAAATTACCGCTCCTCGCAAGTGATTCTCGATGCCTCAAAAACATTGATAGAACAAAATAAGGAGCGATTGGTCAATCATGATACCACCTTGACAAAAAATTTGATAGCACAAAATAAAGAGGTGGCCACGCTTGCTACACTGCCTACTATATATAGTTTTGACAATGATCTGCATGAGTGGGTATATATAGCAAATCAAATTGAGATGGCCTGGACTAAGAAAGAATCACTCAATGAAACAGCGATATTATACAGAAATCACAAGCAATGCGAGGAGATTACAAAATATTTGACGGTCAAAAATATTCCCTTTCAAATCAAACGTAAATACAATATCCTTGATACGATTTTTACGAATAAGTTATTGAAAATATTGGAATACATCGAAGGAGAAATTAGATTTCCATTTAGCAAAGAAGATTTGTTATACGAGATATTGCATTTCGACTTTTTTGATACTAATGCATTTGAAATTGGGAAAATTGCCCTGCACATTAGAACTGATAACGAATTTAAGAATATAAGATCCTACTTGAATGAGTTAAAAATTCCAACTCAAAATGCGACTTTATTTGATACTGAAGCGAGAAACGAATCTTTATTTGCGGCTAAAAAAGTTTCTGTCTTTTTGGAAGATTGTATCCGAGGGATATATAATTATACATTGCAGGGACTTTTTGAAAATATGTTGACCAAAGGTGGCGTTCTTTCATATGTCATGAATCATGCAGATAGGGTAGATTTATTGCAAGAGTTGAATACTTTATTCGATTTTATCAAGGAAGAGACGGGTAAAAAACCGAGTACAAAAATAAAAGATTTATTGACCACTATTCGTTTGATGAAAGAAAACAATATTCGGCTTGAAGTAAATAAAAGTATTGGCAAAAAGGAGGGGGTACAATTTATTACCGTTCATTCAGCCAAAGGATTGGAGTTTGATAAAGTATACATCATTGGATGTGATGATGACAATTGGAAAAAATCTTCTGTCAATAGAACGTTCTCTTTCCCAGATAATTTGCTTCAGCAAAAGCATGAAGGCGATGAGGGTGAAGAAGAGCGCCGTCTGTTTTATGTTGCCATGACGAGAGCGAAGCGAGAGCTATTCATCAGCTATGCTGTTAAAAATAACAAGGGGAAAGAGAAAGAAAAATGCGTTTATGTTTCAGAGTTGCAAGAGTTTGCTGATGTAGTTTCGAAGCACCAAGTATTAGATGCGGCGTTATTGGTAGAGACAATTATTATGAGTAAAACGGAAGTACCGGGTTCTATACTGCCTTTGATTGATAAAGCAGCTGTAGCAATAATTTTAGAGAAATATCAATTGAGCGTTACCAACTTAAATAACTACTTGAGATGTCCACTGGGTTTTTATTTTAATATTATCCTTCGTATTCCATCCGCAAAAAAGGCATCTATGGAATTCGGTTCTGCAGTGCATGAGGCCATTTACTTTTTCTTTTTGAATATGACAGAAACCAATGAATTCGGTACACCTGAAGAATTAGTGAATCTTTTTGTAAGAGAAATGAAAAAAAGAATGGATGGTTTTACAGAGGTAGAGTATGAACAAAAATTGGCTTACGGAAAAGTATTTCTGCCTAAATATTATGAAGGGAATATCGGTGGGTGGAAAAAAATTGTAGCTTTAGAAAGAAGAATCAATAATGTAGTGGTGGATGGCGTTCCCATTAAAGGAGTACTTGATAAAATAGAATTTGACGGAACTAATGGTAGTGTGGTAGACTATAAAACGGGAAAGTATGAGAATGCAAAGAAAAAGTTTAATAAGCCTGCGGATATTTACAAAGACCCCGAAAACCCCAGTTTTGAAGAAGAATATGGTGGTGACTATTGGCGACAAGCCGTCTTCTACAGAATTTTAATTGATAATTACAAAGATAAAAATTGGAAAATAATTTCTACGGTTTTTCAATTTGTGGAGCCCGATAGGAAAACTGGAGAATTCTGCAATGAAAAAATTGTAATTAATGATGACGATATCCGAATAGTAAAAAATCAGATAAGTACCTCGTATAAACAGATTATGAATATGGAATTTGATAAAGGCTGTAACGACGAAAGCTGCCATTGGTGTAACTTTGTTAAGAGTAATTTTAATCAACTAGACTTGACACGGATTGCTGAAGAAAGAGAAAACCAAATTGATTCATTGTAAAATTTAGATTATGTCTAGAAAAAGAAAACTTTAGTATCAAGTGATTTAGCATTAGTGAAGTCGATTATTGAACAAAGTTCCTGGTGGGATAGTATAGACACCATGGGTCCCCATTTGGTAGGTTTTATAGTAGCCCAAGATGCAAGATTGTCAAAAACTATTGACAAATGGGCCGTTAACAAAAATATGTGGATAAGAAGGGTGGCTATTTTACATCAAATGAAATGGAAGCAAAGAACTGATTTTGATCGATTATGTACCTATTGTTGTTTATTGAATGCAGACAGCAAAGAATTTTTTATTCAGAAAGCTTTGGGAGAATATGCATACATAGATGCCAAGTCTGTGAAGCAATTCATCATTGCAAATCAATTACCAAAGTTGACGATTAGAGAAGAAATGAAACATATTCAGTAGACGCTCAATATTATCTTCTAGCCTTTTGTAGCGTGGTATTTGAAAAGATAGAAAAGTTAAAAATAATTATTAGACTGGACATTTATACAAAAAAAA
>CAMBZT010000001.1:30000-105687 GCA_945872405.1 Chitinophaga pinensis | reverse complement strand
AAGGAGACAGATAAAAAGCGATAGTACTTTAGTCATAAGTGTGTTATAATTCGATTTAGTAATAAAAGGGAATACAAAATTACGTATTTTCTAGTGGAGCCCGAACACAGCTTATACAGCATTGTATATTTTTGACAACAGTCTCACTTCTTACTGACAAAGTTCAAGTACGATTCATCTTCATCTAAGTTTCTAAACCTCTACTTTTACAAATGAAACGACTTACATAAATGACTATTTTACAACTAAAGAAAGGAAAAGAGAAATCGATTGAAAGAAAGCACCCATGGATATTTTCAGGGGCTATTGGCCAGATAAAAGGCAATGTCGATGAAGGTGATACCGTGCGCTTAGAAAACCATGAAGGTCGATTTATTGCCATGGGACATTATCAAAAAAGCTCTCTTGCCTTGCGCATTTTAAGTTTTGAAGAGGTGGCGATAGATGCTGAATTTTGGCATCAAAAATTGTCTGCAGCAATAAAAACCAGAGAAATTTGTGGATTAACAGAGAGACTAGATACCAATGTTTACAGATTAGTGCATGGCGAAGGCGATGGACTTCCTGGATTAATAATTGATTATTATAACGGGCTTGTAGTGATGCAATGTCATAGTGTTGGAATGTATATTGCCCGACAAATAATTGCGGATGCACTGGTAAAAATACTAGGAGAAAAGGTGCATAGCATCTATGACAAAAGCGAAGGCACCATTCCTTTTAAAGCAGATACGACGGCTAAAAATGGCTTTCTTTATGGAGAAACAGATAATAGCGAAGTACTCGAATACGGCCATCGATTTCAGATTGAGCCGGTTGACGGACAAAAAACTGGTTTCTTCATCGACCAACGTGAGAATAGAAAACTGTTACAACAATATGTGAAAGGCAAAAAGGTATTAAATACATTCTGCTATTCAGGTGGCTTCTCTGTCTTTGCATTACAAGCGGGAGCGACGCATGTAACCAGTGTAGATTCATCGGCCAAAGCCATCGCCTTGGTGGATAAAAACATTGAATTGAATTTTGGTCATACAGACAAACACCTTTCTGTTGGAAATGATGTAGGGGCATTTCTTACCCATGACACTGAAAAATATGATGTGATTATATTAGACCCTCCCGCTTATGCTAAACATAACAGCGCTTTAGATAATGCTTTGAAAGGCTATGCCAGACTTAACAAAAAGGGCTTTGAAGCGTTAAACAAGGGAGGAATTCTTTTTACCTTTTCTTGTTCACAAGTCGTTACAAAGGATGATTTCAGAAGAGCTGTATTTACTGCTGCAGCACAAAGTGGCAGAACTGTAAAGATTTTACATCAAGTTCATCAACCAGAAGATCACCCCATCTCTATCTATCATCCAGAAGGTGAGTATTTAAAGGGATTGGTGCTATACGTAGAATAAAGACTACATGTTCATAGTATTGCGAACAATTTTTTGTTTTAAAATTCAGCAATCCTTTACCTTTATTTTTTATTCTTTTTATTTTTAATTTATAGTAGTCTGTCCTAAACTATTACCTACTTTTGCCCCCGCTTATAATACATCATCATCATGAGTAAAGATAAAAATAACGGTCATTTTAATAAAGTCACTACTGGTGGCTTGTTAATCACCTTAGGTATTATTTATGGAGACATTGGAACTTCGCCATTATATGTTTTTAAGGCCATTATTAATGGACTAACGATTAGCGAAAATTTAATACTAGGAGCTATTTCTTGTGTATTCTGGACACTTACACTACAAACAACCATAAAGTATGTATGGATTACATTAAATGCAGACAACAGAGGTGAGGGTGGTATTTTTTCTCTCTTTTCCTTGGTGCGAAGAAAAGGAAAATGGTTGCTCTTGCCAGCTATTATTGGTGGTTGTGCCTTATTAGCAGATGGAATTATTACGCCACCAATTTCTGTAGCTTCTGCAATAGAAGGCTTACTTATAAAAGTGCCTAATCTTCCTACTATTCCAATTGTGATTGCTATAATTGTGCTTCTATTTGTTATTCAACAATTTGGTACCAAAACAATTGGCAAACTTTTCGGTCCTATAATGCTTGTTTGGTTTAGCATGTTGGGCCTACTCGGTTTGTTTCAGATTATTCAGGATCCGATTGTGCTAAAAGCATTGAATCCAATGTATGCTGCCACACTACTTATTTCTAACCCTTCTTGGTTCGCCATTCTAGGTGCTGTGTTTCTTTGTACCACCGGAGCCGAAGCTTTGTATTCAGACCTTGGACATTGTGGTAAAAGTAATATCAGAATCAGCTGGATTTTTGTAAAAACAATGCTTGTTTTAAATTATATGGGTCAAGGCGCCTTTCTGTTACATTATGTAGGACGCACATTTACAGAGAATCCATTTTACTCTATCATGCCTAAATGGTTTTTAATACCAGGTATTATTATTGCCACCATGGCTGCTATTATTGCCAGTCAAGCATTAATCACTGGCTCTTTCACGCTCATCAGTGAGGCAATGCGATTGAATTTATGGCCAAAAGTAAAACTTCAATTCCCTTCAGAACAAAGAGGTCAAATCTATGCTCCTGGTATCAATTGGTTATTGATGTTTGGATGTATCGTAGTGGTTTGGCATTTTGAAGAATCAGGTAGAATGGAAGCCGCATACGGATTATCTATCACCATCTGCATGTTGATGACAACTGTTTTAATGAGCATCTTTCTAGTATCAAGAAAAGTAAACAAATTTTTTGTGGCATTATTTACGACCATTTTCTTAGGAATCGAAATAATCTTTTTTATTGGTAACATACATAAGATTGCCGATGGTGGCTGGTTTACCATCATGATTGGAAGTATTTTATTCCTGGTGATGTATACCTGGCATCGAGCTCGAAAAGTAAAAAATAGATATGTGCGTTTCTTACCTATTGAAGAATATTATGATGTGCTCAAGGATTTAAGCATGGACGAAACGGTGCCAAAATATGCCTCTAATCTAGTCTATCTGACGAGTGCAAATTATTCTACAGAAATAGAAGCGAAAAATATTTATAGCATCATCAATCAGAAACCAAAGCGCGCTGATGTGTATTGGTTAGTGCACGTTGATACCTTGGAAGTGCCCTACAACAGAGAGTATAAGTTAGAAATTCTAATTCCAGGGGTACTATATCGAATGGACTTCAAACTAGGATTCCGTGAACAACCTAGAATAAATTTCTTGTTTCATGAGGTAATCGAGAAATTGGTAGAAAACAACGAAATTGATATCGTAAGTCGACATCCTTCTCTTAGAAAACATAACGTTGATGGTGACTTCAGATTTATTGTGATTGAAAAATTATTATCAGACCCCTATCAGTTAGAATTTTTCGATCGTATTATAATGTACATGTATTTCTGGCTGAAAAAGTTTTCTCTATCTGAAGAAAAAGCATTCGGTTTAGATTTAACACATGTCACTGTTGAAACACTTCCTTTGATTTTATCGCATGATGAAGATATTGAGTTAAAAAGAATTCATTAGTACTTCTATAATCGCATAAAAAAACGCATTGCAACAATAGTTGAAATGCGTTTTTTCTTTTAACCTAGTTTACTCATTAGTAATCTTGGTTAAGTCTCTTCTATCCTTTTATTTAATGATGCTAAATTTCTCTGTATACACTTCCTTATCGGCATTAATTCTGATAATATAACTACCTGATGAAAGCCTTGACAAATCAATTGTTTTATTTAATATACTCAGATTCGAATAATGTTCTTTAATAAGTTTATTGCCTACTAAATCAAGAACAGAAACTTCTATAACCCCAATCAATTGACTGAACCTTACATCCATTGTGATAAAAGTATTGGCAGGATTCGGGAAAATATGTAGCAATTGCATCTTCTCAATTGTTATTATACTAGTATTAAATGAAACATCTACAGATAGACTGCTCAAACATCCATTGGTATCTCTGATGGTAATGATATAAGTTCCTGGCAAAAGCGCACCGAAGTATGGAGTTGATTGAAAAGTAACACTGTCAATAGCATATTGATAAGGTGCCGTACCTCCAGTGGTTCCAGTGATGGTAATGGATCCATCACCCGCACCAGCGGATGAGGCATTTGTTGGCGTGATGGTACCTGTAATACCGGAGGCAGCTGGATTAACTGATAAGGTAGAGGCACTACTGCTGCCACAAACATTGCTTGCTGTAACGGATATCACACCAGATGAACTATTGTTGGTCGCATTTATTGCGACTGTAGCACTCGAGCCACTCCATCCAACTGGTAATGTCCAAGTATAAGAGGTGGCACCTGCTACTGCTACAATTGAGTAATCTGCGGCCCCATTAAAACAGGGTGTATTATCGCCTGAAATCGTTCCTGGAGCGGGAGGGGGTGAAATAGAAACAACGGCTGTCGAATCTAATGCACTAGTGCCACATAGATTGGTGGCAGAAAGTATCACATAGCCACTCGTCGTTCCGGCAGTGGCAAGCATCGAATCGTCTGAGCTACTGCCTATCCAACCACTTGGTAAACTCCAAGTATAACTTAAAGCGCCACTCACCCCTAAAGCTATCATCAGGTAAGAAGTACCAGAACATACTGGTGTCGGCACAAAAATGGTAGCTGCACTTACATTTGGAACATTTCTCGGTGTCAGCATTAATGTACTTGGTGCCGAACGACCACATGCAATGCTTACGGCAGAAACACCAATATTACCGGAGCCAGTACCTGCCGTGGCATAAATAGTATCTGTAGTGCTAGTTCCCGTCCATCCAGCTGGTAAGGTCCAAGCATAAGAACTAGCGCCAAAAACTGGTGCAACATAATACATTTCAGAAGTTCCTGCACATGGATCCGTCACCCCAGTAATCACTCCTGGTATAGCTATTGTACCAGCTGAAAAAACAGACAAGGTTATCACCCCACTGTTTCCACATCCATTTCTTGCAAAAACAGTAATATATCCACTACTCGAACTTGCAATCACAGTGATAGAATCATATGTACTAGTGCCTGTCCATCCCGAAGGCAAAGTCCAAACATAAGAAGTCGCATAAGCAACAGGGGTGGTATGATAAGTGGCAGCGCCACCAGAACACATGGTTACTGGACCACTAATAGAGGATGGTGTTGCAGGGGCCGTGGTTACCGTAAAACTTTTTGTTATTGAAGCTACGCAGATATTTGTCCAAGCAAACATCGTATCAGTCTGCACCACCGAATAAGTACCAACAGCTGGTACTGTAAATGAAAAATTATCATCATAAATAGTAGGGAAACCAGTAATGTCATAAGTAAACTGAAGACTATCTACATTATAGAAAGCAGCGACGCTATAAATTGGGTCATGAAGTATGGCAGATGATCGATCTGTTACTGTGGCCATACTACCACTGCAATATGGCACTGGTGTAATGCTATCATTTGCTACAATAGTATAGGAGACATAAGGGTTAAAAATCGCATCTGCATTGTATGCAGCGCCTCCAACAGATAATCCAGAAGCAGGATACCAATCAGTGCCCAAAAGCGCTGAAGATAAGTTATCAAAAGCCCCGTCACCTACCAACCAATCGTTAGAGTAGATGGCAAAATTATCTGGCGATGGATTCGAAACAACTAATAGGTAAGGAAAAGTAACTGTCAAAGGCGTCGAAAAAACGACTTGATTCAAATTTGCATCTGTACTAGAGTCAACCAAAATAGTAACACTAGCCAAAGGAGCCCCAGTAGGTAATGAATCCGCTCCAGCCCTATATACGTATGCATTTATTGCCATTATTGGCAATACCTCTGAGCTACCATAAAAATCAAAACCATAAATAGTAATGGCTTGTGGTGCTGTATAATATTGAGCCAAGGCAGTTGCTGAACTGAAATTATTTATGCCAATAGACCCATATCCTGTCGCTTTTTCCATGGTAAATCTTACGGTGTCTATCCCACAAACTGTTGCAGCAAGACGATTTGAACAAAGCAAAAAGGTACTCAGGAAAGTAAAGAAGATTAATAAATTGTTAAGTTTTTTCATTTGACTATGTTTTGATTAGTTATTTCAAATATAACAAAAAATAAAGTAGAAGCATATTTTTTTAATGATGCTAAGCATTTTACAGAAAACTCTTCTTAAGAATTAGGGCGTGTCAATGGCTTAAAACAGCCAAAAGCCATCGTCCGGCCTTCTTCGGTACATGGTACCGATGCCAGTCCGGCACGCAAAATCTATTGATGATGTTAAATTGATAGACACAATCTATATTCTCTAAAAAAAGAGTCTTACTTATTAAGAATGCAGGAAAAAATCAAATATGCTTCTCAGCATGATAGGACGAACGAACTAAAGGACCACTCTCAACATACGTAAAACCAATGGATAATGCTAACTCTTTGTACTTAGCAAATTCATCAGGGTGCACATATCGATGCACTAGTAGATGTTTTCTAGTCGGCTGAAGATATTGTCCCATGGTCAGTATTTCAACACCTGTATTTCTTAAATCATATAGCGTTTCCATAATCTCCTCCTCAGTTTCCCCCATTCCCAACATCAAACCGCTTTTCGTTTTTGCAATACCTCCCTTTTTCAGATAGGCTAGTACTTCCATACTTCTCTCGTATCTAGCCTGCACACGTACTTCTCGGGTCAATCGTTTCACCGTCTCAATATTATGTGATACAATTTCTGGTTTCACCTCAATAATTCTATCCAATTGCTCCTGTTTTCCTTGAAAATCTGGAATCAGTGTTTCAATAGTAACACCTAATGCATGCTTTCTAATTGCTCTAATAGTTGCCGCCCATATCTTTGAACCTCCATCAATCAGATCATCTCGATCTACAGAAGTGAGTACAACATGTTTTAAACCCATGGTTTTGATACTTTGTGCTACCCTGTGAGGCTCTGCGATGTCCACCGCCTCTGGCTTTCCTGTAGCAACATTACAAAACTGGCAAGATCTTGTACAAATATTACCAAGTATCATGATGGTGGCAGTACCAGCACTCCAACATTCTGCTTGGTTTGGACAGGCACCGCTCTCACAAATAGTATGTAATTTATTTTCATGTACAGCCTTCTTTACACCAACATAATCTAATCCGGAAGGTATTGGCACTTTCAACCAATCTGGTTTACGTAATCTTTCTGCTGTTTTAATTTCACTCATTTGTATCATCCTTTGTCATGACAAAAATAGTAGTATTAAAAATACGAAACGTATCTTTTGCAAAATTTTTATAGCACATAGTCAACTCTAGATATGCGAAACGTAATAAGGTGAAATAAAAACATACACCAAAACACCCGTTATGGAAACATATAACCAAATGGGGAAAGTGATTCGTACAATTTTTTTATGCTTTATAAAATCTGCCGTTAATCCTCTATAGGTAGACAACAAAATAAACGGAAGTATCAATGCTGCAAGTGGTATATGAGTAATTAGAATAAAGTAATAAACATACTTAAATATTCCTGTGCCACCGTAATGTGTATCCATAGTGAAAAGATGATGAGCAATATATGAGATTAAAAACAAGGACGAAAAGACCATGGCAATCAACATGGTATTTCTATGGTTTTTGTAATCTTTTTGTTTCACAAAATACAAGGCTGCAACCAATAAAACTGTTACACAAGTGTTCAAATAGGCATTAATAGTTGCAAAAATATGAGGATCAAATCCTAATTTTATGTCCAACAATTTAAATTTCCCCAAGGCAACAACTACTAAAAATACGACTACAGATAAAATTCCTATTACCCAATAAGCTACTCTATCATTTCTTTTTATTACTTTTCCTAACATCTCTTTCTATTTTCTCATTCTACTTAATATCAAAACCATATCACCCATCATATCTTTTACTGCTGCCGAATCAGTCCCATTATAATAGCCTCTGATATGCCCATCGCCATCAATTAAAATCATTTTATCACTATGTTCAAAATCTTTTGATCCACCATCGCCTTGCTGTGTCGTCAATTTATAGCCTTGCTTGCCCAAATCAAAAATCGCTTGCTTGTCTCCTGTCAAAAAATACCATTTTCCAGAAATGGCATTCATCTTATCTGCATATTGTTTGAGTGCTTTCACCGAATCTCTCTCTGGGTCGATGGAAAAAGAAATAATCTTTACGTTATCATCCCCTAAAAACTCTTGCTGTACTCTTTGCATATTTCCGTTCATAATTGGACAGATACCAGGACAACTAGCAAAAAAGAACTCAGCCACATATAGATTTCCTTTCAGTGATTCACTTTTAAAAAGTTGGCCATCTTGAGAATTGAACTGAAAAGAAGGAACACTATGATAAGAGGTATCAATCACCACTTTTCCTTTCTTACTCAATTGTATTTTACCTGTTTCATCTCTTGCAGTATCCCATCCAATTGGATAGTAAGATTGAGGAAACTCTACTATATTTCTACTTTGTTCCTTGTACTTAAAGAATAGAACCGCACTCAAAGGAATCAGAACAGCTATCACTATTCCAACTACTGAAGATATTGCCATTTTTTTATTCATTGCCATTTTAATGCTTTTACTACCTACAATTCAAATCGCAAGTACTTTGTTCAAAAAAGGTAAAAAAAAGTCCTGTCAAGCAGGACTCTTTTATTTTATAATTGCTTAGAAGAAATTTATAAGAGATTGATAATTATGCCAACAATTCCCCTCCCATAAAAAGGCAATAATTGCCCATATAAGAAAGGTAAAGGGAATAAGAATAGTATACTTAAAACCTTTTGTTTCATGACTTACGTGCATAAAAACACCCATAATACACACAGCCTTTACCAAGCTAAGAATAATTAGAATAATATTCAAAGGCCGTTTTGGACCTCCCATATTGTTCCAGGCAAGTGCAAATGCAACTTCAACCACAGTAAGTATTCCCAAAAAAATAATCATTTTCATTACTGAACTAACGTCTTTTTTATATTCAGCTTCTGGTATTGGATGACCGTGTTCGTGTGCCATGATGATAGTTATTTACTTATTATTAATTAATTTTATTTGAAATTAGCCCAATAGGTAGAAAAATAAGAATACATATACCCAAACTAAGTCGACAAAATGCCAAAACAAACCTACTTTTTCAACCATTTCATAATGTCCTCGCTTTTCAAAAGTACCATTCGCTGTTTCATACAATAACCAAATATTTAAACAAACCCCAAACAATACATGCAGACCATGAAAACCAGTAATCAAAAAGAATAGGGCGCCAAAACTTACAGGATCTCCATTATGTGTCAATCCAAAAGGACAATTGGTTAAGGTCATGCCTTCTTCAATTAAATGCGACCACTCTAAATATTGACATCCCAAAAACATTGCTCCACCAATAATGGTAGGTATCAACCATTTGATAACCCCATTTTTATTCATCTGAAATCCTTCCTGCACGGCACGAACCATCGTCCATGAAGAGAATATAAGTATAAAGGTCATAATACTCACAAATACCAAAGGTGCGTTTTCAATATGCAAACCAGGAATTGGAACAGACTTGAACACATTACTAGCATCTGGCCAAATATCTAGGTTAGTGTATCTTACTGCGCCATATGCTAACAAAAATGAAGCAAAAGTAAAAGTATCATTAATCAAAAAATACCACATCATGATTTTACCATAGCCTATTCTAAACGGTGAATGACCACCATTCCATAGACTCTTTTCGCTTTGACTAATAGAAGCTGTTTCCATAAGAATATATTAATTATAAATTATAAACAAAAATACATAAAGATAAATCCATAATGCACCCAAAAAGTGCCAAAAAATGAGCAATACCTCAAAATTAATTTTTGATTCAAGGGCTAATAACTCACCCTTTTTGTTGATTGGTTTTGGTCTAAGAATATGCACAAGCGTTGTTATAAGAAGCACCACCATACCGCCCAGTAAATGCGCAACATGGAAGCCTGTCACTAGGTATACAAAAGAGCCTGATACATTACCTGAAAGTGGTGCACCAATTTTTGTCAGTTGCATCCAGCCACTATACTGCAAGAAACAAAATACAGCAGCAGTAAGCAATGTAACAAGCATCATCAATTTATACGACTTATTGTTTTTTTTGTATAAAACATAAGAAATTTGTAAGAAAATGCTACTAAGCACAACAACTGCCGTACTATAAAGAAAACTTGAGGGTAATACAAAGTTCTTCCATGAGGTAGTGTCTGCCTTTTTTACAATCAATGCGCTGGTTAGTGCTGCAAACAACATGCACATGGAAACCATACCCAATAACATCATAAATTTTTTAGGATGCATTCCTATTGTGTCGGTCGTTTGTTGTCTTTGTTCCAATGTTACTGCCATAATTATTAAATTTTATCAAATAAAAGCACAAATAAACTTATTGGTAAATAAAAGAAGGAAGCAAACATAAGTTTCTTTGCATCCTTATCATCTTGGGTAAGATATAGTCTAACAGCGGGTACCAAAAAGAATAATCCACTAATAGTCAGAATAATGGTTCCATTGATGCCTACATAACCAAATACATAAGGTAAAAATCCCGCAAATATTAATGCTATAACGTAGATAATATTCATCATAGCAGTGTATCGATTTTTCCCTTCTTTACTCGGCAAAAGCATTATTCCCGCCTTTTTATAATCATCAAATTTTAACCAAGCTATAGCCCAAAAATGTGGAAACTGCCAAATAAATTGAATCATAAATATCAAAATAGCAAATTGATTAATATGACCATTATTTGCTGCTACATAACCAATAATAGGTGGCAAAGCACCTGGAATAGCACCTACAAATACGGCTATAGAATTGATTCTTTTTAAAGGGGTGTAAATAAAAGCATAACTAATCAACGAAATAGCCGATAATAAGCCTGCTGTTGGATTAAAATATAATGTGATTAAGACTAAGCCACCCACCGCAACTAGACCTGTCACCAAAATTGCTTCTAGCAATTGCATTCTTTCGGTAGGTAAGGGACGATTCGCAGTTCGATCCATCAATTTATCAATATCTTTTTCTATGATTTGGTTGATTGCATTAGATGCTCCTGTAATCATATAGCCACTTAATATAATCATAAGCACAGAGAAGAAATCCCAATGAGCTGCGCCAACAAAATAGCCAATTACTGCGGAGAAGACAACTAGGTTACTTAATCCAATTTTGAACAACATATAATAATCCTTCATCTTGTTTCTGACAAGATCCAGAAGGTTTAACTGAATGTGTTTTGTATTTGGCATTTAATTAAATAATACTCTTATGAATGTGACACCTCATCTTCAGATAAAGGAGTTATTTGTGTTATGTATTCTTTACCATTAATTGCATAATCGTATGGCCATCTATGCACCTCTGGAATTTCGCCTGGCCAGTTACCATGAAAGTGCTCAACAGGAGTTGTCCATTCCAAAGTGGTAGCACCATATGGATTTATCGACTTCATTCTTCTTCCTCTGAGTGAACTATATACAACATTTATAACAAACATTAATTGTAAGACAAACACAATCATCGCAACTATACTGATAAACTTATTCAACCCAGCAAAGTTATTCGCAAATTCAAAACTATCAAATCGTGCATAACGACGTGGAATTCCAGTCATAAAGTGCATTGGGAAGAAAATGGCATAAGCACCAATCAAAGTTCCATAGAAGTGTATATAACCTATAGCGTCATTCATATGTCGACCAAACATTTTAGGAAACCAATGATAAACACCGGCAAACATACCAAAGAATGCAGCCACACCCATTACGATATGAAAGTGAGCCACAATAAAATAAGTATCATGAAGTGGTATATCAATAGCAGAGTTACCTAAGAAAATTCCTGTCAAACCACCGGAAATAAACATTGATACAAAACCAATTGCAAATAACATGGCGGGGTTAAGTCTTAGGTTACCTCTCCAAATAGTTGTTATCCAATTGAAAACTTTCACGGCAGAAGGTACAGCAATAATTAAGGTAAACAACACAAATATAGAACCAGCAAAAGGATTCATACCAGTAACAAACATATGATGCGCCCAAACTAAGAAAGCAAGCACTGTAATTGCCATCAAAGAAAAGACCATTGCTCTGTAGCCAAAAATTGGCTTTCTTGCATGAACAGATAATACTTCACTTACCAAACCAAAGGCTGGTACAATAATAATATATACCTCTGGGTGACCTAAGAACCAAAAAAGATGTTGAAACAAAATTGGTGAACCTCCATGATGGGAAAGTAGTTGGCCATTCACAACAATATCTGAAAGATAAAAGCTAGTTCCTGCAAGTCTATCAAAGCTCATTAATACTACCGCTGCAAGTAACGCAGGAAACGATAAGATACCTAATATAGCAGTAAAAAGAAATGCCCAAATAGTCAGTGGCATTCTCCACATTGTCATCCCTTTTGTTCTAAGATTTAAGATGGTTGCCACATAATTTAAGCCACCCAACAAAACTGAAACGATAAAGAGGGCCATACTGATAATCCATAAATCTAAGCCTAATCCTGAACCTTTATTGATAGCAATATCTCTCATACCATTAATTGGAGGGTAAGCTGTCCATCCTCCAGAAGCTGGACCAGTGTGCACAAAGAAAGAACAGAACATCACAACCCCTGAACTAACGAAAAACCAGTAGGAAAGCATATTTATAAATCCTGAAGCCATGTCTCTTGCGCCAACCTGATAAGGAATGAGCAAATTGCTAAAAGTTCCGCTTAAGCCAGCTGTGAGAACGAAAAAAACTAAGATAGTACCATGCATGGTAACCAATGCATAATAAAAATCATTACTAATCTTACCTCCTTCTGCCCATTTACCTAAAATAGTTTCTAAGAAAGGAAAAGCTGTGTCTGGCCATCCTAACTGTAGACGAAACAATAAAGATAAAAACGCACCAACAATCGCCCAAAACATACCAGTGTATAAAAACTGCTTAGCAATCATTTTATGATCCTGACTAAATATATATTTTGTTAAGAATGTCTCTGCATGATGTTCATCATGTGCATCATGATGGGCTTCTGCGTGTAGGTTTACTACTTCTTCTGTTGCCATAATTAACTGTGAATTAATTTATATGTTGGAAAATCCCTTTTTGAAAATTTTTATTATATTACTGCTACCTCTTTTGAATCTGTTCTTGATTTAGTCATAGAATCAACAATTACCATTGTAGAATCATTTGATATGTTCATTTCAGTGCCATTAAGCTTTGCTGAAGCAGCATTCTTTGCCTTTTCAATTCCAACGTAAATTGGAATATGCGCTTTCACCCATTCATCATACTCTGCTTGTTCTACCACCACTACATACTTCTGCATGGTATAGTGTGACCTTCCGCAAAGCTCTGCACATGCTAATTCAAAGTTGAAAGTCGCATAGCGTTGTAAACCAGTTAATGGATTTATTTTTTGCCATTCAGGCAACTGACTCAATAATTTTCGTTTCTCAACTGTAGTTTCATTTGGTATGAAATAAAATGTAGTGGGCACACCCGGTACACAATCCATTTTAACTCTAAAATGTGGAAGATAAAAACTATGCAAAACGTCCAATGCACCTAACTTCATTAGTACTGGTTTATTCTTTACCAAATATAATGTATCAGCAAAAAAATCATCGTGACTTGCTTTGTCTGACCAATCAATTCCCAATTCATTTTTCCACCAAAAATCAGGAGTTGCAATGCCAATATGTGCTGTATCAATTTTCCTAGACCCAAAATCTTTATCAACACCAGGATAACGTATATTCCATTTAAACTGTTGTGCAGTTACTTCGATGACCATTGTATCTTTGGCTAGTGTCTTTGTATCTGGGAATATACTCAGCCAAGTGACTAATCCTTTTACCACTAACACCAACATTACAACAGCAGGAATTGCTGTCCATAATAGTTCAAGCATGTTACTATGCGAAAAATAATACGCCTTAGCCCCTTTCTTCTCTCTGTATCTAAACACGAACCAGAATAGAACAATATGAGTAACTACGAATACGATACCTGTAAAAAACAAGGTCATATTAAATAATTTCTCAATTTCTATGCCATGAACTGAAGATGGAGCTGGTAACATCATTGGTAGGAAATGAACAGAACTCCAAGCTATACCAATAAAAAAAGCAATCAGAAAACCGAACATCAAATATCCTTGAGCATTGCTAGCCGACTCGGTATCATCTGCTTCTCCTTTCAATTCTTTTGTAAGCTCTACCGTTCTTGCAACGTAAAAAATAACAAGAAGTATACATACAATAATAATAAGTCCTAATATAGTTGTCATAGTTATCTATTTTTTAAATGTGGTGATTCATGCTTTCCTTCAAATAAGCATCATTCTTTGGTACTAAGGAACCTTTGCCTAATGTAGAAAATACCCAAAATAAGAACATTCCAATAAATCCAATAAACATAGTAATTTCTGGGAATCCAAGTCCAGCATGATGGGTGGCTGCATGTTCCTCGTGCGCTCCAACTTTATGTTCTTCACCAACGGCTTTATGCTCAGTACTACCTTCCTTCTTTTCCTCCACTTTAGAATCGCTAGTACCGTGTTCAGCATTAGCATACAAAACAGCTCCTTCTTTTTTTAGCATTCCTTCTTTCTTTTCTTCATGCATCTTATGTTCATGTTCAAGAGCATTAGGTTCGTACATGATAAGATTATAAAAATCCATATAGTGACCACAAATAATAACTAGAGCCATCAACACCATTCGTCCGTTTCTTCTCTTTGCTCCTCTACCTAACAAGAACAAAAATGGAATTAGAAAGTTTAGTATTAGTACCGCATAGAACCAGAATTTAAACCATCCCACATTCCATCTTTTTGTCCAAAAAATAGTATCTTCTGGAACGTTTGCATACCACTGCAACATAAATTGAGAAAACCATAGGTACATCCAAAATACTGTAAACCCAAACATAAAAGTTCCTAAATCATGTAAATGATTCTCGTTTACCAATTTAAGATAGCCTCTGCTTTTTAGGTATAGTACAATTAAGACCATAAATGCAATTCCAGCACAAGTGTAGCTAGCGAAGTTATACCAACCAAACAATGTAGAATACCAATGCGGGTCAATTGACATTACAAATGTCCAAGAAAAAATAGACTCAGAAACTCCAAACACAACCAAAAATATAGCTGCAATCTTTCTTAGTTTTCTTAAATTTAATGCATAAACTGTTCCATTATCTTCATCTTGAGAAGTTTTTCTATACCAAAAAATCAAAAGCACCCAAAGGCCATAAAAAATTAAATTAATAGCAGACCATGTGTTTTTGTTTAATAAAGCTGACTTGCCCTTGATAGCAGGATCGTCTTGATGTTGACTCCAATGCGCATATAAATTGTGCCAATCTAAATATGTACCGATGATAATTAACACTCCAAAAAAAGTAATCACATAAATGAATGAAGCGATAGCCTCAGGAACTCTCTTTAAGGCGGTAATCCATCCACCCCAACCTTGTTGATGACCAGCTACAAAAAACAAACCAACTAAACTAATGCCAGTAAACATATAGGTGTTCAACAATAGGTTCGACCAAAATCGACTATGATGATTTTCGGGATATAAAAAGAATGTAAGTATCATCCCAACTACACCCAGTGCAATCATTCCAAAAAAAACGTTTCTGGCTCTGTCTGATAATTTAAAATGCTCTGTCATTATTAAAAAATATTAATATTATTTATTTATGGTTTTACTACCGCTGCGACAATATCCTTTTTTGCTGCTGTGTCTGAAGCTATGCTGCTAGCTCCTTCTTTTAATCCTGCCAAATCTTTTATGTATAGTATAACTTTCCATCTTTCAGTTGGTGTCAACATTGGAGCATATCCTCCCATCGTATTTTTACCAAATGAAATAGAGAAAAACATTTGACCGTCTTTTATAGTTGGAAGTCTTGTTTCATACGCAGGTGGACGAGCAGTATAGGGACCATCAGAACCATCTGGTAATTCAACGATTTGACCATTACCTCCACCTTTCGTACCATGACATACTTGACAGTTAATCACATAAAGTTCCTTTCCTTCTGCAAGAATATCGTCTGAAGGTTTGAAAGGATTTTTCAATACTTCTCCAGCCTCGATATATTTTTTCTGAAAAGCAGAATCCTGATTGTAGCCTTGATGTTCATTTTTAAAACAAAAAGACCTTAAAAAACCTTCGTCCGTTTTATTCTCAATACTTTCTGGTATATATCCTCTTGGTATTGTTCCCAAAACTGGGAGACGTGAAGACATGGTATCAAATTTACCATTCTCTTTTTGATAGAAAAAATCTACACTTGAAAAGGTCTCATAGGCTTTAGAATATCTCATATCAGGCATATAATCCCAACCCGGACTTCTTTTGTCTTTTGGCATAATAAGGAAAACTATCAACAAGATTGTTGTGAAGACTCCTACTATATAAAAATATTTCTCTTTCATACTATAAGTTTAGCTTAATGGTTCATCAGTATCGTGAAATTCCTTTGTATTTACTTCTATCGCTCCAGTATCGTTTAATAAGGACTTAATCTTATTGATATCTGCCTCACTTTTTTCATCTATTGCAAAAGTCAAAGCGAATAAATGATCTGTTGTTCTTTTGTCAAAAATTCTAGGTACACGACCCGGCCATAATTTATTCCGAATCAAATAAGTTAAAACCATTCCTACTGCTGCATAAAGAACTGTCATCTCAAATATAACAGGTATATATGATGGAATTGCCCAATAAGGTTTTCCGCCAACAATCATTGGGTAATTAAACTTTGCAATGAATGTTATCAAACTTAATCCCACTGTAGTTCCAGTCATACCGAAGAAAAAACCAGCTGTATGAATCCTAGACTCCTTTAAACCAAGTAATGGATCTATTCCATGAACAGGAAAAGGAGATAAAGCATCATGAATTTCAACTCCATTGGAGCGAATTTTCTTAATTGCTTTCAGCAAGGTTGCCTCATGGTCATAAAGGCCAACTACAAACTTATTATAATCTAATGATGATGCTGACATATTTATTATATTCTATTGTTCGTTAAAATTTTTATTATGCTGAATGCTTGCATGTGCTCCACCAGCAGCATGTCCATGATCATCAGCGTGATGTGCGTCCGAGAAATCTAAAGGTGCAGACATCTGAGCTCTTGAAACTTCTGATGATGATCTAAAAATTGCTTTTACCTCTGCTATTGCTATCACTGGGAAAGTTCTCGCGAATAATAAAAATAAAGTGAAGAATATCCCTATAGTACCCACATATATTCCCATATCTACCCATGTTGGTGTAAAATAATTCCATGATGAAGGGAGGAAGTCACGATGTAATGAAGTCACGATGATTACGAATCTTTCAAACCACATTCCGACGTTTACGAAAATTGAAAGCACAAATGACCAAAATACACTAGTTCGAATTTTCTTAAACCAAAAAACCTGTGGAGATAACACGTTACAAGTCATCATCGAGATATAAGCCCATTTATAAGGTCCCAGTGCTCTATTATAGAAAGCATATTGCTCATATAAATATCCGGAGTACCATGCAATAACTAACTCAGTAATATAGGCAACTCCTACAATAGATCCGGTTAGGACAATAACCTTATTCATAGATTCTAGATGAGCAGTTGTGATATAATCTTCAAGACTAAACAACTTTCTAGTAATTAGCATCAATGTTTGAACCATAGCAAATCCTGAAAAAATAGCTCCTGCAACAAAGTAAGGTGGAAAAATAGTTGTATGCCATCCTGGTATAACAGAAGTTGCGAAGTCAAAGGAAACTATGGTATGTACAGAAAGTACCAATGGTGTTGACAGTCCAGCTAAAACCAATGAAAGGGACTCAAATCTTTGCCATTGTTTTGCAGTACCCATCCAGCCAAAGCTCAGCACATTATATATCATTTTACGTCGCGCTGTTTTTGCCCTATCTCTAATTGTTGCAAAATCTGGCATAAGACCAGAATACCAAAATAAAAGTGACACTGTAAAATAAGTTGAGATTGCAAAAACGTCCCAAAGAAGTGGAGAGGTAAAGTTAACCCATAAAGGACCTCTTGTATTTGGATAAGGGAAGATAAAAAATGCCATCCATACTCTACCCATGTGAAATATAGGAAATAAACCGGCACAAATTACCGCAAAGATTGTCATAGCCTCAGCAGCTCTATTAATACCAGTTCTCCACTTTTGACGAAAAAGCAAAAGCACTGCTGAAATTAAAGTTCCCGCATGTCCAATACCAATCCACCATACAAAGTTTGTGATATCCCATGCCCAATCTACTGTTTTATTCAGTCCCCAAACGCCAATACCATACCAAACTGTCCATGCCAAGCAAAAAACGCCAAACAAAGCGGTCGCTGAAGCAATCACAAAAGCAATCCACCATCTTAAAGGAGGTTTGCCTTCAGTATTTCTAACTATATCATCGGTGATTTTTGAATAATTTTTATCGTCACCGAGGATTAATGCTTCTCGTAATGGTGATTCGTAAACACTCATATTCTTAAATTAAAAAAGTTTATTAATCAAATAAGGATTCTGTAAAATTAAATTCGTCGATTGCAGTTTTGTTTCTAATTTTTGTTAGGTACATCACATTTGGTAATGTGTGAATTTCCTCAATTACACCAAACGTACGTTCGTTGTGATCTATCAAATCTGCAACAATACTTTCTTTATTGTTATAATCCCCAAATTGTATCGCGTTGGCCGGACAAGCATTTTGACATGCTGTTCTTATGGCACCATCTTTCAATGGTTCACCAACTTTTTTCGCTTCCAACTTACCAGCCTGAATTCTTTGCGTACACATACTGCATTTCTCTATCACACCTCTACTTCTTACCGTCACATCAGGATTTAACACCATTCTAACTAATGGTTCTTGCATTCCTAAACTATCCGTGTAATTATTGGTATAGTATTTTTTATCAAAAGAGTCATTCCCAGCATAATCATACCAATTGAATCTTCTTACTTTGTATGGGCAGTTATTTGCGCAATAACGTGTACCGATACAACGATTATATGCCATTTGATTAATACCCTCAGTGGAGTGATTTGTAGCAGCAACTGGACAAACGTTCTCGCAAGGTGCATTGTCACAATGTTGGCACATCATCGGTTGGAAAGTAACCTGAGGATTATTTTCATCTCCTGTATAGTACTTATCAATTCTCAACCAATGCATTTCTCTACTTCTAATAACTTGGTCTCTACCAACAACTGGAACGTTATTTTCTGCATTACAGGCAACAACACAAGCATTACAACCAGTACAACTATTTAAGTCAATGACCATTTTCCAATGATGTCCATTATAAGTATGTCCAGGATATAATGTTGTTAAGTGTTCTTCTATCCATGCTTTACGCGGCACTTCCTCTCCTATAACATTGCCAGATTCTTTATTTTTTTTGTACTCCGCTAAAGTTGTCTCTTTAATAATATGACGAGTCTTCATACCTCCCAATCCTTGATGAGTAAGTAGATGATGAATTTGCGTACATGCCAAAGGAACTTCTTCCCCTGTTAAAGTCACCGTTATATTTGATAAATCTGTACCCAAAAGTTGATAAGCATTATATCCTCTCTGAAATTCTTCGTTTGCGGTGATTGTTCTACCATAGCCATATGACATTGCAAACACGCCTTCAGGAATCCCTGGCATACAATAAACAGGTAATTTGAATTTATTTACGCCAACAGTAACCTCCGCTACTTTAAATTTTTTATGATCTGGATTATGAAAATATTTTTCATCAGAAATTCCTGTTACTAAATAATTCTCCCATGTTACCTTACTTAAAGGGTCTGGCACCTCTTGTAACCACGGATTATCAGTGCTCAAACCATTTCCTATTGAAACTTTCTCATATAATTTTAACTGAAAATTCCCTTTTTTCCCACTTGTAGATTTTACTTTGGCAGAAGCCTCAGACATTGTAGTGAAGTTTGGAGTAACTGCAATTGTTGGTGCGTTGCAAATAATTTCTCCATCCTGAATGGTATTATCCCAAAGTGTAGTTATTGTTGCATACTTGGTTTGACTAGGTAGAATGGTACTTACCCAATATGCATGCATAAAGTCATAATATGAATCATTATTTCCTGACCATTTCAAGATAGATTCACCATATTGACGAGTATCAAAAAGGGGAGAGATGCTTGGTTGTGTCGTACCAATTATTCCTGCCTTAGGTTCAGCATCGTTCCAACTTTCTAACCAGCTGTGTGTTGGGGCAATATATTTACAATTCTCAGAAGTTTCGTTTCTTCGCTCACCTAGATAAACACTGAGCGTATTTTTCAAGGCGGCGCCAAATTTTACACCATTTGCTAAACTATATACTGGATTACATTCAGCCATTAGTATCGCTTTTACACCTGACATGTTTGCCACTAAATTAGCTACCGCAGTATCATTCCCTTGCTTCTGATAAGAAGGTCTATCCCAAAGAATCGTCGCGTTATAATTACCTAACATATTATTGATCCCATTGACCAATATTTGAACATTTGCGTCATTCAAGCCACAAAGCAACATTGACTTTCCACGAGCATTCCATAACTCGTTAGCAACTGAATCTATTTCTTTGTTAGAAAATCCTGCATTTTCAACAGAAGCCACACCAGCCTTATTAGCAATAAGATTATACAACGTAATTACAGCCTGGCTTTCCTCTGTAACCGAAACAGGAATTCTTTTGTCTGCATTACTACCTGCCAAAGTGAACATAGATTCTATTTGAATATGTCTTGACATGGTAGGATTTTTAGGATCTACTTGTCTCTTGGCAGTATAAGCTGCAGTATATTCAAGTGGAGATATCCAAGTTCCCAGAAAATCAGCGGCAACACTCACAATTAGTTCTGCTTGATCAAAACGATAATTAGGAATTGCTCTAAGTCCGAATGTTTTCTCATTTGCGCTCAATATACCATCATATGAAATTGCATCGTATTGTATATGTTCAGCAGTAGGATATTTTAATTTAAAACCTGCAATTGCTGCTTTTGTGGTAGGGCTAATGATTGTTCCAGTTAAAATTACAATTCGACCAGAAGCAGTTGAGATATTTTGAAGTTGAGAAGAAATATCAGTATCTAACGATGCCCATGAGATATCGGCACCTCCTTTTTTAGGACCAGCAAAACGAGCAGTGTTGTATAGATTTAGTAGAGAGGCTATTGCTTGGGAACTTGTTCCACCATTAGTCAATGAAGATTGTTTGTTTCCTTCAATCATTATTGGACGACCCTCACGAGTTTTCACCAATACACTTATGTAATCTCCTCCATCTACATAAGAAGATGCATAGTAATTAGCCATACCTGGAGTTATGTCCTCAGGTTTAAAGATGTATGGTATTGATTTTTTAATTGGCATTTTGCAACTTGCCAATGCTGCAGCGGATAGACTAAAGCCCAGCATCTTTAAGAAATCCCTTCGACCTGTATTTGTCTCAGTGGATATGCTTTCTGTAATTCCACCTAAAGCAGGAACACTACTGTCCGCAAATTCATTTGAATTTGCTTGTTCTTCAATTTGGTTTTCAAAACCAGGAAGACCTTTCCATATTTTTGTTTCTTTCATATCTATCAATGAGAGATTAATCGTTTACAATAAATTAGTAGTGACATTTTTGACATTCCGTACCGCCAATATCTTCAACAGTTACGCCCTTCATCTTACCTTCAGCCTTCGCCTTATGATATTTTTCATAAATTGAATAGTACTTATTACCATCAAAATTTACTTCTGTTTGACGATGGCAATTAATACACCAGCCCATAGATAAAGGAGCATATTGATATACTTCTTCCATTTCTTGCACTGGACCATGACATGTTTGGCATTTAACACCCCCAGCCTTAACGTGTTGCGCATGACTAAAGAAAACGTGATCAGGCAAATTATGTATTCTTGTCCATTCGACAGCTTTTGGATTTGAGCCATACACTTTAGTGTCTATATTATAATCGGCGTATTTATAGATTTTTGCAATTTCTTCCGTTCCATAAACAGGGCCCTTTTGAACCACCTTATGACAATTCATACATGTACTCACGGAAGGGATATTGGCGTGCTTTGATTTCGAGGCAGAACTATGACAATACTGACAATCTATTTGATGTTTTCCTGCATGCAAAGCATGAGAGAATTTAATAGGTTGCTCCGGCTGATATCCTTGTTGACGACCTAAGGCTGTTGCATTTTGAATTAACAAATAAAAGAAAAAGACCGTAGCAACTATTCCGCAAAGAATGATGATTCTTCTATTCTTATAAAAAGGGATGAATGGATGAACTGACTCCCCTTGAGATTCTTTGGTAAGACGGTATAAAGAACCAGACAATCTATTGAGAGCAAAAACCATTGCAATCAATAAGCCAATAATTACAAACAAAATCCAGGTAGGAAATTCAGCATCTGCTTCTGTTGTTTTACCACCAGCGGTAGGCTCAACTTTTGCCTCTGTATTCATTGCTGAGTTATCTACATACAACAAAATGCCATCAATATCTGCATCAGTTAGTGAAGGAAAAGCATTCATTGCAACGCCAGCATATTCACCAAAGATCTTTAGACCACGAGGATTACCTGCAGCTCTTACTTCATTATTATTTTTTATCCAACGATACAACCATGTTTTACCATCGATACCTTGGTGCTTACCTTCTGCCGTCCATCTCTCAAGAGAACCAGCCAATGCAGGTCCTGTACCCTTCACTAAGGGGTTATGGCAGCTAGCACAATTATTTTTAAAGGCCGCTTTACCCGCTTTCCATTTGACCATGTCAATATTCGCAGCTTGTGAAAAAGCTGAAAATGCGAATAAATTTAAAAGAATGGTTAATGCTATTAGAGATAAGTGCCTATTGACTTGAAACGTTGGTTTCGTAATGCTTCGAAGAAAGTTTGTCATAGTATTGTAAAATATGCGATGCAAAGGTAAAAATATGTTAACGAAAAAACTAAATTTTTTTTAAAATAATTTAACAAGTTTCTAATTATACTCAATCCAAATAACGTCAGTCCAAAGTACAAATGCTGTAATTGATTGATAATACAACTTTTCGGATAAATTTCGTAGAAGATCTCAACAGCTGAAATAATAAATTGTGTAAAAATAAATATGCTTTCTATAATTTGGCATCGTTTTTAATGTACCTTATCTAAATAGCTTTCCTTATGAAAAATTTCAAATTTCTCCAACTAGTAGCTTACCTTTCAATCTTGCTTGTGCTTGGACTTAGCTCTTGTGCATACTCCAAATTCTATTACGAACAAGGTGATTTAGAAACAGCCATTAATACTTCCGCATCAAGACTTAGAAGCAATCCCAATAATTGGAGAGAAGCCATGATTCTAGAAAAATCTTATAAGGAATCTTTTGACAAAACTATGGATCGTATAAACTACTTAAAACAAGGTGGCAATCCAGACTGTTGGATGGAGATTTATGATCTATACTCCATAATAGATAAACATCAAAAGTTGGTAAAACCTTTGTTGCCTATTTTTATTAAGAAGGAATTCAGGAATGCTGACATTCCAATAATTGATGTGAATGAGGAATTAATTGCTGCAAAGAAGAAAGCGGCTGAGTATCTGTATGCACATGCGAGTGAGTTAATGAAAACTAAATTAAAAAAAGATTACCGTAAGGCATATCAAGAATTCAATGAAGTTAAAAATTACTTTTCTACTTTTAAGAATGTAGATGGATTGATGAACGAATGTTACAATGAAGGTCAAAACTATGTTCAGGTTCAATATAAGAACAATACTAACATGGTGATTCCAAAAGATTTTGAACGCAATTTATTACAGATTGATGCCGCTCAATTCAATAGCAATTGGGTTAAGTATTATTCAACAATAGACAAGGTGAATATTGAATTTGACTATGCAATTGTGATGAATATCAGGGATATAAACATTAGCCCTGAACAATTAAGAGAGCGTGAGTATCCCGAGGAAAAGAGCATTGAAGATGGTTGGCAGTATGAATTAGATAATAAAGGTAACGTAAAAAAGGATTCATTAGGAAATGATATAAAAACAAAAAAGTATACTACGGTGCGTTGCGTTTTAAGAGAAACAAGCCAAAGTAAGCAAGGTCAATTATTAGGGACTTTTGATCTTGTTAATGTAAGTACAAATCAACAAATTCAAAGCGTGCCCTTTAATAAAAATTTGGTATTTACCAATTTATTTGCGGTATTATCTGGTGATTCGAGAGCACTAAGTGAAGAGAGTAGAAGAAAGATAGGAGGTAGACCTATGCCATTTCCTAGTAATCTCCAAATGGTGATGGATGCATCAAATATGTTGAAAGGCAAGCTTATTGAAACAGTAAGAGCGAATATGGTTTTAGTGATGAACTAAAAAACTTTATCTACTTTGAAAGGAGCCCATCAATAGGCTTTCCTACACAACCATTAGGTTCTTGAATATGCAACATTGCCGCTATAGTTGCAGCAATATCTGTCATAAAAATTTGATGATAATCTGTTCCCGTTTTTACACCAGCACCAAACCAAAGTAGTGGTATGTGGGTATCATAACGATAAATAGATCCATGGGTGGTTCCTTTGGCAAAATCGTCCATCCATCCGGGTTGTAAATTGATGTAGAGGTTCCCTGATCGTTGGGCATTATAGCTATTTGTGAGGGCTGTTTTGTATTCTTGAATGAGGGTAGTATTAGAAACATTTTTGAGATCAATTACATCAGCCACCCCATCCAATGTTTTGAGGTATTGACTCAGTTTTTGAATGAGTGCATTGGTCTTCACAGCGTCGCCATTCAACAACTTTTCATTAAAGTAAATTTGTTGATTAATAATGCTACTAATCAAATCTTTGTTGCCAAATTCTGCTTCCACAAAGTCATATACTTTTTTTGATAAACTGTCAGAGAGCTCATTTCCCGATGGAATTTTATGGGTTTGCAAAAATGATGCATTATGTGCTGCACCATGATCTGCAGTGAGAAATAAAACATAATTTCCTTTGCCAACAGTGGCCTCTAAAAAAGAAAAGAAGGCAGACAAATCTTTATCTAATCGCAAATAAGTATCTTCAATTTCAATAGAATTAGTGCCGAATTGATGTCCAATATAATCAGTGCTTGAAAGACTCACCGTTAAAAAATCAGTGCTTGCATCTGTGCCCATTTCTTCTCCTTTGATGGCCGCTTCAGCCATTTCCAATGTCATGGTATTACCATAAGGCAAGGCACGCAATAGATCGGGACTTTTCATCAATTCAGCTTCTAACTGATGTACAAATACAGGCTCCGCTTCGCCTCTGTAAGAAGCTTCCCAAGGCACTTTGTCTTCAGTACTTTCATGATATTTTTCGATTTCTAGTATTGTTTGCCAAGTTTTTTGCATCATTTTATCACTGGCTACTTTTGTATTTTCTGCTTGCACCCATGAAGGTAAATCACTTCTATAGTAGGTAGAGGTAATCCATTTTCCTGAAGCTCCACTAAACCAATAAGCCCCGTTGGCACTATGTCCTGCCGGTAGAATAGCTCCTCTGTCTTTAATGGCAATACCAATTGTTTTAGATTTAAAATTAGTTGCCAAACGAAGTTCATCAGTGATCGTAGTTACCAATAAATTTTTTGGCGACATCAATCCTGCCATGGTGCTATCTCCCACCGTTTTTACTTGTTTATCATCTGTACAATAAATAACTTTATTTAGATTTTTATCATACCAATTATTACCAATAATTCCTGTGATTGCAGGTACAGATCCCGAGTAAATACAGGTATGACCTGGCGCTGTATATGTAGGCACATAAGGTATTTGAGTGTTTTGACAGACATAACCATCTGTCAATAATTTATTCAATCCTGTGGCACAATACTTCTCCTGGTATCTGTATAAATAATCCCAGCGCATTTGATCGACAACAATACCAATGACTAATTTTGGGGTAGTTGACTTTTGGGCGTTTACTGAAAACAAAGTAGAAAAAAAAAGAGCAATTAAACAAAGGTGCTTCGGATGCATAATGAAAATTTATTACCCAAAAGTAATGATTTAGTAAGAGAAGTTTGTTATTAAAATGCTACTTAAAAGTACTTTTTATCAAATCAAACTTTGATTTTAAACTTTTATCTTCTATGAATAATATTATAGCATATCCTCTTAATTTACTTGCACAAGAGAAAGATTTTGTTGTGGACAAGCTTTGTTGAATGGAAGAAAAACTTTACAATATGGATATAACTATACTTTCAAAAGTTTTTCAATTCTTTCCTCAGAAAGTAATTTTCTTAGGAAAGCAACTGGATCCCACGCGATATCTTCGGCAGTAGGTTTATAATTGAGCATTTCAATGTCTTGACTATCTGTTCTCCAAGCTGGTCTACCATTTTCATACACCACTTTAAAACGCTCTCTTCCAGATTGAATTTCTTCTTGAAGCACTTCTGGGTATCCTTCATACTTTGACAAATCAATTTTTCTGTAATGATAAACTACTTGTCTCAAATATCTAAATTTTACAGAAAGAGGATCGTTGGTGCCAAAATATTCTAAATTATACTTTGCTGTAAAAGCAGCATTTTCTTTGATGCTTTCATCATTAGGATTTTTATTTACGGCTTCTCTCCAACTAAAATAATAGAATCGAAAAATTAAATTATTGATGCTTTTTAAGCCGCCACAGTGATAAATTTTTGCTTCTTTTTCTACCAATCTATTGTAATAGAAAGGAATTTTAATAGCGTCAAACTTTCCAAATTCTCTGTATTTGATTTCTTGACTAAACCATAATAAATAATACTCACCATTACCAATTTCAGGACTACTTTTAGAAGTATGACCTAGATCAGCTACCAAGTTAATATATGGAATTTGTACAGCAGTAGGTTGTTTGATAGCTAAGATTCTTTTTCTGAATTCAGCCCAATTATTCACTCCCGAATATTTACACATCATGTCTGCATCCCAACGTAAATGCCACTGATAATTGCTATTATCTATACCCGCTTGACGGCAATCTCCTAAGAGTGCACCAGGCATACTCAAAATTGTTACTTCGATTTTATCGCCATGTGATGCTTGAAACTGATACATCAATTCAAGGGTTCTATCATCACTTCCGTTGTCAATACAAGTCACTTGATCGGCAAAACCTATTAAACTTTTGAGGCAAAATGAAATGGTGTATTCTTCATTCCTGGCGGAAATTACAGCTGAAATACCAGGCTTTAGTGGTAAACCTGCGGCATTGGTGTTGAACTTATTCTGGTTTGGAAGATATCTAAAGTAGTATGTCCAGAATCCTAAAAACTTTCTGGCTAACTCTTTTAACATTATTGGAAAATTCATAATTCAATATTAACTATAAATTTTGATGAAGAAGTCATTAATATGAAAATTTGAGCTAGTTAAGCTTAAATTATAATGAATCTATAATTTCTCCACCTTCTACAAGGACTACTACTTTATTCTGCAAACATTCCATAAAGCCACTTGAAATTCTGATGGTTTTGACACCTTCGTTAGTTTTGATAAGTACTTTACCATTACCAAGTGCCGCAATCATTGGAGCGTGATTGTCCAGAACTTCGAATAATCCAGTAACACCCGGGCATTGAACGCCTTTCGCTTCGCCACTAAACAATTTTTTCTCTGGTGTTAAGACTTCTACTATCATCTGAATAATATTTTACTTACGAATTGCTTGTTATTGTACGGCTTTTGCTAGCATGTCTTTCCCTTTTGCAATAGCATCATCGATAGTACCCACCAAGTTAAATGCTGCTTCAGGATACTCATCAACTTCACCATCCATAATCATATTGAAACCACGAATTGTTTCTTCGATAGGAACTAAAACGCCTTTCAAACCAGTGAACTGTTCAGCAACGTGGAAAGGTTGAGATAAGAAACGTTGAACACGACGTGCTCTATGTACTACTAATTTATCTTCTTCACTCAATTCATCCATACCCAAGATGGCGATGATATCTTGCAATTCTTTATAACGTTGTAAAGTTTCTTTCACTCTTTGAGCCGTGTTGTAATGCAATTCGCCCACAACGTCGACACTTAGAATCCTAGAAGTAGAATCCAATGGATCTACCGCTGGATAGATACCCAACTCCGCGATTTTACGATTCAATACTGTTGTTGCATCCAAATGGGCAAAAGTAGTTGCAGGCGCTGGATCCGTCAAGTCATCTGCAGGTACATATACCGCTTGTACTGATGTAATAGAGCCTTTTTTAGTGGATGTAATTCTTTCTTGCATCAGACCCATCTCAGTTGCCAATGTTGGTTGGTAACCTACTGCTGAAGGCATACGACCTAAAAGTGCCGATACTTCTGAACCTGCTTGCGTAAAACGGAAGATATTGTCAACGAAGAATAAAACGTCACGTCCACCAGAGCTTGCATCATCTTTATCTCCATCACGGAAATATTCAGCAACTGTTAGTCCAGATAAAGCAACGCGAGCACGAGATCCAGGAGGTTCATTCATCTGTCCAAATACCAAAGTAGCTTGAGATTTTGCTAATTCTTTTTCATCAACTTTAGATAAATCCCATCCACCTTGTTCCATACTATGTTTAAAATCGTCGCCATAACGAATAACGTTAGATTCGATCATCTCTCTTAATAAGTCATTTCCTTCACGCGTTCTTTCACCCACTCCAGCGAATACAGATAATCCTGAGTGCGCTTTTGCGATATTGTTGATTAACTCCATAATCAATACAGTTTTACCCACACCAGCACCACCGAATAACCCAATTTTACCCCCCTTAGCATAAGGCTCTAATAAATCAATTACCTTGATACCTGTCAATAATACTTGAGATTCAGTAGCTAAATCTTCATATTTAGGAGCCTTTCTGTGAATTGAGTTACCACCCAGTTTACTTACAGGAATTTGAATACCATCGATTGGATCTCCGATTACGTTGAACAAGCGACCTTTTACAGCTTCACCTGTAGGCATCGTTATTGTTGTTCCTAAGTCAGTCACGCTCATTCCTCTTTGAAGACCATCAGTTGTATCCATTGAAATGGTACGAACACTATCTTCTCCAAGATGCTGTTGAACTTCTAAAATTAATTTGTCTCCATTTTCCTTAGTTACCTCTAAGGCATTTAAAATTTGAGGCAATTTAGCGCCTTCGTCTGCAAAAGAAACGTCCACAACTGGACCGATGATTTGCTTAATTTTACCAACGTTTGACATGAGATATGTATTTTAATTAAATTTTATTTTGAATTCGGGTGCAAAATTACAAATAAAAGATGATACTACAAAAGAGATATTGACATTTTACAAACAAAACAAGTAATATTAAAATCTAAAAATGAAGTGCTGAGAAGGATAGATTATTGACTATATGATTCCGTCCATCTTATGAGGTTGCAGTTCAACACCAAAAAGAGAAGAAATTGTCCCGACATCTCTTGGTTCAAATTACAATTTAACTAAAAGATGCATTCTCACAATTGATAATTTATTTTACCTTTGCCCTTCAACGTCCCATAGTTCAATGGATAGAATAAGAGTTTCCTAAACTCCAGATGCAAGTTCGATTCTTGCTGGGACGACCATTACTACTTCAGGTAACATTCGGTAAGAGCCATACACAAATCGTTGAATTTCATCATTTCAGATTTTTTTTTCTACATAAGTAGACATCTTCCCCTTACTTGGTTGAAACATCAACATACCCACATTCTGATTCCACTTTAATTTCGTACCTCGAAAATAAATGTATGAAACGAATTGGCGTTCTTGGTGCTGGTCATCTTGGCAAAATACACATCAGAATCCTGCTGGAGATAGAAGGTTGGGAACTGGTTGGTTTTTTTGATCCTGACGACAATAATGCGACTCATGTGATGGAAAAATTTGGAGTGAAACGATATAACGAACTTCAAGATCTTTTTGATGACGTTGATGCCGTAGATATTGTTACACCGACTATTACACATTTTGAGTTAGCAAAAAGAGCTGTATCGGCCGGAAAGCACATATTTATTGAGAAGCCATTAGTAAATACGATGGAAGAATCTAAGAAACTGATGAACCTAGTAGCTGAAGGAAATATTAAAGCTCAAGTAGGTCATGTTGAAAGATTTAATCCTGCATTCCTAGCCCTTAAAGATCGTCCTATTAATCCTATGTTTATTGAGACACATCGATTGGCTCAATTTAATCCAAGAGGTACTGATGTATCTGTCATACTAGATTTAATGATACATGATATCGATATCATATTGAGCTTAGTCAAAGCCAATGTAAAAAAAATTAGTGCTAGTGGCGTTCCCATTATATCTAGATCACCAGATATTGCAAATGCTAGAATAGAGTTTGATAATGGTTGTGTTGCAAATATTACCGCAAGCAGAATTTCGATGAAAAATATGCGCAAAACAAGAATTTTTCAGCCTGATGCGTATATAGGTATAGACTTTTTGGAGAAAAAAACAGAAATCATCAGTCTATCAAAAGATAAGCCCGATGGTGATTTAAACTTTATGGAAGTGAACACACCAGAAGGAGAAACTAAGTATGTGCAGTTTGAAATGCCGGAAGTAAGCGAGGTAAATGCAATCAAGATGGAGCTTGAATTATTTTTAAATGCAATTGAAACCAATACAGAAACTCCGGTCACGGTTGTTGATGGACATAATGCTATGAAAGTAGCTTATCAGATTTTATATAAAATAACTGGAGAAAGAAGTTAGTTAAGACTCTTCTTTTAGATTGTATGATAACTTGTAGCAACAGAAATAAATGATAAGCATAATAAAAAATAAAAAGCTTCGTTATCTTTGTTTCTCCATTATATGAAAAAAGTAATTTACCGCTCATTTCTCTTTTATTTTATTCTTGTCTTCGCAAGTGCTTGCAGCAAAAAGTTACCCAATAATGGTATTCCCTATTATCTTGTCATCGATTCTACAAGCGTATTAGCCAATAGTATTACTCAAGGAAGCTCCTCTTCAAAAATCGATGAGATTTGGGTAGAAATGGGCAGTCAAAACCTTGGAGTATATGAACTACCTGCAAGAATACCTGTACTAGCAGAACCAGGTAATTATACAGTCACTATTACGGCTGGCATAAAGAATAAGGGTATTTCGAGTCAACGAATTAAGTATCCTTTTTATCAATCAGAAAATTTTTCTGTAACGCTTGGTAATAATCAAGACATAACACTTTCACCCATTTTTAAATATTTCGATGTTACGCAATTTATTATTAAGGAAAATTTTGAGACCTCTAATAATTTTGGTTCTAATATGTCTGTTGTAAGTGATGCGAATGTCTTTGAAGGATCTAATAGTGGTCTAATGATAGCACCACCCTTAGGTGCTATAGAAGCCAAAACCAACACCGTGATTATTCCTAAAGGCTCAGTTGTCTATATAGAAATGGATTATAAATCTAATATTGGATTTAGAGTTGGCTATGAGTATACAGTTTCTGGTGCAACACAAAGATTGACCCAAGTCACTGTTAATCCAAAAGATACATGGAGCAAAATGTACATAGAGCTAACTGGTGATCTTAGTCGGTCCCAAAGTGACATTTTCAGTTTCTTTCTCAATACTGATAATGGTGATAGTACTACATCAGGAGAGGTTTACATTGATAATTTCAAAGTTATCTACTATTAACAAATGAATAGTAAGAATAGTAAAACCATTTATTTGTATGCTTTTTTTGATTTTGTAGCGGCCGCTATTTCGTGGACTTTTCTATATGTTTTTAGAAAAAAAGTGATAGAACAAGTTACTTTCCAAACAAGTGATTTAATACATGATTCTAAATATTTACTTGGGGTACTTTTAGTTAGTTTATTTTGGGTAAATATTTATTACATTACTGGAAGCTATACTAATATCTACAGAAAATCTCGACTAAAAGAAAATTTAAAAACCTTATTTACAACAATAGTTGGCTGTATTGTTATCTTTTTTGGACTGATTCTAGATGACATAGTTAAGGATTACAAAAGCTATTATATTTCTATTTCTTTTTTGTTTAATCTGCATCTTGTACTAACACTTATTTTCAGAAATACAATTTTACATTTCTCAAAACGTCAGTTAAAAAAAGGAAGTGTCTTTTTTAACACACTGATTGTCGGTAGCAATCATAAAGCAGTGATGTTGTATGAAGAATTGACAGAGAAATCAAAATCAATAGGGAATAAATTTCTTGGCTTTGTGGAAGTGAATAATAAGTCTGCCAATGGTTTGAAGACCTATATACCACAGCTAGGCAGTGTAGATGATATTAAAGAAATCATTGAGGAAAAAGAAATTGAGGAAGTTATCATCGCTATTGAAACGAGTGAACATGCCCAAATAAATGATATTATTAATACTTTGGCAAATAGCGAAGTGGTCTTAAAAATTATTCCAGATATGTATGATATCTTAACGGGCTATGCTAAGATGAATAATGTGCTGGGTACTCCTTTGATTGAGATTTATCCTGACTTAATGCCACGTTGGGAAAAGAATTTAAAACGCATTTTAGATATTGTATTTTCATCGCTTTGTATTATCCTTTTGTTGCCAGTCTATATATATACTGGCATTCGTGTCTTACTTTCTTCAGAAGGAAATATGTTTTATACACAAGAAAGAATTGGCCTTTTCGGAAAACCGTTTCAAATTATCAAATTTCGTTCAATGCGAACGGATGCAGAATCAAATGGCCCTGCATTATCTTCGAAAAATGATGTTCGAATTACCAATTGGGGTAGAGTGATGCGTAAATGGAGATTGGATGAAATACCACAATTTTTCAATGTCTTGAAAGGAGAAATGAGTTTAGTTGGACCTCGACCTGAAAGAAACTATTATGTTGAACAAATCATAGAAAAAGCTCCTCACTATAGACATATTCAGCGTGTAAAGCCAGGCATTACTTCATTAGGAATGGTGAAATATGGCTACGCAGAAAATGTTTCACAAATGATAGATCGATTGAAATTCGACATCATCTATATCGAAAATATCTCTATACTCATGGATATTAAAATCATGATTTATACCATGATTACCTTATTACAAGGAAGAGGAAAGTAATATCATTTATTGGGCATGTTACTTTCGCGTAACAGCCAAACGCTTCAGCAAACGGGCTTTTCGCTTATAGTCCCCAAGGACATAGGGGAGCTATCGCTTCAATCCCTCATGCAGAAAAACGTAGACATTGTCTATATATTGCTCATTAGTTGTTACTGCCTTTAACAATCCACATGACAATTCCACCTATCACAGCAACAATTGCAACAACCAGAAAAATTCCAAAACCCGTTCCTACCTTGAAAATACCAGCAATGGCTTCACAAGAAGTTAAACAAATACTCAACATTAAAAGGGTGAATACGGCAAGTGCATTTATATTTTTCAATATTTAATTTTTAGGTAATTATAATCATACAAAAATGTGAACTTGATTTGAATAAAGCGTTACATAATTTAAGTAAAAACTTATATGATTGCTATCTAATTTACAAGTAATACAAAATCTATTGTGGATCTACATCTATCTTTATAAAAACTGCTTTGTATTCCTTAATCAGATGCAAGGTTTCGATAGCCTCTTTTAACTTAAATTTGATACCTGCTAAATCAATATTTCCTTTCTCAATCTTGCAAAGAATATCTCGAATATAAAGATTCTTAATCTTCGAAACAGGCGGCTGTGTGGGGCCTAGAACGATATTATGTTTGGTGGTCAACTTAATTAATTGAGTTAAATCTGCGGCCGCTCTATTCACAATTTCAACCTCTTTATGCTTGACTTGAATATGAATTAATCGACAGAAAGGTGGATAATAAAATTGCTTTCTATTAAAAATTTCATGCGCATAAAAATTTGCATAATCATGCGTTTTCACAAAGTCGAAAATTGGATTAGACACTTGTGATGTTTGAATAAAAACATTGCCACGTTTTGCTTTTCTGCCTGCACGGCCACTTACTTGCACCATCAATTGAAATGCTCTTTCAGTTGATCTATAGTCAGGATAACAAAGTAGTTGATCGGCATTCAAGACGCCTACCATAGTTACATGAGAGAAGTCTAAGCCTTTCGTGACCATTTGGGTACCCACCAAAATATCTACCTCGTGATTTTCGAATTTATCAATAATTTTTTCATGTCCATGTTTCCCTTTAATCGCATCTAAATCTAATCTATCTATTCTGACACCAGGGAATAATGCATTTAATTCATCTTCTACCTTCTCAGTTCCAAATCCTTTTATGGCAAGCGTGTCACTGCCACATGCTGCACACTTCGTTTTGTTCTTTGTTTTAAATCCACAGTAATGACAAGCCAAACAATCTGCATATTTATGATAGGTTAAGCTCACATCGCATTGATGACATTTTGGAATCCAGCCACAAGTGGTGCACAATAAATATTGTGAGAAACCTCTTCTATTTTGAAATAAAATGACTTGCTCCTTTTGAGCTACCACTGCTTTGATTTGATTTAATAATTCAAAAGAATAATGTGAATCGAATTGCTTGGTTTCGTGAATCACTTTCATATCTATTAAGTGTACCAAGGGCAAAGGAGTTTGACCAAAGCGCTCATGCAACATCACTTTAGCGAATTTATCTAAGTCAGCATTTCTTGAAGTATCTAATGATGGTGTAGCACTTGCTAATAAAACATTTGCATGATGCAGACTAGCTAAAACAATACTACAATCTCTGGCTTGATATCTTGGTGATGGATCTGTTTGCTTATAAGAAGAATCATGCTCTTCATCTACAATC
This sequence comes from Chitinophaga pinensis, assembly GCA_945872405.1. Classification (GTDB taxonomy): domain Bacteria; phylum Bacteroidota; class Bacteroidia; order Chitinophagales; family CAMDFR01; genus CAMDFR01. The sequence goes on along the minus strand of CAMBZT010000001.1, from coordinate 70,870 downwards.
ACCAAGCCTAATTGCTTGAATGGCAGAAAGAGTGCAGACCTTGCTCCCACTACTATTTCATATTCTTTATGTAAGACCTTATTCCAAATCTCAACTCTTTCGGAAGTATTATACCTCGAATGATAGACGCCTACTTTATTTCCAAACACTTTTTGTAATCGTTGAATCAATTGCACGGTAAGTGAAATTTCTGGAATCAGGAGCAATACTTGATTACCCTTATTCAGCTCTTCTTCTATTAATTTAAAGTAAATATGTGTCTTACCACTACCAGTAACTCCCTGCAATAAGGTAACTCTATCATTATCAAAATGAGTTTGGATTTGAGTTAATGCTCCCGCTTGCTCTTCATTAAGCGAATCATTTCTTAACGATTCAATCTCTGCACTACTCAGTCTGCTCACCTCTTCTTTTGTTTCGATAAATATTTCTTTCTCAACTAATCGATTTACAGAACTATTGTCACTCGTGGCTTTGATCAAAATAGATTTTTGCAATTTTGATTTTCCATGCGATAGATTGATGTAATGCATCAAGACCTCGACCTGCTTTTTTGCTCTAGTCAATTCTTCAAAAAGCACTTTTAAATTTTGCTTATCATGATAAAATTCATGTAAGGTTACAAAACTCTCCACTCGTGGTTTATACTTTTCATTCAGCTCTTCAAAGGTCAGCGCAATACCGTTTTTAATGAGTGCACGAACTTCTGGGTAGACATATTTCTTCTCTAATATTTTTTGAATTTCAGACCAAGTTAATTTCTTTTGAATAGATAATGCTTCTGCTAAAATATATTCTTTGTCCTTCAGATGATGAAAACTTCCTTCAAAATCTGGATGCGTAACCAAAGTACTATCACTACTCAACTTCATGCTAGCAGGCAATGCGGCGTTCATCACTTCACCTACTGTACACATGTAATAAGCAGCAATCCATTCCCACAATTTTATTTCTCTCGCCGACAAGATTGCCTCCTCATCCATGATAGATTCAATCATTTTTGGCAGAAATTCCGCTGGCTTTACTTGATGTATCTTCTGTATAATCCCTGAGTACATTTTTTGTTTTCCGAACTGAACAATGACTCTTTTGCCTATTGCCAATCTTTCTACCTCATCAAAGGGAACGCCATAGGTATAGTATTGCGGTAAAGCCAAGGGTAAGATAATATCAATAAATGTTGCCTTATTCAAAGTAGTAGAGGAGTAAAAATGAGTAATTCTTATTAATGAATGATTGGCGCTCTTTGAAACTCTTTTGTTCTATCAAAAAGGTAGCGATAGGTAGCATGGGTCTTAATCACCTTTGCTCCAAGTTGAACACATACATTCATCATTTTCGGATTAAAATCGCCAATCCATGACATCTCCACATCTCGATACCAGTCTTTATCGTGAATAATATCATGCAAATTCATCACCATCATTCCTTCGAGTCCTTTGCCTTGAAATTCTGGAATGACACCGAAAACAATGCCCACAAACTTTTGGTATTTCATCGTTTTCTGATAGTAAAATGTCTTTAATTTACCTATCCAATCTAACTTACCATTCACGTGCTGAAAATACTGATTCAGCTCAGGAATATTAATATACATAGCGATTGGCTTGTCTTTATAGTAAGCAAACTGCATAAGGTGTTCCACCATAATGGGTTTCATCATTTTCATAATTTTTAGAGATTGCTCAGCGGTCATCTCTCGGAAGCCTTCATGTTTGGCCCATGCAGCATTTAATATAGTTCTAAAATCTTCAGCGTACTTTGCTAAATCGTTTTTCTTCGCATTTGTAAAGACATAATCTTTATTGGTCTTCACAATATTCCAAATGCGCATGTACTTTTCAGGACGAGGTTGATTGACGATTAGTCCATATGAATATTGATAAAAATAAACCTGAAAACCATATGCCTCAAACATAGCTTTATAGTAAGGTTGGTGGTAATTCATTTGATAAGTGGGTCTTTCATCAAATCCATCAACCAGCAAGCCCCACCAATTATTTCGTTCTCCGAAATTGACAGGACCATCCATGGCTTGTATTCCTCGTTCTATAAGCCATTTCTTAGCTGTATCCATCAATTTGAAAGCCGCTTCCTTATCATCAACACATTCAAAAAAACCCAGTCCACCTGTTGGTTGCTCAGTTGCATTTTTTGTTCTGTCATCAACAAAAGCTGCCACTCTGCCAATGACCTTTGATTTATCTGCATTCCATAAAATCCAGCGAGTGCATTCGCCATGCGAAAAGTATTTATTTTGAAGAGGATCGAATACTTTTTCTACATCCTTATCTATAGGTCTAACCCAAGTTGAGTTTCCTGCATAAACAGCAGCAATCATATCGATAAATAATCGTTGAGATGCTTCGGTTTTTACTTCTTCCATTATCATTTTGTAAAGCTACTCTAGAAAATAGAAAATGTGACAAGTAAGATGAAAAATTGACATAAAAAACACGGCCTAAACCGTGTTTAATATTGAATAAAATTATCATTTCTAGTTTTTGCCTACGGTTAATCCGCGATCGCATTCGATAGTTATAGTTTTTAAAGGCATTAATGTTTGCTTTGCTTCAATATTCCAAGGCAATTCCATATTATCAAATTGCATATCTCCAATTGCTGTTCGAAGGTTCACCCATATCACGATTATCATTTCAGGTTCATTTGGCATCAATACTCGTAACTTTCTAATTGAATTCATATTTACATATTGCATTCCTTTCGATATTTTTAACACCACTTTTGCTGGATACTAAATGTATTTAGTGTCTGATAAGCAAACACAAAAGACCAATGATTGAAAATGCTATAAAATGATTTCCTTCTCCTGAATCATTTGTCCGTTACAATAGATTTGAGCATAGTAAGTTCCTGGAGAAATCATATTTGTTTCCCAATTGTATTCAAAATCATAGTGACCCCTTTCGAGTAGTTTTTCCTGCATTGGTATTTTCATAGTATTACCAGTCGCATCCTTAATCACCACCGTCACCTCACTCGGTTGCATCAAATCGAAATGCATTACGGCATACAATTTCAGGGCACGACGCACCAACATACCAGTACTGTCTCTATCAAATTTTTTAGTATACCAAGGAATAGGTTTACCAGTGATTTCTGCTACTAATTTTTTAAGCTCTTGCACTTCTGTCATGTCTTCTGCATAAATTCCTGCAGCATCTTCTCCATTACAAACTACCCAAATAGCATGCTGTAAAGCTTCCTCATCAATGCTTCTATGTGTATTTATAAAACTAGCAAGTTTAACTTCCTTGCCATTACTATTCTTCACAAAAGAAAAATGGTTATCTTTAGTTGGACTGTGTTTAGTTACCGCACAACAGAAGCCATAAATATTCTTCAACCGGGTTCCTTTTGGTGCCAAAGCAATAAGATCCGTGTGACTTATAAAGATATTTTGCTTAGTACTATCCTCTGACATCAATTTATCACCAGCATCTAACTGAATATTCAATTGATCGTTTGTAAGATTAACGATCTTCATCTCCACACATTCACCGGAATGACCGCCCTTACTTATGAATGAGGCATCAATCTTTTTTTGTGCAAGGGCTTCTGAGATTGAAATAGTGGTAAATGCATTGACATTTTTCAATGGAAGGAGGAGCAATAAAAGAAGAAGACTTTTGATGCAAGTGGTATAATTCATAATGCTACTTTTCCACTGAACGAAGAATCAAACATTATTATTGTGTATCTCTACTCCTCCTCAGCTTGATAATATTTCTATTTCATCTTATGTTGCCGATAAAATGCTACGAAGACAAGTGATAATGGAAAAACAGAATCACTAGTATATAAATTAATATTTTTCTGATGAGTTTCATCCTTAGAATTTATAGTAGTTACCTATTTTTTCTTACTCCACAAATAGGCTACCGGCCTGTGCTGGTGGTATTTTCCCAATATGCTTATAGGCAAGTGGCGTTGCTTCTCGTCCACGTGGCGTTCGCTTTAAATAGCCCTCTTGAATTAAAAATGGTTCGTATACTTCTTCGATAGTGCCCGCCTCTTCTCCTACTGCGGTAGAGATGGTATTAATTCCAACTGGTCCGCCGCCAAACTTTTCGATAATGGCACTTAGGATTCGATTATCCATTTCATCTAAGCCATTCTCATCGACTTGTAAAGCATTCAAAGAAAACTTAGCAATGGCTACATCAATCGTCCCATTTCCTTTTATTTGAGCAAAGTCTCGCACTCGCTTCAATAATAAATTGGCAATTCTTGGAGTACCTCTGCTTCGTCTACTAATTTCGTAAGCCGCATCATCTTCAATAGGCACATTTAAGATCTGAGAAGAGCGCTTAATAATTCCTTTTAAGGTTTGTGCATCATAATATTCCATTCGACAAACAATACCAAATCGAGAGCGCAAAGGGGCAGTGAGCAAGCCACTACGAGTGGTAGCGCCAATTAATGTAAAGGGATTTAACTCAATCTGAACTGTTCTTGCAGATGGACCACTATCTATCATAATATCAATTCGATAATCTTCCATAGCACTGTACAAATATTCTTCTATCACTGGACTCAATCTATGAATTTCGTCAATAAAAAGCACATCCCCTTCCTCCAAATTGGTCAATAATCCAGCCAAATCAGCAGGCTTTTCCAGGACTGGACCTGAAGTAAGCTTTATACCCACTTCCAATTCATGTGCAATAATATTTGACAACGTTGTTTTACCTAAGCCAGGTGGACCATGCAAGAGTACATGATCTAAGGCATCATTTCTTTGCTTTGCTGCTTTAATAAAGATTTCTAAATTCTCAATAATTTGTGGCTGACCTTTAAACTCAAGAATTTTTCGAGGACGCAATGCATTATCAATCTCAGATTCATCTTTATTGAGTTTGTCTTTATTGGCATTCAAATTCATATTCATTGTGTAAAGATACAAATTCAAATCAAGATTCAGGGATAGAAAGCAATGTTTGGATGTCAACATTTATACTCTAAAAAGAGGGCACTTGTTAGTAAAAGGTGCTAAATATTATACGCTGCATTGCTTACCTTTGTCAATGAAAATCATAAACATTATCATGTCAGAACAACAGCTAAGCGAACAAGAAATATTACGTAGAGAGAATTTGCAAAAAATTATTGAGATGGGGATAGATCCATATCCTGCAGCGAAATATGATATAAATGCCAATGCTGCAGAGATAAAAAAGATGTATGAAGAAAACCCCGACAGCTACTCAAATGTATGCCTAGCGGGACGTTTAATGATGGTAAGAGATATGGGTAAAGCAGCCTTTGTAGAATTGCAAGATAGTACTGGTAAGATTCAATTGTATTTAAAAAGAGATGAGTTATGTCCCGGTGAAAACAAGGACTTATATGACTTGCTTTTTAAAAAGCTATTAGATATTGGAGATTTTATTGGGGTAAAGGGATATGTATTTAAAACAAAAGTCGGCGAAATTTCTGTGCACCTCACTGAGTTTGTTTTATTGAGCAAATCATTGAAACCACTGCCTATTGTGAAGATGGATGCTGAGGGAAATGTACATGATGCGATGAGTGATCCTGAAATGAAGTATCGCCAACGTTATGTAGATTTAGTGGTAACACCAGGTGTAAAAGAGGTGTTCATTCAACGTTCAAAAATATATAGTACCATGCGTCGTTTCTTTGACGAAAAAGGATATATGGAAGTAGAAACTCCCATCTTGCAACCAATACCGGGCGGTGCAGCAGCTCGTCCATTCATGACGCATCACAATACCTTAGACATGCAATTGTATTTGCGAATTGCCAATGAGTTATATCTAAAAAGATTGATTGTAGGTGGTTTTGATGGCGTCTATGAATTTGCAAAAGATTTTAGGAATGAAGGTATGGACAGAACACATAATCCAGAATTTACAGTGCTAGAAATTTATGTAGCCTACAAAGACTATCATTGGATGATGGATTTTACGGAAGAATTATTAGAGAAAATTGCTCTCGAATTACATGGAAAAACCACAATACCTGTTGGTGATAATATGATTGATTTCCAAAGACCATTCAAAAGAATCACCATGTATGATGCTATTAAAGAGCATACTGGCGTAGATGTTTCGACCATGAATGAAGAAGAACTGAGAGAAGTATGTCAAAAACTACATATTCAAGTAGATTCATTTATGGGCAAAGGCAAATTAATTGATGAAATATTTGGTAAGAAATGCGAAGGCAATTATATTCAGCCAACCTTTATTACAGATTATCCGGTAGAAATGTCACCACTCACCAAAAAACATAGAAGCAAGGAAGGATTAGTGGAACGATTTGAATTGATGGTAAATGGAAAGGAGATTGCGAATGCCTATAGTGAGTTAAATGACCCTTTAGACCAAAGAGCAAGATTTGAAGAACAAGTAGCATTAATGGAAAGAGGCGATCATGAAGCCATGTTTATCGATTACGACTTTTTGAGAGCCTTAGAATATGGTATGCCACCCACCAGTGGTATGGGTATTGGGATGGACAGACTGGCAATGCTTTTCACTAATCAATCTTCCATTCAGGATGTTTTATTTTTCCCTCAAATGCGATTAGAAAAGACAAATGCATGATAAGAACAATGCTTCCTTCGTTTACTTTATTCAACAAATATTTATGAAAAAATATTCTTTTATTCTTTGTTGTTCGCTACTCCTTGTGGCTAATGTAACAATATTGGGACAGGATACTTCTCGATACAATAATCCGTATGAGATTAATAAACCGAATCAAAAATTTAATGTGACTCCTTGGGATTCTATTTCTGCCTATGCATACAAAAAACGCATTTTAGAAGTAGATTCTGTACAATCAGCAACGATTAACGAAAGGATCAATAATGGTATTGCAGATAAAGAGAATACCAAATATTTGTTGATTGACCGATGTAATCTCTCTAACGTCAATGCTGCTATCACTCAACTGATTTCATTGGAAGAAATAGTGGTAACTAAATGCCCTGAGTTAGACCTCATGCGTTTTTTGAGCCTGATAAGCAGTTTGCCCAATCTTAAAAAATTAGAATTGAGCAGCGGTAGATACACTTCACTTCCTGAAAATATTGGTACACTTAAAACACTGGTAGAACTGAATATCAAAAACAATAAATTACGCGATCTACCTGCTTCATTATCGAAATTATCAAATCTAAAAAGTTTGAATCTCGCTAACAATCCTTATATCTCTGAACAAATTTTGATTGACAAAACAGCTGATATTAGCAGTTTAGAAAACTTAAATATTTCCTATTGTCAAATTGCTACAATCCCCGCTAATATAGGGGAACTGACTCAATTAAAGAATTTGGATCTCAGTTATAATGCAATGATTGTATTACCGGCTGAATTTAAAAATTTACAAAAATTGACTTCCTTAAATCTAGCTTCTGATCGTTTATTGAATATAGAAATTGCTTTCCCAATACTTGCATCATTGCCCAATTTAAAAAGTTTAAATATCTCCTACAATAGATATAGTGGACTTCCTGAGAGTATAGGATTGATTAAATCATTGGAAGAATTAATTGCAGTGGGCAACAGTTTTGTGGAGCTTCCATCCAAAATTGGTGACTTAGTGAATTTAAAAAAATTGGATTGCAGTTTGGAGAATGCTTCCGCAAGAGTAAGAATGACGGAGCTTCCAGCCTCTTTTAAAAAATTGATACAGTTAGAATATATCGACTTTTCAGGACATGCACTTAGCAAATTAAATGGCTATTTTAAAGGAAAAGAAAATTTGTCGCATATCAATTTAAGCTCCAACAATTTAGAAAGCATACCAACAGATATCACTGATTGTATAAAATTAGAATACTTGAATTTGAATTCAAATAGTATTGTGAAAGTCCCTGCTGACATTGGTAGTTTGAGTATGTTGACCACTTTATTATTGGATGGAAATTACTTTAATACATTTGATAAAAAAATAAAGACATTACCCGATGAACTCTATAATTTAAAAGAGCTACGAACATTGACGCTGAATGATAATGTTATAGAAGTTGTTTCTGAAAAAATAGGTAATTTAAAGGAGTTAGAAAATCTTCAATTGCGCGACAATCTACTCAAGACACTACCAACAGCCATTACTAATTTGAATAATTTGAAGGTCTTAAATTTAAAAGCGAATGAGCTAGAAGCCTTGCCAAAGAACATGAACAAGCTCGATAAACTTGAGGAGTTAAATATTGCTTATAATACCAAATTAGATTTTAATAAAGAGGTAATTACAATTTCTCAGGTTAAAAGTTTAAAAAAATTAGACATCAGCTTCAACAAAGTACAAGCCTTGAAAGAGCAGCAATTCAAAGATTACTTAAAAGGTTGCGAAGTCATTAATCTGAATTTACCAGAGAAGAAAGCAACCTTAGGCACCACTCCCAGATAATATTTTATTTATTGTTTTGGGTGTGCCCAGCAGCAGTTTTTTGTTATCCTCTTCAATAAAGCCATGAAACCATTTCTACTGACACTTATTGTCTATTTTCTTACTACTTACTTTCAAAGTTTTCATGAGTAAAAGTAAACCCCAAAGAAATACGAATAGTGAGAGACAGTTTGGGTACGCTTTATACATAAGCCAAGACTGATGCACCAATATTGATTATAGCCTGAGGGATGGCAGTGGAAAGCCAGGAACGTGGTGAGGACTTGCAACGCACAACCCGACCGAAGGGCAGGCCCAAAGAATTTTATCAGCGATTAATTAAATTTCTTTTTTGGTGGGGATGAGGATGGAGCCGACAAAAGAATAGATGATATAGGATAGAAAATGATAGATGGTGAAAATTTTATCGTAGCCATAATGTTTTTTGATGAGGGCGAAAACTAAGACGGCGATGATGATTTTGAGAAATAAACTGAAGCCGTAGCTGCCAAAAAAAATGGTATTTCTACTTTGCTGCACACTCCACGACATCAAGGCCAAATTGAGGCTAGAGAACAATAAAAAGCAGGAGTTTGAAATAAAATAAGGCAATAAATCGACCTGCATATAATAGTTGAGCACACTACCAATTAAAAGTAAAATAACATATAAAATAGAGAGATGGAGAAATGGTTTTTTCACAAAAAATATTTAGAAAAGTCAATGTAATTATTTATCTGATGAGATGATATCTCTAATTGCCACATACATAGAAAGGCAAACAAAAACTAAAGTACTAAGGCCGAGTATCAGGTGATTGGCAGGTTGCACCTGTTTTTCGATAAAATAACCTAGGCCATAACCCATCAGAATAATCGCAATCATTTGACCTGCCAAACCCATGTATCGAAGATAACTGTTGGGCGATTTATTTTGGGGTTTCTGATTTGAGTCTGGCACTATTTTCTGTGTTTTGTTGGTTCGAGTTAGTAGAAGCTGGAGCTCCTTCCATACTACATTTCCCATTTATTTTTGCACCTTCTTCTACCACTAATTTTGCTGCATAAATATCGCCATCAATCACGGCTGTTTTGCGCAAAAAGATCAATTCAGAAATATGTAAGTTGCCTTTTATTCGTCCCTCGATAGAGGCATTTTTGCATTGCACGTCACCTTCGATGATGCCAGATTCGCCCACTGCCAATTTAGAATTGATGGTCACTTTTCCAGTCACCTTACCATCGATACGAATATCGCCTTCGGTTTTAATATCGCCTGTAATGGTTGTACCCATTCCCAACATATTCATCGCTTTTAGTGACTGATCTGGCGTATTTGTTTTTGCTCCAAGCATTCCTGTTAACATTCGACTTTTGATTTAAAATTTAATAAAATTGATTGGGTCCACTGCCACTCCATTCTTCCATATCTCGAAATACAGGTGCGTACCTGTAGACTTTTCGCCACTGCTACCAATGATTGATATTACCTCGCCTGCTCTAACAAAACTACCTATTTTTTTCAATATTTTAGAATTATGTTTATAGATAGACACTAGATTGTTTGAATGTTGTAAAGTCAATTCATAGCCTCCATCGAGCGTCCAATTGCTAGAAACAATTGTTCCATCTAGGCAGGCCTTTACTGGCTCATCTGTTGGAGCCACTATATCAATACCATAGCGACCTTTTTTTGCATCATACTTTGAAGTAATCATCCCTTTTACGGGCGGAAAAAAATATAGGTTATAGATGGATTCATCACTATTGGTATTTGTGCTTTTTTTGTCGCTATACTTCAAGCTAGTTCCCTGCATCAACTTCATTTCATTTCTCAAAGCCTCTTCTTCGGGAGAAATAGAAAACAAATTGATGGTGTCTGTTTTTACTTGAGGCTTAAGGCCTGTTTTGTTGTAGGTGGAATCAAAAGTTCCGTTGAGGACATTATTGATATTTGCGATTTTCATATTATTTGCAGCCATTGCAGTCATAATTGAATCGGTGGAGTATTCTAGCTTCAAAATTTTACTTCGATATCCAAAATCTCCTTGATAACCTGGAATATAATATTTTAAGGGCGTGTAAATGATAAGCATCGCAGTGATAAAGACGAGAGACACAAAGATGGTACTGCTCAGTATAACAACATTACGCTTGGTTAATTTTACTGAGGCTACCTCCTTGAAAGAGTCATCTCTAAGCACTACAAAACGATATTTAACCCTCTTTACTTTGTTGGTATTAAATAAATCAAATCCTGATTTTATATCCATATGAATTCAAAAGTATGCTAAATTACGGTTTTATGACTAAAGAATGGCTTAATTTCCCACAAAAGCACATAGATAATATCGAATACTTGTAAAATAAAAATCAGATAATTTCGTTGGTGTTTTGTGAACAGTAAAAAAGTTGCGTCAACTAGGACAAAAAAAACTAAATTTGTTGTTGAGTATATATCAACTTTTGTATAAGACAACAATATGTAACTCTACTATTTATATGAGCGGTCAGAAAATAAAATTACTTTATCTATTTTGTCTTTTAATATTGATTTCTTCGTGTAACAAAACAAATAAATCTGCGCTTACACAAGGATACCATGACCTTACCTCGCATTACAATTCGAATTGGAATGCCAAGGATAAATACAAAACAGCCATAAAAAACATTAATAATAAGCCAGGAGACGACTTCGACTCTTTGATTAATTTATACTCCTATGAAAACAAGGCTGCAGCAGCAGCATTTGGCGGAGATTACGAAGCCATTATTAAAAAAGCCACCACTTCAATTCAGCTACATGCCGTAAGTAAGTGGAGTGACGACAACTTTTTTCTGATGGGCATGGCCCATTACCTAAAAGGAGATTACTTAAAGTCAGCGGACCATTTTCAATACATCACTTCTGAATACAAGACTGGTTATAAGGACGAGTTTGTGAATAAGGATAAGCTTAAAAAGAAGGCAAAAAAGGAAAGAGCAAAGAAAATAAAAATTAAAGAAAAAATTAAGAAAGAGAAGGAAAGTGAGAACAAGGCAGCTCTAAAAGACCAGTTAAATGCAAGAGCACATGAGAGAAAGCTAGGACCGCATCCTGCAAGAAGTTCAGCAGTCATCATGCTAGCTCGTTCGTACATTCAAAGTAAAGAATTTGATAAGGCTCTTTCGGTACTTACTTTTATTGAAGCAGATAGAACCATCCCCGATAATTATTTAACCGATTTTAAATTGGCTCAGGTCGAATATTTTATTGCAATTAGCAATGAAGCAAAAGCCATTACACCCCTTAAACTTTCCATTTCAGAAATTAAAAAGAAAAAAAATAAAGCCAGACCAAGTTATGTATTGGCTCAGTTATATGAGAGAAATGGAAATAAAGATTCTGCAAGTGCGGCCTACTTAACTGTTTTGAAATGCAATCCAGATTATGCAATGGAGTTCAATGCGAAACTAAAAATTGCCGAATTAGCTGCAACTGGATCTACTACCTTGGAGGCAAAAAATATTTTATTAAAGATGGCAAGAGATGGCAAGAATGCCGACTTACTTGACCAAATTTATTATCAATTGGGAAGAATCTATCAGAATGAAAATAATTTAGCTGAAGCCATTGTCAATTACAAAAAGTCTTTAGCAAAAAACAAGGCTAACACAAAACAGAAAGGATTGGCTTATTTTGCTCTTGCCGATATCTATTATAATGACGAAGCCTATAGAGATTCTAGAAATTATTACGATAGTACCTTAACAGTTATTAATAATAAAGCTTCACAATATTCATTAGTGAGAGAACGAAGCAATATCTTGACCAATTTAGTAACCCAACTAGATATCATAGAGACACAGGATAGTTTACAAGAAATTGCCGGTTTAAGCGATGCCGACAGAAAAAAAAGGATACAGAATATTGTATATAATGAGCTGAAGGCACGAGAGAAGGAAAAGGAAGGTATACAAAAGCTAGAAAGCGCTTCCTTGGCTAGCAAAACGGATGTGGATGACCCAAATAATTCTTCTTTCTACTTTTATAATTTAAGCACGAGAAACAAGGGTTATAGTGCATTCAAAAGATTATGGGGTGATAGGAAATTAGAAGATAATTGGCGACGAGGGGAAAAGTCTTTTGATGCTTCTAGTGGAGGGATTGTAAGTAGTAGTGATAGTGCTGGTACTGGTATTGAAGTTAGTTTTGAGCAGAAGAAAGAAATTGAAAGGTTGAATAAATTAATCCCGATTTCTGATGAACAAAAGAAAGCGAGTAATGACAAAGTTATCGATGCTTACTTTTTATTGGCTAATGCCTATAAGGATGACTTCAATAACTTAGCAAAAGCGATTGAAACTTTCGAAAAATTACTAAATAGATATCCTTCAAATAAGTATGAAGCGGAATGCTATTATAATTTGTATTTATTGTATAGCAAGACAAATAATGGTGCTATAGCGACCGCCAATAGAGAAAAAATCTTAAGAGATTTTGCCTCTTCAAAATTTGCGCAAGCCATCAACGACCCTAAGGCTGTAAGCAAGATAAAATCGCTTGATGAAGAAGCCGTTGAAGCATATAATGCAACTTATGTGTTGTTTGACAAGAAGCAATATGAGCAGGTTATTACCAAAAGTAAGGAGTCTGTGGTTACTTACAAAGGAAACAAGTTGGAACCTCAGTTTGCATTTTTAGGTGTCCTTTCACTTGGGTATTCGAAAAAATTGGAAGATTATAGCATCGCCCTTGATAAGTTTATCAAAACTTACCCCACACATCCTTTAAAGGATAAGGCTGCCGAATTAATGCTCTATTTAAGTGATATTGATAAATATAGAAAAGAAGATTCCATTGCTAGCTTAGGTAAAACACCTGAGATTATTAAATTTGTAGTGAAGGACTCTGCTGTAGTTAAAAAAGCAGACGCTAAGAAGGTAGATGATAGTAAAGAGCTGATTAAAGAAGATAGTAAGAAGGATAAAAAAGACAAAAAAGATAAAAAGTTGAAGGAACATTTTGATGATTCATTAGCTGCATTTACTGATTCTATGGCAATTGTGATTCAAAGAGACTCTATGGTAAAGCAAGGCGACTTAATACCTTCTGGTATGGATTTAAGTAAGTTTACCAAAGATGAAAAAGCCATTCATAGACTTATCATTATGCCATCAAAAGTAGAGCTTGCAAATGTTGATCTAATCAATAGAGTAAAAGAATTTGATAATAAGACACCGATCAATAAAAGATTAACTGTAACAAATCTATTATTGAATGCAGAAACTAAGATACTAGTGGTAAAAGAATTTTTAGATGAAGCTACGGCGATGACTTATTATAATTCTTTGATCGCAAGTGAAGAGTTACTGAAAGATCTGAACAAGAAGGAGTATAAAATTTTTGTCATCACTGCTAAAAACCAGGGTGCTGCTGTCGGTGGCAACTTACTCAATGAAGCGTATTGGTTTTTTAAGACCAATTACTTAAAATAAAGTAGTATGAATGATCGAAATACCCTCAAATTAAGTGTACTCAATATTAGTATGCTCGTTTTAGGAGCCTTGATCTGCTATTACCTTTCTACCTTTCTGAATAGTTTACTTGGCGCTATCATTATTTATGTCATTGCACGTCCATTGGTTTTTTATTTGATTGAGAAGAAGAAGTGGAATCGAACGCTAGCTACTTCTTTCATTTTGTTTTTATCCTTTTTAATTATTCTTGTACCCACCATCATCATCTCACTTTTACTCTTATCCAAGGTATCGCTTTTATTAAATAATTATCAGTTTTTTTTAGAAGCTATACAAAAAGAACTTTATATACTTTTAGAGAGATTAGATATTGGCCTTTCAGATTTAAACCTATTGGGAGAGGTGGTTCCTTTTGTAACACGACAAGCACCAGTACTTATGAACTCAACTGCAACTACCATCACACAGGTTCTGATGATGTATTTTGTCTTGTATTTTATGCTTGCTGAAAATCGTAAATTTGAAAAATGGATACTACACTTCACGCCATTTTCTAAATCTAAAACTCAGCTCATATTAAAGGAGTTTAAGTTAAATATACATTCCAACGCAATTGGAATTCCACTTTTAGGGTTGATTCAAGGTGTAGTGGCATGGATTGGATATATGATATTTGGAGTGGAAGATGCTTATTTATGGGCTATTCTAACTGGACTATTTTCTGTGATACCCGTAGTGGGCACCACCATTATTTGGTTACCGGTTTGTGGCTATTTATTGGCAGTGAGTCGTATGCCGCAAGCTATTGGCTTATTGCTTTACAGCATTATAATCATTACCAATATTGACAATTTAATCCGTCTAATTTTACAAAAAAAACTTGCCGATGTACATCCACTCATCACTATTTTTGGCGTCATTTTAGGTATTAAGATTTTTGGTTTTATAGGCATTATTTTAGGTCCATTGATTATCTCCTATTTCTTTATACTAGTAGAATTTTACATTAAAGACTTAACCGGAAGGGATGAGACAGAGATGATTGGATCATAAAATCTTCCTTCCGAATATGCTTATTACACGTTTTTAAACAATCACTAGTTTCTTTTTATTACTTTGCTATCAACATGTTGAAAATAAGCTGAACTATTCATGCTTTATTTAATTATTTTTACCTTTACAAATGAGTACAAATAAACGACCATATCTACCATATCTTAAAAAATTTTGGTTGGGATTTTTAGTTTTTGCTATTCTATTCCTAATTCTTTTCATTTTGATTGATCTTGGCTTTATCGGATACATGCCCAAGATTATAGATTTGCAAAATCCAAACAGTTATTTAGCCTCAGAGGTAATCTCAGCAGACAATGTAACCCTAGGCACTTATTATGATGAAAATCGCTCCAATTCAAAGTTCCAAGAATTTCCTGCTTCTTTAAAAAACGCTTTGTTAGCGACAGAAGATGTTCGTTTTTACAATCATACTGGCGTAGATGCCGAGGCAATTGCCAGAGTATTTAAAGGTTTTTTATTGCGTAACTCAAAAGGGGGTGGTAGCACCATTACACAGCAATTAGCAAAAAATCTTTTCCCGCGTGGCGAGAAGTTAAACAAATTACAATTAGCGTTTAGGAAACTAAAAGAATGGATCATTGCTATCAAGTTAGAAAGATCTTTTACCAAGGATGAAATCATGACCTTGTATTTTAATACAGTAGAATTTAGCGATAATGCATTTGGTGTAAAAACAGCTGCAAAAACTTATTTTAACAAGCCCACTGATTCACTTAAAGTAGAAGAAGCAGCAATTCTTGTCGGGATGCTTCAGGCACCATACAGATATAATCCTCGATTGCACCCTGAAGCTTCGAAGATGAGACGGAATGTGGTGTTGGCGCAAATGTTTAAATATGGTTATTTAACAGAAAGTCAAAAGGACAGTCTACAAGCATTGCCCATTAAACTAGATTTTAAGCTAGTTGATCATACTGATGGATTAGCTCCTTACTTTAGAATGAGCTTAAAGGAATGGTTAAAAGATTGGTGCCACAAAAATAAAAAAGCAGACGGTACAGAGTATGATATCTATCGAGATGGACTAAAAATTTACACCACCATCGACTCTAGAATGCAAAAATATGCTGAAGAATCGGTGAGTGAACATTTCTCTGCGTTACAGAAAATATTTTTTCAGCATTGGAAAGGTGGTAATCCATGGAAAGACCATCAGGATGAATGGAAAAAAACTGTACAAGCCTGTAATTGGTATAAGGCTTATAAAAAGGTAGGGAAGAACGAATCAGAGATAGAAGCCTTACTAAAAATACCTCATAAAATGAAAGTTTTTTCTTGGGAAGGAGAAAAAGATACTATGATGAGTGTGTTGGATTCAATCAAATATATGCGTATGTTTTTAGAAACTGGATTTATAGCAGTAGATCCAAAAAATGGATTTGTGAAAGCATGGGTAGGTGGTATCAATTACAAATATTTCCAATTGGATCATTGTCGCACAGCACGTCAAGTTGGCTCAACTTTTAAACCATTTGTATATACTGTTGCTATTCGAGATAAAGGTTTTTCTCCTTGTCAGCTAGTACCTTCCTCTTCCATAACATTCCACAAAGAAGATCCTCGTTGGCATTTAGTTCAAAACTGGACACCACATAATTCAGGAGGAAAAGCAGGTGGCATGATGACATTAAAACAGGCATTAGCGAATTCAGTAAATACTGTTTCTGCCTATTTAATGCACGAAATGACTCCAGAAGCTGTCATCACAATGGTTCATGACATGGGCATTACTGCATTTATTCCCAATTCCCCATCCATTTGCTTAGGCTCTGCTGATATACCATTAGAGCAGATGATTGGTGCCTATACAACGTATGTCAACAATGGAATTTACACGAAGCCGTTTTTTGTTGAGCGCATCGAAGATAAGAATGGCAATATTCTTCAAGAATTTTCTGCTGAACGTCATGAGGTATTAGATGAAAATACAGCCTATGCGATGATTGAATTGATGCGTGGAGTGGTAAGCGAAGGAACTGCAAAAAGATTGATTTACAAATACAATTTAAAAACTGATATCGTTGGTAAAACGGGCACGACACAAAACCAATCAGATGCGTGGTTTATAGGACTTACACCAGATTTGATTGCAGGGGTTTGGTCGGGATGCGATGATCGTTTCGTACGTTTCAGAAGCATCACTTATGGACAAGGTGCAGTACAAGCTTTACCTGTTTGGGGTCGCTTTTTTCAGAAGGTATATGCAGATTCTAGCATTGGAATTGATTTATTAAAACGTTTTGAAAAGCCTGAGAACATGACGATAGAATTGGATTGTGGAAAGTATCAAGCAGAATCTAGCTATAACATAGATGACTATGGGGAAGAGTTTGACAAGTCGACCACCACTGCCATTAAAGATACTTCTAAAACTTCTAAAATTATAGATAAAAAGCCATCCGTTCTAGTAGATAAGAAAGTGACGCCTACACCACCACCAAGCAAAGCTCCCATAACAATTTCAAAAAAACCTGTTGCGGTAGATGTAAAAAAAGGAAAGCAAGAGATAACCTCAGATAAAAAAGCAACTAAAGTTAAATAAGAACTGTATTCACAACTGATTCTTGTAAAATAGCTGCGTAATTATAGTAAAAGGAAGATACACTGCCTCCTGAAATGTTATATTTGTTCGAAGTTAGGGAAGACTTTTTGGAGACTAAAATTTTCGGAACGACAAAAGCCTATTTTTGTATTATGCTACAGCAATTATCAATCAAAAATTACGCCATCATAGATTCATTAGAAATTAATTTTTCTAAACAGATGAATATTATAACGGGTGAGACTGGCGCAGGTAAGTCTATCCTATTAGGTGCTATGAGCCTTATTCTTGGGGAACGTGCAGAGACTGGTATACTACGTGATAAAAATGAAAAATGTGTAATTGAAGCACATTTCGATTTAAGAAATATTGATTTACAAAACCTCTTTCAGAAAGAAGAATTAGATTATTCTTTAGATACCATTATACGTCGAGAAATATTGCCCAATGGTAAATCAAGGGCTTTTGTGAACGACACTCCTGCCACCTTGAAGGCGCTTAAGATTATCACTTCGCACTTGGTGGATTTGCATAGTCAAAACGAAACTTTAGAAATTGGTGAAAATAATTATCAGTTATTTATTGTTGATTCAGTGGCTGATAACAACACAATTTCCACCACGTATCAAAACCTTTTTTATAATAGGCAGATTTTACTTTCACAGTTAAGATTACTAGAAGAAAAAAAAACACAGGCCAATCGGGAAGCTGATTATGTGCGTTTTCAACTGTTAGAACTTAATGAGGTAGTGCTTGAAGATATCGATCAAATGGCACTTGAAGCAGATTTAAAAACCTTAAATCATACAGAAGAAATTAAATCTAAACTACATACAGCAATGTACGTTTTGGGTGATGATGAGGCAAGTGTTTTAAATCAATTACAGCAAGTAAACAGTGCATTGCGTCCCATAAAGGATATCAATAATCGGATAAAACAACTCTACGATAGAATAGAAAGTTGCAAAATTGAGCTAGAAGACATCGAAAAGGAAATCAGTTTAATGGAAGGGAATACCACCTTTGATCCGTCAAGAATGGAAGAGATAAATGCTACTTTATCGATTTTATACAAGTTACAAAAAAAACATGGGGCACTAGACGTCTTATCCTTAATGAAGATTAGAGAGTCCCTCGCTATTCAATCAACGTCCTTTGACAATGTAGAGAAGGATATCGAGAAAATAAATAATGAAATAGTGAGCTTAGAATTAGTGCTCTCAAAAGAAGGGAATAAGCTGGCAAAGAGTCGAAGTAATGTGTTTCAATTAATTGAAAAAAAAGTAATGGAAACTTTGCAAAAAGTTGGGATGCCAGATGCCAGGCTTATTATTGAACAGAAGATTTTTGAGAAAAATATCTTTTTAGTGAATGGTATAGATTCTATCGTATTTATGTTCAGCGCTAACAAAGGTGGGGAGCTAAAAGAAATTAGAAAGGTGGCAAGTGGTGGAGAGCTATCTAGACTGATGTTGAGTATCAAATCTATTCTTGCTTCGTCGGTCTCACTTCCAACAATGATTTTTGATGAGATAGATACGGGTATCTCTGGAAATATTGCTGCAAAAACGGCAGAAGTATTAAATGAAATGAGCCAACGACACCAACTGATTTGTATCACTCATCTGCCTCAGATAGCAGCACGTGGACAAAAACATTTTCATATCTACAAAAACACTACCACAGATCAAACATTTGCAAGTGTGAAAGAACTAATAAACGAAGATCGACTTCATGAAATAGCAGCCATGCTGGCTGGGGATAATATTACAGATGGCGCCTTAAGTAATGCAAAGGAGCTTTTGGCAACTCCGTAAAATAATCGTATTTTCGTCTAGTAAATCAATAGAAATAACATGTCAAATAATTTATTAGAAGGGAAAAGAGGAATCATTTTCGGAGCTTTAGACGAAAATAGTATTGCATGGAAAGTAGCCTTAGAAGCAAAAAGACAAGGTGCCGTTTTTACCTTGACCAATGCTCCAGTCGCAATGCGCTTTGGTGAGATAAAAAAATTAGGTGAACTCTGCAATGCCGAAATAATTCCAGCTGACGCCACTTCTATGCCAGACCTTGAAAATTTGTTTTCAAAATCAATGGAAATTCTTGGGGGTAAAGTTGATTTTATCTTACACTCAATTGGCATGTCTATCAATGTCCGTAAGGGCTTACCTTATACTGAGCTCAATTATGACTATTTTTTAAAGGCCATGGACATCAGTGCTCTTTCGTTTCACAGGGTAATACAAACAGCTCGTAAACTTGACGCAATAAACGATTGGGGCTCTATTGTAGCTTTAACTTATATTGCTGCACAACGTGCTTTCCCTGGCTATAGTGATATGGCAGATAACAAAGCTGCTCTCGAATCTATCGCACGTTCATTTGGCTATTATTTAGGTAAGGAAAAAAAGATACGCATCAATACAATCTCCCAATCACCAACAGCTACTACTGCTGGTGCTGGTATTAAAGGCTTTGATAAATTCACTAGCTATGCTGCTAAGGTATCTCCTTTAGGAAATGCTACCGCAGAAGATTGTGCTAGATATACAGTCGTGATGTTTTCTGACATGACCAAAATGGTTACTATGCAGAATTTATTTCATGATGGTGGTTTTTCAAATACTGGGGTTAGTGAGGATATACTAGACCTAGTTTAATTAAAAATCATAACACCAAATAATTTGGAAGAGTCACATACATTTATCCCCATCACTGAATGGCTTTTTAATATTTCTAATGTAGGTATGGTGGTTTTTCTAATGGGTGCCTTAATGCAGTATGTTTTACTGCGTTTTAAAGCAATGGTGAGCATCCCACAAACTTTTCCTATTCTAATTATCTCGAGAATTATAAGTATTATTTTAGCCTGGTCAATCTCCTTTTTCGTACCTGAAAAAAAGATGATAGTCGCCTTGTTTGTTTTTGTTCCTGCTGTTATTTCAGAAATACTAATGTTAATCTTTACTTATATTGTTATAGGACAATTAAATAAAAATTTACCCAACAATTCTGAAGACAAATAATCTCTTCGCCGCCTTCTGATTACTTTTCACTCTTACACTTCTATAAATAAAGTAAGCTAAAATGATTGAAATGAAAGGCATTGCACACAGTCCAACAAACATATATTCCTGTTTTTTCTTTTCTTAATCCGCTTTATAATCCGTTATTTTTTTTGCTTGCTCAAGAAATTTAATTTACTCTTAGTGGTTTTTTACTCCGCTTCCTGTAGCATAATCTGAGCCTCCTTCAGAGAAATAAAAAAGTAATGGTGCTTCCTGAATATATTTACTTTAAAGATGCTTCTCATTGATTTATCCAGTAATCGAACGAGAACAAAACAAACACTAATCTTCAACTAAATATAAAGCGAAATAATTAAGTTAATGCAAGGATTATTGTCAAAATTAGGAATTATTGAATTTCTATTTACGTGTACATTACATAATATTCAGTTTCATAGCGTACATTTTTCAACAAACTACCTTGCCTCACTCTTACTTCAGCACTGGAATAGGATAACGATTGAAAGGAGCATTTCTATCAAATAAATATCGATAGGTGATATATTTTTTAGCTGATTCGGCACCTACAGACTCCCATAATTTACGCATGGCTGGATTAAAATCTCCTACCCATGAAAATTCTAATTCAGTGTACTGAGGCATTTCTTTGAACACTTTATCTAATTGATAAATAAAAGCGGACTCAATTCCTAATCCTTGAAACTTAGGTACCACTCCCATTAACACACTTCTCGCTCTTGTTATTTTTTTTGTTTTAACCATATACAAAAGTTTTAGTTTGTTCAACAGCGTTAACTTACCATTAAAATTCTTAAAAATTTGATTCACGTCTGGGTACATTAAATAAATAGCGATAGGCTCTCCATTAAAATAGGCTATCCAAATAAATTTCTCTTCCAAAACCATTCTAGCTTTTTTCAAAAAACTAATCACATAGGCGGTTTCCATAGGTTCAAAATCTTCCTTAAAATCCTTCCATGCCTCATTAAATGCCTTCGTGAAATCTTTCGCATACTTTTCCATTTGATTAAATTTCAAATGCTCAAAAGTATAGCCAGGCTTCTTTGCCACCCATTCAGCAATCTTCCAAAATCTTGCCGGAATCTCTTTTTGCAAATAAAAATGAAATCCTTCCTGATTATAATATACTTGAAATCCATAGCGCTCGAAAAGCTTATGGTAGTATGGCAAGTTGTAGGCAACATTATATGCCGGTTGTGTAAATCCATCCACCAAACAACCCCAAAATTTATCTGGCTCGCCAAAGTTGATAGGACCATCCATCGCATCCATTTTATTTTCTTGCAACCACATTTTACCTACCTCAAACAGCAAATCCGCTGCCTCTTGATTATCGATACACTCAAAAAAACCAATACCACCAGTAGGCTGCTCTGACTCATTCGCTTTTTTGTGATCAATAAATGCGGCTATTCTACCAACCAACTTTCCTTCGTCAGATTTTAAAATCCATCTTTTCGCAATACCATGCTTAAAAAATGTATTTTCTTCTGGATTAAAAACACCATTCAAATCCTCATCCAGTGGACATACCCAAGCGCTATCATTTTTATAAATGATACGCGCTACATCCAGAAACTCATTTGCTATTTGGTCAGTTGAAACTTCTATAATTTCCATTGATGACATTTTTTAAATTATTCTTTTTTACATTTTTTTTGCGTGCCCCCTGCAAACGCTTCATTACATTTCGCTTTGTTGGTGTCAGGCTTTCCGCTTGTACTCCATTTTCGTTTACTGACGTCTCCGTCAATGGAGGTAACGCTGCAATCCCTCACGCGACATCCGTTTCATGAGGTCAATTAATTTTCATGATGAAAAATTTCACCAATAATAATCTCATATTTACTCATCAAAACTTTTCTTTTTAATTTTAAGGTTGGCGACAATTCACCCGAGGCAATTGTCCATTCGTCACTTACTATCCGAAGTCGTTTAATCTTCTCATCACTTCCCAGTGACTTATTAAATTGTGCCGCAGTTTGATGATAAAGTTCAATCACTTTTTTATGCTGAACAAGCGATGTTTTATCTATTGATTCAATCAAATTATCCTTCGCCCAATTTTTTAACGCTTCGAAATTAGGCGAAACAATAGCACTTGCGAATTTTTCAGATTCACCAATCACCATTAACTGATCAATATACACCGACTCCTTGAATAAATTCTCGATGGCAGCAGGTGCCACATACTTACCATTTGATAGTTTGAAAATTTCTTTTTTTCGATCTGTAATTCTCAAAAATTTACCTTCCTCCAAAACCCCTATATCACCTGTTTTGAAAAACCCATCCTCATCAAATGCATCCCTTGTCGCTTGCTCATCTTTATAATAACCAATCATAACATTACTTCCCTTACAAAGAATTTCACCAGTCTCGTCAATCTTTAGACTAACACCATCAATTACAACACCTACAGTTCCTAACTTTAACAGCGGACTTTCACTTCTATTGATTGTGATGATTGGAGAGGTTTCTGTTAAGCCATACATATTAATTAACTTGATACCTGCTGCCCAAAAAACCCTTTCCATCTTTGGTTGTAATGCAGCACCTCCAACCCCAATATGTAAAACCTCATTGCCCATTACTTCTCGCCACTTACTAAAAATTAATTTATTTGCAATCGATAATTGAAACTCATACCACCAACCATTTTCTCTATTTATTTTATATCTATAACCTAAATCCATTGCCCAGAAAAATAATTTCTTTTTCAGCCCTTGAAGTTCACTTCCCTTATCCATAATTTTGTCAAATACCTTTTCCAAAATTCTAGGCACCGCACCAAATCCGTGTGGCTTAACATCTTTCAAATCTCTAGCCACAGAAGCAATACTCTCTGCATAATAAATGCTTACACCGGAATATTGTAATTGATAATTTGCCATACGTTCACCAACATGGCAAATAGGTAGTATGCTCAAATAACGATGCTCTGGCTTTAACTGAAAAACAGAAGCAGCTGCCAGGGCATTTGAAATCAAATTCTGATGAGACAATAAAACTCCTTTTGAATTTCCGGTAGTGCCCGAAGTATAGATGAGTGTCAAACAATCTGATGGTAAAATACTTTTTTTAATCAATTGCAATTCCTCCTTCAAATTATCGGTAACACTTTCGTTAGTGTCTATAATTTTTTTCCAATAATCAAATCCATCTAACTCATCAAAGGTATATATGTTGGACAGGGTAGGAACATCTTTTTTAATATCAGAAATCATCTTTGCCAAAGCCCGATCTGAGACAAAGGCCATTTTGATTTCCGCATGATTAAAAATTTGCTGGTATCCATGAGAATCTAAAGTCGCAAAGATGGGAACATGAATAACACCTAGTTGTGCCATCCCCATATCAACAAAATTCCATTCAGGACGATTATTAGAAATGGTGGCTATCTTGTCACCCTTCTTCAATCCTAATCGCATCATACCAAAGCTGACTGCATTAGATAGTTCGATATATTCTTTACTACTGTAAGATATCCACTCTTCCTTTCCCTTGCAGACAAAAGCACTTTTTTTATCTGCAAATTTTTCTTGATATCTGTCCAACAAATCAAAAATTCTTGTGATGGCCATGTTATTTGTATTTAAATTAAACAATTTAATTTCTTGAAAAACAATTTTAGCTTCATAATTGAATAACCTCCGAAATTTGAGTCTCCTTACCAAGATAAGTCAATGTTCCTACATAATCAGGCGCAATGATCAGATTAGTTGAAATCCAATCTTTACTTTCAAAAAAACCTTTCACCTCCATCAGCTTAAAGAGATTATTCTCTACAGTAAATTCCAAATTATCTGGGGTCAGCCTCATCCCTTCACCGATTGCTTTCAAGTAGGATTCTTTAACAGTCCAAAACTTTAAAAACCTAAATAATTTGTCTTCAGAATGAAGATTAATAAATTTCTTTTCGTGATCATTAAAATTTTTTTCTATCAGCTCATCTAAATCTTTCAATGGCCTTAGCTGCTCTATATCAATTCCTACCTCCCCAGCTCTCGATATTGCATAGACAACTCTATCGCCTGAATTGGAAATATTAAAAAAAAGTGAAGTGTCGTTTGAGCAATAAGGTTTACCCTTTAAATGCCTTCCTATGATTACATCTCTTGGATTTACTCGAAGATACGAACTTAGCAGCAGCCGAATGCCACCTTGACTAAGGACATAATTAGCTTGGTCTTTCTCAAATTTATAAAAAGATATTCTTTGTCGTTCTACCTCATTGAGTGCTTGCTTACAATGCTCAAAAAAAATAATTGAAGCATCTAAGGATGCTGTCCATACATGTATTTCTTCCTTTTTGAAAGAGCTAAAGTGATGCATGGAGAAAAAATCTCTATTCTTCACAACATCACCGTCAACTTCTTTTGCATCCATTTTTAAGCCATCACACTGTCAGACAATTCATCAGTTAAGATATCAAGTAATTCCTCCTTATTATCTCTGCAAAACAAATGCCCTCCTTCGACAGTAATAAATTTAAAGCTAGATGTTGTATGTTGTTGCCATCCTCTCAATTGATCTTCTGTAAACACAGAATCATCGCTTCCAGCAATTGCAATCAAAGGACAATCTAGAGGCGCAGCATCCATATATTTATATCTCTTACCAAGTAAAATATCTGCTCTTAGAGAAGGAAGCATCTCATTAAATACATCATCATTGTCAATGACTGCATCTGGTATTTCTAAAGATCTTAAGTGATTTTTAATGTTTGGTATATTCTTATCCTTATATACTTCGTCATCATTTATAGCATCCAAGAATTGGAATGGACTAACAAGATGAGGCGCTCTCCATCCACCCACAATAAAGGTAACGGGATTCACATCATTCTCTTTTCTTAGATATCTCGTTAACTCCAAAGCAATACCAGCTCCTGAACTATGGGCATAAAAGGCAATTGGCGCTGTCAATAAGGGTTCGATGACTTCTGTTAATTTTTTCACCAATTCTTTCACATCGTCAAATGGCTTTTCATCTCCTCGTTCTTCTCTCCCTGGCAATTGAACAGCACAAACTTCTATATCATCTGGAAGGAATTCATGCCAACTGTTAAAAATGGATGCCCCGCCAGCAAAATAAGGAAGGCAGAATAATCGCAATCTTGGATTTTCAACTTTCTTAGTTCTAACAATCCATTTATCTAGTTCACTCTTCTCTACAAGAGAATTATCTGAACCACTCGACTGACCGGTTAGCTCATCTATAATTTGAGTCGTCATTTCCTCCATGGTTGGACCTCTCATTATACGCATCATAGAATAATCAACAGAGACATTGCTTTGTATCCAATTTCTGATTTGATTCGCCATCAATGAATCTAAACCATATTTTGTTACAGGTTCTGAAGTACTAACTTTATCTGCCGTTGTACCTAATACTCTGGCAAAAGTATCCTTTAACTGAACTAATAATATCTCTATCTGTTCTGCAGGCTTAGCTTCTAACAATGTAATTTTAAGTGAACCATTACCCGCGCCAGATGAAGTTCCTGAACTTAACTCCTTCTCACGAATCAAATGCGAGAATCGACTTGATTTTGCTGAATGAGGGAAAAAACTTCCTATCATTTCCCAATCAGAATCTGTTGCCACTCTCTGAACAGGATTATTCAACAACATTTGCTCCAAAACCACTAATGCTTGCTGTAAACTAAATGCTTTCCATCCTTGTTTGTACAACAATCCCCCAACATTTCCTGAACGTGCTACAAAACCCACGTCACCAATCACACCCCAGTTGATAGTCATTGCTGGTAAGCCTTGCGATCTTCTCCAAGACGAGAAATTATCCAAGAAACTATTCGCACCAACATAACTCACCTGACCAGGATTTCCATATATAGCAGAAATAGAAGAGTAGGAAACAAAATGATCCAACTCCATTTCTTTAGTCGCTTCATGCAGCAACCAACAGCCAACTGCTTTTGGGATAAAAACCTTCATGTATCGATCATAATCAATCTCTGGAATACTTCCATCATCCAATACCATCGCCGCATGCTGAATACCTTTTAATGGGGGCATACTTGATTTAATGTCTGCAAATACTTTATCCAAATCTGCTTTATTAGAAACATCACCTTTAGCAATCATGACATTAATTCCTTTAGCAATCATTTTTGCAACAATAGCTTTTTCTTCATCAGTCTTAGGACCACTTCTACTCAATAAAACAACGTTCTTAGCACCTTTAGTCGTCATCCATTCTGCAACCGATAAACCAAAGCCAGATGCACCACCTGTTAAAAGATAAGTACCATCAGCCTTAAATTCAATTTGTGCTGGAGGAGCGATTTGAACATCACCCTCCATGGCAACAATTATTTTTCCGATATGTCGAGCTCCAGCCATATATTGAAATGCGTCAGCTACTTTCGATACAGGGAATACTTTTACTGGATGTGCTGCAAATTTATTAGACACAAAATAATCAATTGACTCTTGGAACAGTCTTCCTCCAAATACTTCTTTCTGCTTAAATAAACGATCAACATCCACCCCGAAATAGGTAAGATTATTTCCAAAAGGCTCAAGACCTAATTTACTATTTCTATAGATATCAGTTTTACCAATTTCTACAAAGCGACCATAAGCACTAAGACATTTAACACTCTTATGAATAGCTTCTCCAGATAAAGAATTCAATACAACATCCACACCTCTGCCATTGGTCTTTTCCATAACTTGATCGGAAAAATCCAAGGTTCGTGAGCTCATAATATTTTCAGGTTTCACTCCTATTGATTCAATATAAGCACGTTTATCGGCACTACTTACGGTAGCATAAATCTCTGCTCCAATTGCTTTTGCAATATGAATAGCTGCAATACCTACACCACCTGCAGCAGCATGAATCAAAATAGTTTCTCCCTTTTCCAAACGACAATGATGTATCAAAGAGAAATAGGCTGTTGTATAAACAACTGGTAGACTTGCCGCCTCACTCCAATTGATTGTTGAAGGTTTTTTTACACAATGTACTCCTAATGGATAAGCAAAACCACTCAAGCAAGAAGGAGCAGTTGCCATGATTTCATCACCCACCTTTACATTACTTACCTCCTTGCCAATTTTTGTAACAATACCTGCACATTCCAATCCAAAAGTTCTACCAAATAGTCCGCCTTCTACTGCAGCATCTGACAATAATCCCATGGCAATCATAATATCTCTAAAGTTCAAGGCAGATGCTTTAATTTGAACCTCAACTTCGTTTGATGCTGGCTCTCTTCGCTCTGTTTCACGCAAAACTAAATTGTCCAATACACCATATTCCGAAATGGTTGCAGTATAGGCTGAGCCTTCGGCTGGAACCGTTTTTTTCGCTCTCTGAGCAATGGTGTCTTTAGAAATTCTTTCTAACTTATTGAAATATCTTTTCTTTCCTCTGAATGCAATTTCATCTTCTCCATCAGTACTAAAAAACTCTGCTACCAATGATTCAATTTCGGTAGACTGAATTGGCGTACTAAAATCGACCATTCTTGATTTAAATAACGGAAACTCATTCACAACCACTCTACTCACACCTCGTAATCCTTCCTGAGAAAGATTTACCGCAACAGGTATACCACCGATTGATTGAGCACCACTCGAGAGTAACCAAATACCTGGCTTCTCTTGATAGTTAGTTGTATTTAGCTTTCGCATGATGTTCATCAACATAATGGAAGATTGCTCTTCGGAGCTAATAATGGTAGCCTCACTCAGTAAATCATTACTAACCGAATCTAAGCCCCACGCAAAAACCAATCCTTGAAATTTACCATTTTTTGAAATAGAATCAAGGACTTGATCTGCTCCATCCTGACTTAATGTGTCTATCTCAAATAAACTATCAGAAAGCTTTTTAAAAGCACTACCCTTTTTTACAATAATGGCCGTCTTATTCAGAGACTGTAGATGTTGAACGATCAAATCAGAAGTTCCCTTTTCATCTGCAAAAATTAACCAATCTGCTGCTTTTGTTTTGGCTACATTTTCTGCTGCTACAATCTCTAGATTCAACTTTTCTGCTCTAGCAAATATTAAACTTTGGCAAGAAACATCATTTTTTTCAAAATCACTGTAAATAGCGATATCTGAATATCCATTTTTTTGAAGAACAGTATTCCAAGTTTGAGGTGCCATTGTTGCATGTAGTGGACGAATATCAGTATCTTCAAACAACCACCAACCTTCTGTCATTCCGAAAATAAAATCTAAATAAACTGGAGAGTTGGTCACCTCAAGCATCATTAAAATACCTTCTGAAGCCAATAATTTTTTAGCATGTCCTAAGGAGACAGAAAGATTTCTTGTGGCATGAATAACATCAGATGCAATAATTAAATCAAAAGAATTTAAATCAATTCCTTGGTCAGCTGGATCTTTTTCAATATCCATAATTCTGTACTGAACAAATGGATAGCTGGCAAATCTTTGCTGAGCTTTTAAAAGGAACATGTGAGACAAATCTGTAAAGACATATTCTGTTCTATCGGCTGGTAAAAAAGGTAAAATTGCTTGAGTCATTCCACCAGTTCCTGCCCCTATTTCTAGCACTCTTAATGTCTGATCAGCTGGAAGATTTTTAATCAACTCACTAATCGCTTTACCCGCGATATCATTATACTTCTTGAACGCAAATCCTTCTACATAATATTTTACAATGGCATCCCATTTATCTTCTGGGAAGATTAACTCAATTGGGTCAATAGTGCCTTGAAGCACACCAGCTATCTCAGGTCCGCATCTTCCAAGCAGAGTGGACTCATGATGAAAATGAGGAAATTTATTATGAAGTTCATCCATCCATGCTCTAGTATCTCTAAATGAAGGAATCTGAACAATTGTATAAATTCCATTTTCGCCAGTCACAAAGCCTGCATTTTTAAGCAATAAAAACATGTGGTGAAACAATCTATTATGCTCTTTGATTACCTTAAACTCAGCTGCTAACGCTTCAACATTTACCTTCTTTCCTAACTCAAAAGTCATTCCCAATTCTTTCAGCGAATTAGCAATGTATCCGATGGTTAACTTCCACTGTTCTGGCTCATACAAATCATAATATTCCTGCTGTTCAGTTCTCGCATTTACTTCCACAAGCGTTTCGTGAACTGCGACTTTTATTGAATTTGGAGACGGAAGGTATTCGCCTGGATTACGCAATAACTCTTGGTCATTGCGAGGTTTCATGTTCCAATTATACTCATAAAACCATTTATCTTCTTCACCACCATTCTCACCTCGGGAACCTTTTAAATATTGTGATTTGAAACCATGGAATTCTGCTACTAAGGAGCCATCTTCATTAAAAATCCATAGCTCGCCTAATGCATATTCATCTGTCCATTCTCTCAATCGACCATGAACAATTAATTTATAAGAATTGGGTTTTGTGTAATATTTAATTCTGTCGATATGCACAGGAATATAAACGCCCATTTTTTTATTGACGTCTTCTCTTTCATTAAAGATGCCAAACACAGTTTGGAAACAACTATCTAATACACCTGGATGTAAATTAAACTGAAAAAATTCAGAACGAATACTTTCATGAACTTCTATCTCACTTATTGACTCCCAAAGTCCATTACTTCTATACAGCTTCTTAATTGCTCTGAATGATGGCCCTAAATACAATCCACTTTCCAATAATTCATCATGCATACTCTTAACTGGAACAGGAATAGTTACTCGTTTTCTAACCTCTTCTAAATTCACGGGAATAGGTACAAACTTATCTCCGATATGATTCATCTTACCATTTGAACACATTGTCCATTGTGCATCTTTGCCCCTTGGCTTTGTGTAGATAAAATAATTTCCACCATCGTGAGAAATATCCATTTGAATAAAAGGTGGTTCACCTGAATCTGGTAAGAACAAAGCTCGTTCAAAGTTTAAGTCTTCTAAAAATTCAAACTTTTCTCCAAAGGTTAGAACAGCTGCTGATATTGACAAATCAACGTGACCTGCTCCTGGAAAAATAATTGGACCTTGCACCTTGTGGTCTTCAATATAAGGATAGGTTCTTTTATCTAAGGTAATATCCCAAAGAACATTATTGCTTTCACGAGCTGAAGCTACTTTTTTAGTCAAATGTGGATGATCAAAAGTGCCCATCCTTTGTGTCTTTCCTTCGCTAGTCTCTATCCAATAAGACTCTTTCTGCCAAGGATATTTTGGAAGCTTTATAAATGCATTGTCTTCGCCATAAAATGCCTTCCAGTCTACTTTACAACCCCAAGTATGCAATGCACTAACTCCTGAAAGAAAAATTGCTTTTTCATTTTCTTTTCTTCTCAAAGATGGAATCACAAGACCTTTTTTCTTCTTCTTTGCAATTAAATCATTTACTCCGATTGCATGAATTGGATGGGGGCCTAATTCAATAAAAGTATCAAAACCATCATTTAGTTGTGCTTCTATTGCTGAAGTGAAATACACAGGTTCGCGAACATTTCTAAACCAATACATCGGATTTAAATCTTCGCCATTCACTTTCGCACCCTCGACTGTAGAATAAAATGGAATCGTAGTTGCCTTTGTTTTGAACTCTCCCAATGAAGCAAGAAGTTCTTCTTTCAATGGCTCCATATGATGACTATGAAAAGGAACATTCACCTCTAATAACCTATGAAATACATCTCTTGCATTTAAATCAGCAGCAATTTCTTCAATCACATCAGTATCGCCGGAAAGCGCCACCATGGAAGGACCGTTCACAGCACCAACTGAAACTCGATTTTCTTTTCCTGCAATTAATTTTAAGGCTTCCTCATAAGGAACCCCAACCGCTAACATTCTACCTTTATCTGTCGCTTTCTGCTGAACACGACTTCTATGAAAAATAAGTAAAACTGCTTGCTCTAAACTCAAAGCACCTGAAACATATCCTGCTGCAACTTCTCCAATACTATGACCCACAACGGCTCCTGGATGTATTCCCATGACTTTCCACATTTCGTACAATGCAATCTGAATCGAGAAAAGTGCTGGCTGTGCAATATTTGTTTCGCTAATGCGAGAGGTTTCTTCTGTTTTTGTCAACTCATCAATCAATGACCAATCTGCATGTTTAGCTAGCATTTTATCGAGTTTCTCAATCGTGGCTCTAAAAATTGGCTCGTTTTCATACAATTGACGTCCCATTCCCCACCACTGTGGACCTTGACCTGAGAAAATAAATACTATTTTTTCTTTTACTGAATTGGCTCTTCCTTCTGATATCACACCTAAGGTTTCTCCATTAAGATATACTTGAAGATTACTTGCTAACTCTTCCTTTGAGGCAGCAATTACCGCCAATCTGATATCAAGATGTGAGTTACGAAGTGCTGATGAAAAGCAGATATCGCTCAAACTCGCTTTGTTCTCAGCATCATTTAGAAAAGAGATATATTGTGCTGCTTTTGCTTTGAGGGCTTCATGACTTGTTCCAGATAAAGTACACACTTGAAGTCCTGTTTTATCATTTGCTTTAGAAGGAACTTGTTTATCGTATCCCTTCAATACCACATGGGCATTTGAACCTCCAAATCCAAAAGAATTAACTCCTCCATATCTAGGTTTATCGCTTATTTTCCATGGCTGACTATCAGTTGGAACCTTAAGCTTTAAGTCATCAAAAGGAATATTTGGATTGCCTTTGATGAAATGAATGTTCGGTGCAATCACACCATGCTTCAAAGCCAATGCTAATTTACTAATACCAGCGACACCTGACGCTGGCTCCAAGTGACCTATATTTGATTTTACGGAACCTATATAACAAAAATCTTCGCGATCTGTACCAATTACTTTACCAATAGAATTAGTCTCAATGGGGTCACCTACAAAGGTTCCTGTACCATGCGCTTCAACATAATTAACAAGATGGGGATCAATATTGGCATCTTTGTATGCTTGTATTAATAAATCTTGCTGAGCAACTGGGTTGGGAACTGAAATACCTTTTGTGGCTCCATCTTGATTAACGGCAGTTCCAATAATTAAGGCATAAATATCATCGCCATCTTTCTCAGCTTGAGCCAGTGGTTTAATTATAATAAGACCAGCTCCTTCACTTCTTACATATCCATTTCCACGTTCATCAAAAGAATAACATATTCCATCTGGAGAAAGAAAACCTCCTTTACTGAAACCCATCTGAGGCTCTGGTTTTAAAATTGAATTCACACCTCCAGCAAATGCAAGATCAGCATCGCCTTCCCATATCGCACGACAGCCCATATGAACGGCATTCAGAGAGGAGGAACAAGCCGTATCAATTGCAAAACTTGGTCCTTTTAAATTATAAGAATAAGAAACTCTATTTGCAGCAATACATAATGCTGAACCAACATTGGTATGTGCTCCAATATTTACACGCTCAACTGGCGTGTTTTGAATATCCCCGTAGTCATGAGCAGAGATACCTAAAAAGACTGCTGCTCTAGAATTATCTAAATCATTTAATCGCAAACCAGCATCCTGTATGGCCTCGTAAGAGACCTCCAAAACCATTCTTTGCTGAGGATCCATTCGCATAGCCTCAAGAGGTGAAATCCCAAAAAATCCAGCATCAAACTTATCGACTTCTTTGATGAATCCACCTCTTTTAACACTGATTTTTGAAGCTCTGCGGAATTCAGGTGCATACATGGATTCTAAATTCCATCGTTCTGAAGGTATCTCCCCAAGTGCATCTTCTTTATTACACAATAAATTCCAAAACTCTTCAGGTGAGTTAACCTCACCTGGAAATCTACATCCAATTCCAATAATTGCTAAAGGTTCTCTATTCTTCATATATTTAGTATCAATTTCTTTACTTCTAAAAACGACAAAAGTAAGGAATTTAGAAGTAAATTCAGAGCGATGTGAACAAATAAATACTTTGGGCAGGAACTTTTTAAAAATAGTTAAGAGCCAACTTACTTATAAATTTAATATATAGTACATAAATAACTATTAAACAAAGAATTATTAGGATAAATTATACTAACATCTCTAATAATTGGATTGCAGACTTTTGTCCACATACTCTATGTCACTCTATCCCAAAAAAAAGAACACAATGTTGTGTCCTTTTAATACTATCTTTTAGGAATTTCTTGTATTGCCGTTACACTAGCATTCTAACTGGACTCTCAATTAAACTCTTTAAAGTTTGTAGGAATAGTGCGCCTTTCATGCCATCTACTAATCTATGATCACAACTCAATGTCACTTTCATTACATTAGTTTCGAGGACCACACCTTCTTTTAGAATTAAAACTTTTTTAATGCACCCTACTGCAAGAATACACGCATCAGGTGGATTAATAATTGCCGTAAACTCTTCAATGCCCATCATACCCAAATTAGATATTGTAAATGTATTGCCTTGCATTTCTTGTGGTTGAATTTTTTTTGACTTCGCTTTATCAGCAAATTCTCTACTACTAGAAGCAATTTGGCTTAAACTCATTTGATCTGCAAATCTAATAACTGGTACTAGAAGTCCTTCTTCAACAGCAACCGCCATTCCAATATGGATATGATTATTAAAACGAATTTTGTCACCCAACCAAGAAGCATTAATTGCAGTATGCTGTCTAAGACTCATTGCACATGCTTTAATAACAATGTCATTGAAAGATACCTTGACTGGAGAAACTTCATTGATGGCTTCTCGGCTTTTCATAGCTTGATCCATATTTATTTCCATTGTCAAATAAAAATGTGGAGCACCAAATTTACTTTCTGCTAATCTTTTTGCAATGGTTTTGCGCATTTGCGAAACAGCAATTTCAGTGTAACTTTCCTGCCCAGTAATAGATACAACTGAACTCGATGATTTTTTTGACATGTTTTCCAATGCCATTTCAATGTCTTTTCTTATAATTCTGCCTTCATCGCCACTTCCGTGGAGAGTAGCAATATCTACACCATTTTCTTTTGCTAGGCTCTTTGCTAATGGACTTGCCTTCACTCGTCCATTCTCATGATTTGAAATTAATGTCTCTTTTACAACTACATTTACCGACATATTATTTGCAGATTCTACTCTTTCCGATTCTTTTTTATCTAGCAAAACAGGCTCGAGTTTGCCAGTTAAAAGCGCTCTAAAATCTTCTCCATCCTTACCTATGATGGCTACCATACCCTCCACAGGAATGGTGTCTCCACTTTTTGCCGTTACGTGTAGTACTTTACCTCCAACAAAACTTTCCCATTCCATCGTTGCCTTATCGGTTTCAACCTCAGCAATTACATCACCTGGCTTAATCATGTCTCCTACTTTAATTTTCATACTTGCTATAACACCCTCTTCCATGGTGTCGCTCATTCGAGGAAGTTTCAATACCTGTGCCATTTATGTCAATTTTTTAGTTTAATGAATATGAGTACAAATTTATAAATATTAAAGCAAAAACACAGATTTTTCAACAATTGACAAAAACTAAATATTTGGACTCATCTCTACTATTGAAGATAGTCTTCTTAGTTCTATGAAACTAAAGCGATTCACCAATAATTAAAAAGCTCAACGAATCATATAATAAGGAATATTACCAAACGTTTGTTTGATAAAATAATAATATCTAACTTTGTTTGGTAAACTAATAAAGATATGGCACGCAAAAAAGTAGATGAACAAATTATCATTATTAACTCATTAAAATTGTTTAGACAGAAAAGTTTTCATAATACGAGCATGGAAGATATAGCCAAATCTTGTGGAATTTTGAAAGGTAGTCTGTATCATTATTTTAACAGCAAAGAAGACCTAATGATAAAAGTGATTGATTTCGTACATAAATATTTTAAAAATGAAATATTTATACACGCGTGGAATGAAAAATTGACAGCAAAACAGAAATTAAAAAAATTTTGTAGTTCTGCAGAAGAAGTCTTTTTTGACAAGGTTTCCGGAAAATTATATGGTAATATTGGTATCGAAAGCGCTCTAGTTATTCCCGAATTCAATGTTATTATTAGGGCTTTTTTTCAAGACTTCTTTGATGCAATCAAGCACATTTACAAAGAAAAGTTTAACGAAAAAACAGCTAATGAATTGGCAGAAAGAAGTGTTGCAGAGGTTGAGGGAAGTATAATGTTAGCGAGAATATTTAATGACAAATCATATATCATAAACACCCATAAGAGGATTATAGAAAGATTAGAAAATTAAGCGTGGTAAAAGTCAAAAGCATTTCAAAATAGAATGAACCTAGTTTACTAATATAGGTTAATTCTATCAATTGTTACTTCAAACTTGAAAGATTTTTTTCTTTCATCTTTTCGCGGTTTACTTTATAGAAGTTTGTAGAAAAAGTATCTTGTTCCAAAAATGAAATTTGATTTTTTAACCATTCTAATTGCGTCAAAGAAGGATTTGGATGAATAATTTCTAAAACAAATTCTATGAAACCATATCATATTGGTCTGTTCCTGGGTATTCCAAATCTGCATCTGCGAATATTTACTCTAAAACTTTTGGTTTTTTTGTGGTATGTTCATCGCAAGAAATATCTACTAACATTCTTAACTACAACAATATTTTACCAAACGTTTGTTTGGTATTTCTAAATAAAATATTAGATTTGCTAGCGAATCAAGTTATGAATTAGATAACGATCTTCTCCAACTAAAAATATTTGAATTATCATGAGCATAGCATCGAATAGAAAAATTAAAAAGATAGCCGTATTAGGTTCTGGTGTCATGGGTTCAAGACTGGCATGTCACTTTGCAAATATTGGTTTGCAGACAATACTACTAGATATTGTCCCCTTTGACCTTAGCGATGAGGAAAAAAAGATTCCTGCATTAAGAAATAGAATTGTAAATAGGGACTTGGATAGCACAATCAAATCCAACCCCTCTCCCATTTATGATAAAAGTTTTATCAGCAGAATTAAAACAGGAAACTTTGATGATAATATGGAATGGATCAAAGACTGTGATTGGGTTTTAGAGGCCGTGATAGAAAATATTGACATTAAAAAATCTGTCTTTGAGAAAGTAGAAAAGTATAGAAAGCCCGGTACTCTTATCACTTCAAATACTTCAGGTATTCCTATTCATCAGATGATGGAAGGAAGGTCTGAGGATTTTAAAAAACATTTTTGTGGTACTCACTTTTTTAATCCTCCTCGATATTTGAAGTTATTGGAAGTGATTCCGACTGACCAAACAGATGCTGAAGTGGTGGATTTCCTAATGAATTATGGAGCAAGATATTTAGGTAAAACCATGGTACTTTGTAAAGATACTCCTGCCTTTATCGCTAATAGGGTTGGTGTATTCAGTATCATGGCTATCTTTCATTTAATGAAAGAAATGGACATGACCATAGAAGAAATAGATGCTTTTACTGGACCGCTTACTGGTCGTCCTAAATCAGCAACTTTCAGAACTTGTGATGTTGTTGGTATTGATACGTTAGTAAAAGTAGCCAAAGGTGTTCATGATAACTGTCCAGAGGATGAAGCAAAAAATTTGTTTGAAATTCCAGACTATGTTAATAAATTGGTAGAGCATAAATGGTTTGGAGATAAGACTGGACAAGGCTTCTATAAAAAAGATCGAACCAATGGCGCCAATATCATTTATGCATTGGACACTAAAACTTTTGAATATAAGGTTAGTCAAAAACCAAAGTTTGCCTCTATTGCGGCAGTAAAACCTATTGAAGATTTAAAGGAAAGATTGAACGCACTCAATAATCAAACGGATAAAGGTGCTGAGTTTCTTAAAAAATTAGGCTTTCATTTATACCAATATGTATCAAAAAGAATTCCTGAAATTTCCGATGAAATTTATCGCTTAGATGATGCCATGCGTGCTGGTTTTGGTTGGGAGATTGGTCCTTTCGAAAATTGGGATGTGATAGGTGTTGAAAATACTGTTTCTTCCATGAAAGAGGCTGGATTTGTTTGTGCTCCATGGATTGAAGAAATGTTGGCAGCTGGGAATAAGTCATTTTATAAAGTCGAAAAAGGACAAAAGTATTATTATGATATGCTTAGCAAAGCATATAAACTTATTCCTGGACAAGACCGATTCATCATATTAGATAACTTGAGGATGAATCACGCAGTTTGGAAAAATTCTGCATGTACATTGCATGATTTAGGTGATGGTGTTTTAAATTTGGAATGGAATACAAAAATGAATTCCATTGGTGGAGAAGTGATTGAAGGCATCAATAAATCTATAGAAATTGCTGAAAAAGATTGGAAAGGGATCATCATGGGGAATGATGCAGCTACTTTTTCAGCCGGGGCTAATATTGGTATGATTTTCATGTTGGCTATTGAAGAAGAATGGGATGAGTTAAATTTTGCCATCAAATTATTTCAAGATACAATGATGAGATGTCGCTATTCTTCTATTCCAGTGGTGGTTGCGCCACATGGTTTAACCCTCGGTGGCGCCTGCGAAATGACCATGCATAGCGATGCTGCAATGGTAGCTGCAGAAACATATATTGGATTGGTTGAGGTAGGTGTGGGAGTGATACCAGGAGGAGGAGGAACCAAAGAAATGGCTTTGCGAGCCAGTGATGCCTATTTTAATGGTGATCCTCAGTTACCAACCTTACAAGAAAAATTTATTACCATCGCTACTGCAAAAGTCGCCACTTCTGCCTACGAAGGTTTTAATATTGGTGTCTTGGATAAAAAGAAAGATCATGTTGTTGTAAATCAAGACAT
The DNA here is from genome assembly GCA_945872405.1 of Chitinophaga pinensis. GTDB lineage: Bacteria > Bacteroidota > Bacteroidia > Chitinophagales > CAMDFR01 > CAMDFR01. Next base: position 32,665 of record CAMBZT010000001.1, on the reverse strand, counting down.
GCTTATTGCAGAAGCAAAGAAAAAAGTGATTGAATTGGCCGATGCCGGTTATGTTCAACCAGTTCGAAGAACTGATATTGAAGTCTTGGGAAGAACTGGATTAGGCGCTTTATATGCTGGTGCAGCTGCATTTAATGTGGGTGCTTATGCAAGTGAGCATGACATGAAAGTAGCTAAAAAATTAGCTTATGTAATTTGTGGTGGAGATTTGAGCGAAAAAACTAAAGTGAGTGAACAATACTTACTAGATCTAGAACGCGAAGCATTCCTCAGTTTGTGCGGCGAAAAGAAATCACTAGAGAGAATTCAAAGCATTTTAACCTCAGGTAAACCATTACGCAATTAATTAAACAGATTTAAAAATTTAACATGGAAGCATATATTGTAAGGGGATTTAGAACAGCAGTTGGTAAAGCAGGTAAAGGTGGATTTAGATTTATGAGTCCAATAGATTTAGGAGCAATGGTGATTAATCATTTATTATCAACTACTCCTGAATTAGATCCATTAAGAGTTGACGATCTAATTGTTGGCAATGCCGTACCTGAGGCAGAGCAAGGATTACAAATGGCAAGATGGGTTGCACTTCGTTCTGGCTTGCCAGAGAGTGTAGGAGGTGTAACTGTAAACAGATATTGTGGTTCAGGAGTGGAAACACTTGCCATGGCTACTGCAAAAATCAAAGCAGGCATGGGTGATTGTATTATCGCAGGAGGAACAGAAAGCATGAGTCTTGTTCCTACAATTGGATTTAAAACCGTACCTAATTATGCCATTGCTAAAGATCATGCAGATTATTTTATAGGCATGGGATTAACTGCTGAATTAGTTGCCGAAAAGTATGGTATAACAAGAGAACAACAAGATGAATTTTCTTTTAACTCTCATCAAAAAGCGCTCAGAGCTATTACTGATGGTAAATTTAAGGATGAGATTGTTCCTATCGAAGTTGAACAAGTTTATTATGAAGATGGCAAAAAGAAAACAAAGAAATATATTGTAGATACGGATGAAGGTCCAAGAAAAGATACTTCTCTCGAAGGATTAGCGAAACTAAAACCAGTTTTCAAATTGAACGGAACAGTTACTGCTGGTAATTCTTCTCAAACATCTGATGGTGCCTCTTTCTGTATTGTGATGAGTGAAAGGATGGTGAAGGAACTTAACCTAACACCCATTGCACGAATCATAACTTCAGCCACTGTTGGCGTAGATCCACGTCTAATGGGCATTGGACCAGTGGCGGCCATTCCTAAAGCCTTGAAACAAGCTGGATTAAATATGTCAGACATTGATTTAATAGAATTGAATGAAGCATTTGCTGCTCAATCTCTTGGTGTCTTAAAAAGCTTACCTGAAATCAATCCTGATATTGTTAATGTGAATGGAGGCGCAATTTCATTAGGACATCCATTAGGGTGTAGTGGCACAAAATTATCAGTTCAGTTATTCAATGAATTAAGAAGAAGAAATAATAAATATGGGATGGTTTCTGCTTGTATAGGTGGAGGACAGGGCATTGCAGGAATTTATGAATTACTAAACTAAACTTTTTAGATTTTGTTTTGAAACATCATTTAGACGCATTACAACTATTTCTTGATTTCAATGCCTGAAGTATTCTTTTTCAACAGATTAGTGACAACAAGACAAAACCTTATTGAATATTAGATATATCCCTCTCAATTCTTAACTGAATTGTATTTTAAAAGTATAAACTTATCTGAAGCTAGTAAAAAATATTTTCTATTTTACCAAAACTCTTTCTTGAAGTACGCTTAAGAAAAGTTGAAAAAAGTAATAGTTATTATTTGTTGCTAAGTATTATGTAAGTTACCTTAAGCAAAAAAGATACTTTAAAATAGGCCAAAAAGAAAAAGCCTATCCGATATTCGGATAGGCTTTTGTTATAAGTTGGCGGCGACCTACTCTCCCTGTTGTTACACAAGTACCATCGGAGCTATAGGGCTTAACTACTCTGTTCGGAATGGGAAGAGGTGATCCCCTATGCTATAGCCACCATTAAACTTTTAGACATATTGGTACATAATAAAATTAATAAAAATTAAGAAAGCTTACGGGCAATTAGTACTACTCGACTTTGCCATTACTGACTTTACATCTGTAGCCTATCAACGTCCTAATCTCGAACGACCCTTAAAAGAAGACTCATCTTGTGGTGGGTTTCGTACTTAGATGCTTTCAGCACTTATCCCTTCCCGACGTAGCTACTCTGCAATGCAACTGGCGTCACAACAGATACACCAGAGGTCGGTCCGCATCGGTCCTCTCGTACTAGATGCAGATCCACTCAATCTTCTAACGCCCGCAGTAGATAGAGACCGAACTGTCTTGCGACGTTCTGAACCCAGCTCGCGTGCCACTTTAAACGGCGAACAGCCGTACCCTTGGGACCTTCTTCAGCCCCAGGATGTGACGAGCCGACATCGAGGTGCCAAACCTCCCCGTCGATATGAGCTCTTGGGGGAGATCAGCCTGTTATCCCCGGCGTACCTTTTATCCTGTGAGCGATGGCCCTTCCATGCGGAACCACCGGATCACTATGCCCGACTTTCGTCCCTGCTCGACTTGTATGTCTTGCAGTCAAGCACCCTTATGCCATTGCACTCTGCGTACGGTTACCAACCGTACTGAGGGTACCTTT
>CAMBZT010000001.1:0-25000 GCA_945872405.1 Chitinophaga pinensis | reverse complement strand
TAATAGTGCTTCTTATTTACATATCACCTCTAACAATACCATATATGGTACCCAATGGTCAACGCTTCCTACAGTGGGTATTCCATTGATTGCTGATATGTCGTCGGATATCTTTAGTAGAAAAATACAGGTAAACAATTTTGATTTAATCTATGCGGGAGCGCAGAAGAATATGGGCCCTGCGGGTGTTTGCATGGTGATTATTAAAAAAGAAATACTTGGAAAAGTAAATCGAAAAATACCCACCATGTTGGATTATCAAACGCATATCACTCATAAGTCGATGTTTAATACGCCTCCTGTTTTTGCTGTTTATACAAGTATGCTTACCTTAGAATGGTTTAAAAGCATTGGTGGAGTAGAGCATATTGAAAAAATAAATCAAGAAAAAGCAAGATTATTGTATGCTGAATTGGATAGAAATGCATTATTTGAAACTATGGTACAAGGAAAAGATCGTTCCCTAATGAATATTACGTTTAGGGGGAAAGATGAAAATATTGAAAAAAAGTTTAAGGAAGTTTGCAAAGAAAATGGTGTAGTTGGCTTGGATGGATATAGAACAGTTGGTGGTTTCAGGGCTTCTATCTATAATGCGATGAGTATAGAAAAAGTAAGTATATTTGTTTCTTTGCTTCGAGAATTTGAGGCAAAGCATGGATAATTTTCAATGAATTAAGAATAAAATGAAGAGCAAGATTGCAATAGAAGGGATGGCGTTTTATGCCTATCATGGCTTTTATGAAGAAGAACAAAAAATTGGTGGTAAGTATCTTGTAGATGTCTATCTACAATATGATTCTGCAGATAGTTGGCTGAGTGATGATTTATCTCAAACCGTCAATTATGAGATTATCTATCAGCTTGTAAAAACAGAGATGGATATTCCTACAAAACTAATAGAAACCCTTTGCAGACGTATCTTTGATAAAGTAAAGGAAAAATCTGAAATTAGTATTGGCACGCCTGTATATGTAACTATTAAAGTGACTAAAAATAATCCACCAGTCAACGGACTTAATCATGTATTTGTAGAATTAGAAGGATAGTGAACATTATTTCTTTGACTATCCAATATAGTCACTATAAAAAGCCCTAAGCTTTCGCAATAGGGCTTTCTATAGTTAAAATTTCAAACTTTTACTCCGCAGCTGGTGGCGGTGTTGGGGTTGACTTTTTCTTAGATGGTTTAGAAGAAGTAATAACAATTCTATTTTCTTCTTTATTGAAGTCTGCCATAATATTATCGCCAGATTTAAGATTGGAGTTCAATATTTCTTCTGCTAAGGGATCTTCTAAATATTTCTGTATAGCACGATGTAAAGGACGCGCGCCATAATTAGGATCATAGCCTTTTTCACAGAGAAAGTCTTTAGCGGTATCGGTGAGGGTGATATGATATCCGAGGTCGAGGATACGCTTGTAAACGCTTCTGAGCACTATGTCGATAATTTTAAAGATATGTTCTTTTTTCAAAGAATTGAATACTACTACATCGTCAATTCTGTTCAAAAATTCCGGTGAAAAAGTCTTTTTTAATGCTTTTGTGATGATGCCTTTGCTTGCCTCCTCTTCACCGTCTGCCTTTGCTTTGGTGGCAAAACCAACGCCTGTTCCAAAATCTTTAAGGTCACGTGCACCGATATTTGAGGTCATGATAATCATGGTATTTTTGAAATCAATTTTTCTACCGAGACCATCTGTCAATTGACCATCATCTAATACCTGTAATAAGATATTGTACACGTCTGGATGCGCTTTTTCAATTTCATCTAATAAGATGACAGAATAAGGTTTACGGCGCACTTTTTCTGTTAACTGTCCCCCTTCTTCATAGCCTACATATCCCGGAGGCGCACCGATTAAACGAGAGATGGAGAATTTTTCCATATACTCACTCATATCAATACGAATCAAGGTTTCGTCGCTGTCGAATAGGTATCTAGCGATAGCCCTTGCTAATTCAGTCTTTCCGACACCTGTTGGTCCTAAGAAAATAAAAGAGCCGATTGGTTTATTAGGATTTTTTAGTCCTACCCTATTTCTTTGTATGGCACGAACAATTTTTGAAATAGCTTCGTCTTGCCCTACCACATTGTCTTTGAGCACATCGCCCATCTTCACCAACTTAGAATTTTCGCTTTGTGCAATTTTATTTACTGGAATGCCTGTCATCATGCCTACCACTTCAGCGATATCTTCTTCGTTGACTGGATATCTTTTAATTTTAGATTCTTCTTCCCATTTGTTTTTGGCGGTTTCGAGGTCTTCCAATAATTTCTTTTCGGAGTCTCTTAATCTCGCTGCTTCTTCGTATTTCTGACTTTTTACTACTTTATTTTTTTCAATTTTAATGTTCTCGATTTGTGCTTCTAAATCAATGACATTAGCGGGTACATGAATATTTTTGAGATGCACTCTTGCGCCTACCTCATCTAAAACATCAATAGCTTTATCCGGCAAAAAACGATCTGTGATATAGCGTGTGCTTAGTTTTACGCAAGCTTCGATTGCTTCGTTAGAATATTCTACATTGTGATATTCTTCGTATTTATTTTTGATATTATTAAGGATGATAACCGTGTCTTCGGGAGAAGGCGGATCGATGATTACTTTTTGGAAACGTCTATCTAGAGCACCATCTTTTTCGATATGCTGACGATATTCGTTTAATGTAGATGCACCAATGGCTTGTAATTCGCCACGCGCCAAAGCCGGTTTAAAAATATTAGACGCATCTAGTGAACCAGTAGCGCCACCAGCACCAACGAGTGTATGAATTTCGTCAATAAACAGGATGACATCGCGTGTTTTTTCGAGCTCTGTCATGATGGCTTTCATTCTCTCTTCAAATTGACCCCTGTATTTGGTTCCAGCGACTAATGCAGCAAGATCGAGCATTACAATTCTTTTATTGAAAAGCACTCGTGATACTTTACGTTGAATGATACGCAATGCCAAACCTTCAACAATGGCTGTTTTACCCACACCAGGTTCACCGATAAGAATGGGATTGTTCTTTTTTCTTCTGCTCAAAATTTGAGATACTCTTTCGATTTCGGTTTCTCGCCCTACAATTGGATCTAGATTTCCTTCTTCAGCAGCTTTGGTAACATCTCTTCCGAAGTTGTCTAACACAGGTGTTTTAGACTTTGTTGGCGCTCCTTTTTTTGGATCGCCGCCCATTCCTTGTTTTGATTTTTCGTCGTCATAAGGAGAATCTTCATCATTGGAGTCGCCAGGCAATTCGCTTTTGATGTCATTTTGAAAGTATTCTAATTCCGCTTTAAACAAATCATAATCCACATCATATTGATTTAGGATTTGCGTTGCTATATTATCTTTATTTTTTAGAATAGACATCATCAAGTGCTCCGTTCCGATTACATCGGTTTTAAGTACTTTCGCTTCTAGCACCGTTATTTTCAATACTTTTTCTGCTTGCTTGGTAAGTGGCAGGTTTCCATTACTAAGTGTAGATTTTGCCACTTTGTCTTTGATAGAATCTTCGATGGCACGACGAATGAGCACCATATCTACATCTAGCGTTTTCAAGACTTTTATTGCCAGACCTTCACCTTCTCTTATAAGTCCCAATAATAAATGCTCTATACCAATATAGTCATGACCTAATCTTAGTGCTTCCTCTCTGCTGTAGGAAATGACTTCTTTGACTTTTGGCGAAAATTTTGCTTCCATATATTTTATCTCTATTTAATTTGCTCAGGCTTTTTTATTTCTTTTTCAGTTTTCAAAAGTAAAACAACATAAAATTAAACTGAATTCAAAACAATGAGTCCTATTTAGCGATTAATTATTTGCACCATGTTTTATAAATGTATCTTAAAAGATACAGTGTTTAAATATTTGACAAAAAAAAGGTCAAATTAGTTTCAATAGTTCAACTTTTTTTGATTTTTTGACAGATTTCGATTAGGTTTGAGAATTAAAAATAAAATAGCCGTGAATATACAAGTAGAACGAAAAGAGAAGTTTAATATTATTTGTGTTGGAGAAGAGAAGTTGATGAGCTCCAATATTAGAGATTTAAAAGAAACTATTTTGAATCCAGAATATGCAGAAGTCAGGAATTTAATCATTGATTTGACTGCTACAAAGTATGTTGATTCTTCAGGTCTAAGCGCTATTTTATTAGGTTATAAAACTAGCAAAGCTAGGAGAGGCAAAATGGTGTTATGTGGTTGTCAGGCAGGCGTTATGAATTTGATAAAAATTTCGCAATTAGAATCCATTTTGATTTGTGTTCCTACCATAGAAGAGGCCAGAGATTATATTATGATGGCTGAATTGGAGAATGATATCACGGGATAATTGAATTCAATCTACGATGAACCAAGTTTTTGAGTTAACAATTATTGGTTCTAACTCAGCAGTTTCCACTTTTGATCGATTCCCTACTGCCCAAATTCTACAGATTCAAAATCAATTCATTTTAATTGATTGCGGGGAAGGCACTCAATTTCGGCTAGACAAATTTGGGATTAAGAAATCCGCCATCGATTTTATTTTTATTTCTCATTTACATGGCGACCACTATTTTGGTTTAATTGGTTTATTGACAAGTTATAATTTGAGTGGTAGAATTTCGCCCTTACATTTATTTGGTCCAGCAGGTTTAAAAGAAATTATTGATTTGCAGTTAAAATATAATGGAGCTGAACTACGTTATACTTTATTTTTTCAGGCGACTACCATAGAGGGCAATCGACCCCTTTTTTCAAATGAATTGTTTGAGGTATCGAGTTTTCCATTAAAGCATCGAATAGACACGACTGGGTTCCTATTCAGTGAAAAGCCTTCTGTGCGAAGAATTAAAAAAGAAAAAATTGAGCACTTTGGATTAAGTGTGGAGGATATCGTAAGCATTAAGGCAGGGAATAGTTTTATCTCTGAAGATGGACATGAAATTGAGGCTGAAGAATTTTTGCGACCAATTATAAAACCTCGTAGTTATGCTTTTTGCAGCGACACTAAATATTTTGAGGAACTAGCAGAGATAGTACAGCACGTTACTTGTTTGTATCATGAAGCGACTTTTGAAACAGAAAAAGAGCATCTTGCTGAAAAGACGATGCACTCTACTGCAAGACAAGCCGCACTCACTGCCAAAAATGCTGATGTTGGACGATTATTGATTGGTCATTTTTCTTCGCGATATAAAGATTTGAGCCTACTACTGGGAGAAGCTAGAGCTGTTTTTAGGAATACTGATTTGGCCACTGAGGGTGAGAAATATGAACTTTAAGGATGTTCTTTTTTCTAATTTACGAAGTAGACAAACATTATTTTCTTGGATAAAAAGTTGCGCAAGTGACTGACAGTAGTACCTTGTACTACAGAAGGCTCGGTAGCAGCTTCAACAATTCTTGTATCGCCATGCCTTGTATTATGGCTGCTATGCGCCCCAGCAATAAATTACATCAATAAAAGAAAATGAGGGATGACAATCCAATTTTTTGGGTTAAAATTTCTTATTTTTGTTGAGCAAATTAAATAAATAGAAAATTAATATGGGGAGAGCATTTGAATATAGAAAAGCTGGAAAAATGGCTAGATGGGATAAGATGGCCAAGGCATTTACGCGTGTAGGTAGGGAGATTGCTATTGCTGTAAAGGCAGGTGGGCCGTTAATTGACACAAATCCATCATTGCGAAGAGCCGTACAAAATGCAAAGGGTGTCAATATGCCAAAGGATAGAGTTGATGCTGCGATTAAGCGCGCCTCTTCTAAAGAAAGCGACAATTTTGAAGAAGTGGTTTATGAGGGCTATGGCAATTATGGCATTGGCATTGTTGTTGAAACGGCGACAAATAACCCAACAAGAACAGTAGCTAATATCAGACATATTTTCACAAAAGCAGGCGGGACAATGGGTACAACAGGTTCGCTAAGTTTTATGTTTGAGAGAAAAGGTGTTTTTAAATTTAATATTGCAGACAGAGATATTGAAGAATTAGAATTTGAATTGATAGATATTGGACTAGATTCGATGGAACTGGAGGAAGGAATAATAACGGCATATAGTGCTTTTGAAAATTTTGGAAATTTCTCTAAAGGATTGGCAGAGAAGGGAATTGACACCATCAGTGAAGAATTACATCGCATACCTACTTCGACAAAAGAAGTGACCGAAGAGCAGATGGATGAGATATTGGAGTTGATTGATAAGTTTGAACAGGATGATGATGTGCAGCATGTATATCATAATTTAGCATAGTTAAGATTTGTATTTTTTTATAATATAAGGATGAACTTTACGCGACGATTAGAGGTTAAATAATAAAAAGAGATGCCGTTTTAAATGGCATTTTTTGTTTTCAATAGAAAGACAAATAGATGAAATATAGTATTCAAAAAATAAAAGAAATAATTGGTGGGGAGGAGGTAGTGGTGCCTGATAAGGATTGTGCCATCCATCATTTGTTATTGGATAGTAGGAAAGTATTGTTTCCCAAAGAAACTTTATTTTTTGCTTTGCCTGGTAATCGTTTGGATGGTCATAGTTATTTGGATGATGCCTATAATAAAGGAATTAGAAATTTTGTAGTCTCGAAAAATGTAGATTTTACAAATTATAAAAGAGCCAATATTATTTGGGTAGAGAGCACCGTAAAAGCGTTGCAGAAATTGGCGATTTATCACCGCAAACAATTTAAAATTCAGACCATAGGTATTACAGGTAGCAATGGCAAAACGATTGTGAAAGAATGGTTGCATCAATTATTGCATGATGATTATAATATTGTGCGCAGTCCAAAGAGTTATAATTCGCAAATTGGGGTTCCTTTATCTGTGTGGCAAATTGAGCAGGAGCACAACCTTGCCATTTTTGAAGCAGGGATTTCTGAGGCTGGAGAAATGGAGAAGTTGGAAACGATGATTCTGCCAAACATTGGAATTTTTACCAGTATTGGTGAGGCACATAACGAAGGATTTTTAAATATTCAACATAAGATAAAAGAGAAATTAAGATTGTTCATTCATTCGGAAATTATCATTTATTGCAAGGATTATCCAGATATCAATCAGGCTGTAGCCCAGGTGACATCGCAAGTTCGTGGCACGGATGAAGACACTAAAAAATTTAGATCCTTCACTTGGTCTAGGGGTACTGATGCAGATGTGCGGATTACCAAATATGAGAGCTATGAAGTTTTTACAAATATTGAAATGCAATTTCAAGAGGAGTTTTTGAATTTCAAAATTCCCTTTACGGATAAGGCTTCGGTAGAAAATGTGATCCATTGTATCATGACCATGTTGTATTTAAAAACGGATATAAAGAAGATACAAGCACGATTATTGGAGCTAAGCAGTATTACCATGCGATTAGAATTGAAGAACGGAATCAATACTTGTTCTGTGATAAACGACAGTTATAACAGCGATTTAAATTCGTTTAAAATTGCGGTTGATTTTTTGGTACAACATAGTAAAAATAAGGGTAAGACAGTTATCCTTTCAGATATTTTACAGAGTGGAAAAAGTGAAATTGATTTATATAGCGAGATTGCTTCAGTAATTGAGCAGAAAAAAATCAGTAGGGTAATTGCGATAGGGCCTGGTTTGATCAGACAAAGAAAACGATTTGAAATTATTGCTCAGATTAAGATTGATTTTTTTGCAAGCACACAAGAATTTTTAAATGAAATAGACATCAATTCCTTTAAAGAGGAAGACATATTATTGAAAGGTGCCAGACTTTTTAAATTTGAACGAATCAGTCGATTACTAGAAGAAAAAGCACACGACACTGTACTTGAAATCAATTTGAATTCAATAAAAAATAATTTAAAGAAATTTCAAAGTTATTTACAACCAAGTACCAAAATGATGGTAATGGTAAAAGCTTTTGCTTATGGTGCTGGAGCTTATGAAATGGCGAATTTATTGCAATTTAATAAAGTAGATTATTTGGGTGTTGCTTATACCGATGAAGGTGTAGAGCTACGTAAAGCAGGCATTACAATGCCCATCATGGTGATGATAGCTGATAAAAGCGGATTTGAAAATATCATTTCAAATGATTTGGAACCAGAGATTTACTCCATCAAACAACTCAATGATTTTATAAAGACGGTGCGAAACATGAATCTGGAACCTAAGCCAGACTTATATCCTGTGCATATCAAGCTCGACACAGGTATGCATCGTTTAGGTTTTGAAGCTCAAGATTTGAAGGAGTTAATTTCTATCATTAAATCGAGTGAACTCATAAAAGTGGAGAGTGTGTTTTCGCATTTAGCAGGCAGTGAAGACCCGCTGCATAATGATTTCACACAATTTCAGGTGAAGCAATTTGAAGAGATGAGCTCTTATATTTTATCGCAATTGCACTATCCTGTATTGCGTCATATCGTCAATTCAGCAGGCATTATTCGGCATGCAGCGGCGCATTTTGATATGGTGCGTTTAGGATTGGGAATTTATGGGGTTGATGGCTCCATCACCATTCAAGAAGAGTTAGAGCAGGTGGGTGTTTTAAAAACAAGCATTTCGCAAATAAAACATGTAAAGCAAGGCGACACTATCGGTTATGGTAGAGTTGGTAAAGCAGATACGGCAAAGACGATAGCAACCGTTTGCATTGGTTATGCCGATGGATACGACCGTAGATTTAGCAATGGTGTTGGCGAAATGTTGGTGAATGGAAAAAAAGCACCTGTCATCGGCAATGTATGTATGGATATGACAATGCTTGATATCACAGGCATTGAGGCGAATGAAGGCGATTCTGTCATCGTGTTTGGGAAAGAATTAGCTATTCATAAAATTGCAAAAAAAATAAATATGATTTCATACGAAATGTTGACAGGGATTTCGTCGCGCGTGAAGCGAGTTTATTTTGAGGAATAATTTCTTGCACTATTCTACAATAATTTTCTTCTCCTCAACATCTAAAATACAGCTTTAATATTTTCAATTTTGATGGAGTGTCGGCGGCTGAAAACAGCCAGCAGCCGCCGTCCGGCCTTAGGCAGTAAAAGGTACTGCTGCCAGTCCGTCACGCGGGGATTTGGTTTCAAGGGATGATTTTGTTAGCGATGATAATTAGGTAAAAATTATTTTTTGAGTAATTGGTTTGTATCGAGCCAATGCATGAGCGGATGGACTATAGAATGGTTAGGTTTTTTTTAGCTCACAAGCGGACGCTTGCGAGAGAATACAAGGCTTTCGACAGCGTGGGAGAATTTTAAAAGCCATTAAGACTTCCTACTTACCCCTTTTCTCTATTTTAAATCCTATAGAATTTGCTTTCAACTTCTTCGTTTGTATACTTTCTTTGCGTATTTCATCAACTAATTCAAAAAGTGTTTCGATCTCTCCATCATGTGATTTTATATCTAATCCTAAATTGATAATCTTCTTATCTATTTGTTCTAATTTGATTAAGATGTCCTTATGATTTACTATCATTTCTCGCAAACGAATAAATACATCTATTATTTTTACACTTACTTCAATTGCTTTCTCGCTCTTTAACACATTTGCTAACATCAAGACTCCATGCTTTGTAAACACATTTGGGAGCGTACCTCCTAAAACTTGTTTTGATGGTATCGCATTTTGCGACACCATAAATTCAACTTCTTTTTTATCTAGTTTATACATGTAGCGTTCTGGGAATCGCTTTATATTTCGTTTGACTTGCTCATTTAATCTTCTTGTTTCAACGCCATACATTTCAGATAGATCTCTATCTAGCATTACTTTTTGCCCTCGTATAAAATAAATTTTACTAGAAATTAATGCATCTGAAATGGAATGATTCGACAAGACTTTTGACTTTTTTTTACAAAATTAATGCACCAGTTCATTCGAAGAAGTATGAATTGATATGTGGTGAATATTGAATTATAGCTAGCTTTTATCCTTTTTAATTGCATCGCAAAATGCATACAGGAAGCATCCACATTGCAAATGCGGAGGAGCGGGAACTCCTGACCAACACTACACGCACTAATCCTTAGTATCCAAATATCTCCAAATCATTCACTTCTTTAAAAGTACCTAAGCCCTTCAAGAAGTCCATATCAAGTTTATTCTTATTCCCAATAATCGCAATCGCATATTTCTTATTTTTGATATGCTGATCAAAATAAGCTGCAATATCATCTAAAGTTAATTTTTGAATATTGGCATAAACTTCATTTCGATAATCATTGGTGATGCCTCTATTCGAAAAGCCTTCTTTTAACCAAAAAATATCACTTCTCGTCGTACGGTCTGTTTCAAGTTTTTTCAAGGCAGATTCTTTGGCGTTCTCAAATTGCGCTTGCACTCTAGGCATATTATTCATCAAGGCTTGTAAGGTAGGCAAAGCATCTTTTACCTTATCGGCTTGTGTACCAATATAGGCTTGTGTAGAATGATAGTCCTCCTTGTATGCTGGCGACATGCCAATGCAATAGGCAGAATAAGCCAAAGCCTTTTGCTCTCTTATCTCCTGAAAAATAATAGACGACAATCCTGAACCGAAATACTCATTCAATACGGAATTTGCTGCTGTTAATTTAGGATTGCTAATTTCATCTTTACTAATCAATAATATTTCTGCTTGCACCATATCATAGTTATAGAAATTTACTTCTGGTGCATTGATGTCTCTTGCTATAAACTTTAGCTGCGTAGGATAATCCTTCAAACTTGTTGCAACCGTATGATTCGCATCCAACATCGTAATCACTTCATTCAATGGCTTCTGTCCAAAATAAAAAATGCGATGCTTATAATTGAAAATATTTTTAAGTTTATTCAACAATGCCACATCATCGATGGCTTTCAGCTCGGCCTCACTATAAATATATTTGGCTGGCGACTGCTCACCGAAACGAACAAAATCGCTCATCATGGTCTGAAGAATGATGTTTTTATCAAGCTTATTATTAGCGCGACTCTTCAAAATATCAGCTACCATAGTTTCATAAATTTTCCTATCAGGCTGTATATCTGTCACCATATGTTCTATCAATTGAATTCCTGCCACCACGTTTTCTTCCAAGCCAGACAGACTAATGCGCGTTTGTCGTGGAAAGCAAGCCAAATCAAAATTCAATCCCAAGCGAAAAAGCTCATTCTTCAAGGCTTCCAACGTGTATTTATCGGTTCCTAAATAACGGAAATAAGAAGAAGCGATGGATAAATCCTTATCGTTCCAACTGCCCATATCCAAAATATAGGTCAAAGAAAAAGTCTTGTTCAAAGTATTTGGAATATACTCAATAGGCACAGTCTTATGTATCACACCACTTTGAATTTCTTTTTTAAAATCTAAAAATACAGGACTGGTATTGTGCGTTTCTACTGCATTAAATGACTTGGCAAAGACCGAAGTACTATCTCGATTAATCACCACTGGTGTTATCTTTGGCTTATCTACTTTATGTCTTTCTTTGTCATCGCCCTTTCTCTTATATGACACCACATAATTATTTTTCAAATGCTCATTGGCAAATTGAACGAGTTGTGCCTTAGTAATGGCAGACAATTCATCAATAAGCTTTAATGATTTTTGAAAATCTTCACCGCTCACAAATACATCTACCAAATGAGAAGCCCTGCTGCTATTAGTCTCAATAGACTTCATCTCTTGATATTTCATGTTGGTAATCACCGCTTGCATGTCTTCTTGTGAAAAATCACCTGCTTTCAAATGCTCTACTTCTGCCAATAATAAATCCTTCACCTCTTCCATACTTTGGCCATTCCTTGGTTTCCCATAAAGCATCAAAAAACTATAGTCATTGAGAATTTGAGGACTGCAACGTGCTTCCAATGTTTTTTGTTTCTGATTGATATTTACGTCTATCAGTCCTGTTTTTCCATTGCTTAATAACATATCGAGCATTTGTAAATAAATGGCATCTTGCGTGCCTTCTCCTTTAAACAAATAACCGATATACAAATGCTCAGGTTGTTGTCCGAAAGTTTCTTTTACAATTGGGGAAGTAATCACTGGTGCTGCCGGGAAACTCAACACTGGCAATACCCCTGGCTTCCAACCCCCAAAATATTTATCAATCAATTTGATCACTTCATCTGAATTAAAATCACCACTCATACAAATCGCCATATTATTTGGACGATAATAAGTGTCGAAATAATTGTGAATATTCACCATCGAAGGATTTTTCAAATGCGCTCCAACACCAATGGTGGTCTGCGTTCCATAAGGGTGATTCGGCAATAGACCTTCCCATACTTTTGCTAAACTCCAACGTTGGTCATTATCTTGACTTCTATTAAACTCTTCATATACTGTTTCCAATTCGGTGTGAAAAAGTCGAAGCACCAAATGCTGAAAACGCTCACTCTCGAGCATACACCATTTTTCTATTTCATTATTGGGAATATCATTTACATAGACAGTTTGATCATTGCTTGTATACGCATTGGTACCTTTACAACCAATACTAGTGGCCATTTTATCATATTCATTCGGAATCGCAAATTTACTTGCCTCATAAGATGCGCTATCAATTTGCTTGTAAACTGCGGTTTTCTCTTCCTCTGTTTTTACATTTTTATGCAATTCAAATAATCGAGATAACTCATCAAGTTGGGCTTTTTCTTTCACCCAATTTTCTGTTCCATATGCTGGCGTGCCTTTAAACATCATATGTTCGAGGTAATGCGCTAAACCCGTTGTTTCCTTCGGATCAAATTTCGAACCTGCTTTCACAGCAATATAAGTTTGTATCCGTGGCTTATCTTTAAATTCACTAAGGTAAACCGTCAATCCATTTGCCAATGTGTAAATTTTTGTATGCAAGGGGTCATTTGGATAGCTAACCACGGTATAGCTCGCTTTTGCTTGTTCAGTTATAATCATGTTGATTAGGATAAGTATTAAAAAGAAATGAATTTTCTTTTGCATTTTTTTAAATTTTATGTAAAACTATAAGATTAAAAATAAACTGAGGCATCTGTCTTCGCTTATGGATAATTCTTGAAAGAAAGAGAAAAAGTAAACAAGACTCTCAACTAATAATCAAGTTCCAATCCTAATTCTTGTATTAGCTTCAATACATCAGAATTATTAATAATCATCTCGTTGAGTCGTTCTTTGGAAGAAAGAGATTTTATATTTTTCTGTACGGCATTCTCCCCAATTCTAGTTTCAATCTCTACCGACTCATTCTTTAACTCTTTTCTAAAAAACTCAATCAACTTAGCTTTGTCTTTTTTTATCAACTCTTCAATCGCAGCACTTGAAATCTTTAAAACAATTTTGTTAAATTCAATAAGACAATCAATGCTAGAAAATGAAGTGGCCAAGCCCAGATTCCCCTCCTCTGTAAGCACTTTGATGTACTCTTTCCACGTACTTTCAAACAAACTTTCGTCTATAGCAATCGGTTCTAGATGAATGGAACTTTCCGTTTGGGAGCCGTGAATATCGATATTCAAATCTTCTTCAAAGGCTGTAAAATTTAGACTTCTCTTTTTTAAGATAGGTGTAGGAACAATTATTTTGGGAATAACCGGAGGTTCTACTAATGCTTGGAGCGTGTCTTTTGGTGGCAGGTCTGCTACTTCATTTACTTTTGCGTGATTTGTTTCGAGACTATTTTTTTTTTGCCTCGCTTTTGGCTGGGCCAGGCGAAGAAGCAAGTGCAACAGCATCTTTAATGTAGCACATTTTGGTGAGGGCAATTTCTACGATGAGCCTTTTGTTTTTTGCTGTTTTATAACTAATGTCACAATCATTGATAATTTTCAGCGCATTCAAAATAAAATATAATGGTGCCAACTCGGCTTGAATAGCATATTTTTCTTTTAAATCGCCGTTCACTTCCAACAACTTTATACTTCTAGAATCTTTACATACCAATAGGTTTCGAATGTGCTCGCCTAAACCAATCATAAAATCATCCCCTTCAAACCCACCTCTTAAAATGCTATCGTAGATAGTTAAAGTGCCACTAATATCTTGTCCCAACAGGCAATCGGTGATTTTGAAAAAATAATCAAAATCGAGTACATTCAAATTCTGAAGTACATCACTATAAGTTAAATTATGTCCAGAATAACTCACCAATCTATCAAACATAGATAAGGCATCTCGAAGGCCACCATCAGACTTTTGAGCAATGATATGTAAGCCATTGGGATCTGCTGTAATTTGCTCTGTGGTGCAGATTGACTCCAAATGAGAGACAATACTTTCTATAGGAATTCTTCTGAAATCAAAAATTTGACAACGAGAAAGAATCGTTGGAATAATCTTGTGTTTTTCTGTGGTGGCTAGAATAAAAATCGCGTAGTGTGGCGGCTCTTCTAATGTTTTCAAAAAAGCATTAAAGGCATTGGCTGAAAGCATGTGCACCTCATCAATAATATATATTTTATACTTTCCCGACTGAGGAGCAAATCTTACTTGATCAATCAGTGATCGAATGTCATCCACCGAATTATTCGAAGCTGCATCTAATTCTGAGATATTAAAGGAGCTATTGGAATTGAATGAAACACAGGATTTACATACATCACAAGCCTCCATATCCGTATTAGGACTTTCGCAATTAATCGTCTTTGCCAAAATTCTTGCACAAGTCGTTTTCCCAACACCTCTTGGACCGCAAAACAAAAAAGAGTGCGCTAAATGATTGTTTTTTATGGCATTCTTTAAGGTGTTTGTAATATGCCCCTGCCCTACCACATCGTCAAATTTGACAGGTCGGTATTTTCGGGCAGAAACTATAAAATTGCTATCACTCATGGGCGTAAAAATAGAAATAAAATGCGTTGAAAGAATTATTTTTTATCAACCAAAATCTAACGAATCAATAACCGCATTTGCGTAGCGATTTGGCGGGCTCAGACGAATCCCTTTTAATGAACGACCAATACACACATTCCGTTTTGCGCCTAGCCGCTGGCAGGGATTTATGATTACAAATCCATTAAATTTACTATAAATATTGTTGAAACTAGAATTATCATTTTACGATAAAACCCTGCTGTCGGGTAGGTGCTGTTATGCCCAGTATTTAAATTGATTTATCATAAAGTTCCTTCCATCGAAGGTCAGTCTGTTGATCAACCCAATGTTTTGTTTTATATCCACCACTCCTTATATTTTGATTAATAAATCGACCAAGTCCATGAGTATATTGAATAGAATTACTTGAGTTTATATTTGCATATACACCATCAGACAGTTTAAAAACACCATTTAATCCCTTGAATGAGAAACCATCTATGTTACCCGATGGAACTTGACCATATTCAAGAACAGATAAGCCGCTTTTTTCGCCGATTATATATACTTGTAGATTGCATTGGTTTTTAGTTAATCGACCTCCCTTTGCAACATCAATTAATTGCAATGCGCTACCAATAATAATACCTATACCTAAGGATAGCGCTAAGGGATTTTCGTCCCCACGTTTAAAAACTATTCCAGACCCAACGGCTAGACCGAATGCAAATCGTGTGTAAGGATCAAGACTTGATTCAGTCAACTTTAACATTGAATAGGACGTCCCAGCTGAAATTGCTGTTATTGCTTTGTTTTTCATTTTTTCTTTTTGTAACTAACGTGACAAATACTTTGCCGAATATAATTTGCGACAATTTGTCTTAATATTGGGCATAACTCCTAGGTATCTGTCAGACCGTGCTTTTTGCTATTACCTTTTTGTAAAGCAAGACAAAAAGGATAAACGCTTCAATCACTGCCCGGAAGAAGTAGCATAGCTGTTTTCTTCAGCCTCCATAAATGTTTTTAAAAAATGAAGTACCTTTAATAACTAAAATCAAAAAAATGTTCAACAAATCAATTCTTTCAACTTTTATTTTAGCAGGCTGTTTCAGCTTTTCGAAGGCTCAAACTGCCCTACCATTAAGTGGTTTGGACTGCAATGGCGTATCACACGATTTGTATGCAGACCTCGATTCTGGCAAGGCTGTCATTCTTCATTTCTTCATGGCAAGTTGTGCTTCATGTCCGCCTCCAGCTCAAAAAATCCAAGCGATGGCAAATCATATTTTAGCAACATATCCAGGCATGATTACCGCCTATGCCATGCCTTTCAACAATAGCGTTAGTTGCCCCACTACTGCTAGCTGGGTGTCTTCCAATAGACTCTCTTTATATGCTCCTTATGATAGCGGTGCAGCGCAAGTGGCGCACTATGGAGGGTTTGGGATGCCAACAGTGGTTTTATTGGGTGGCGCGGATCATCATGTGATGTTCTCTACCTTAAGTTTCTCCACAAGCGACACGACTATCATGCGAGATTCAATCTTACGTTTATTAAATCCGGCAGCTCCAACTTTAATCAATGAACTTCCGAGCTCGGTGTCATCATTCTCTGTATTTCCTAATCCAGCAAATGATAATGTTTCTATTAAGCTAGACATGAAAGAGACATCGAATGTCAGCATAGATATTCTTGATTTTAGTGGAAAAAAAGTGATGACTATCATGGATGAAAGACAAAATGGAATGCTTTCAAAACAAATCAATACAAGCACTTTAAGCAATGGAAACTATATCGTTCGCTTACTTGTGAATGGTCAAACTAGCACTCAAAAATTAAATATCCTTCATTAATCTAATAAATATTTTAAAATATATCATCCTATCAGTAGTCGGACTCGTTGCGACTACTGATTATTCTTTTACACCATCTTATAACGTGATACCAAATGATACCATTGAAGTGAGTGAGGGATTTGAAGATCTGAAATTTTTCTGGTGATGGATACAAGTACGAGTAGCATCCCAATAACAGAGATGCAAACGAAAATGAAGCTCTTTCCTAATATAATAAACGAACAACTAAACATTCAGTTTTCTTATGATAAGACCTATTTAATGAGTATCTTTATAGCGAAAGGTGTTAAAATATATGTCGCAGAAGCAAAAGAAAATTTTCAGTTAGCCACTTCAAATTTTACGGCAGGAATGTATATCGTACAACTACAATCAAACAACAAAACATATTCACTAAAATTCTTTAAATAATGAAAAAAATAATTACGCTACTTTTTATTGGAATCAACATCTTAGTTTCAGCCCAAAGTGGCATCACATGGGGTGCTAGCGCCAATCTTACTTCAAGTGCTTACGGCAATATGCAACCAAGAATGTGTATGGATGCGAGTGGGAATGCTATGGTAATTTGGGGCAGAATGTCAGATGAATCAGTCTTTTTTTCGCGATGGACAGGCACCTCTTTCAGTACGCCCATAAAATTAAATCCCAGCTGGATGACCGTTGCAACCGCTTCGTGGATGGGACCAGACATCGCGTCTAAAGGCGATACCGTTTATGTTGTTATGAAAAAGACACCCGAATCAAATGATAGCAGTCATGTTTATATTGTGCGCTCCGTGAATGGCGGTATTAGCTTTTCAGCACCCATTCAAGTAGATAGTATTGCAGATAGTATGTCACGATTTCCAACAGTAACTGTTGATGCCAATGGAAATCCTATTGTGGCCTTTATGAAATTTAATGCTGCCTTTTTAGAATCTCGATGGGTGGTAGCAAAATCGACAGACTTAGGGAATACGTTCAGTACCGATATAAAAGCAAGTGGCTGGAGTGGCGCTTCTGCTGAGGTTTGTGACTGTTGCCCTGGAGCAATCGTCTCTTCTGGCAACACAACTGCTATGCTCTATAGAGACAATTTGAGCAATATACGCGATATATGGACAGGTATCTCCTCAGATAATGCAAGCACTTTTAATAGCGGATTTGCTGTCGACAATACGAACTGGATGGTTATGAGTTGCCCAGCCAGTGGTCCTGATGGAGTCATTGTTGGTGATACCTTGTATACTGTTTTTATGAGCAGGGCTTCTACCAATACTTTGAGTTATCTGAGTAAGTCTTCAATAAGTGCTGGTTCCGTTTCAGCTGTCAACAAATTAACGCCAACAATCGCAGGGTTAAACGAACAAAATTATCCTCGTATTTCCAATGATGGTGCCGCAATGGCCATTATCTGGGAACAAACTGTAGGTGGCAATGCGCAGCTTCCACTATTATTCACCAACAATATGACGAATGGTTTTCCTGCTACATACGATACCGTTGACTTAAATGATATTACGAATGCAGATGTGGCGCTTCATAATGGGAGCATTATGGTGGTATGGCAAGATGGAAATACAAGAACGGTTAGATATAGAAAAGGGACTTACACTTTAGCTCCCTCTGCGGTCAATGACTTAACAGAAGGCACTTTTAGCATCTTCCCCAATCCGGCAACAAATAGTCTTCATGTTCAATCATCCTTCGGTTTATCAAGTATGGACATTGTAATTACAGATCTTTTAGGAAAAAGTATCATGACGCAATCTTTATTGAATGGAGCTGACTTAATAGATATCTCATCTTTAAACGTTGGCGTTTATTTTATTCAGGTAAAAACAGACAAGCAGTTCTTCACGCAAAAATTTATGAAGTAATGAAAAAATTAATGATGCTTTCGCTGATTGCGGCTAGTTTTTTAATGTCTTGTAATCAGAAACCAGAAACTAAAAACCCAGATAGCACAACGGTTGCAGCCACTTATCAATGTCCAATGGATTGCGAGAAAGGCAAGACTTACGAAAAGTCAGGTAAATGTCCGGTATGCGAAATGGAGTTGGAGAAAAAGTAAAATAGAAATCTCATTGATGTAGAGCATTCTTTCTTGTGTCCGTAGGTTCCATTTCTTTTGGTGGAAGTTTAATGATAGATTCAACTTATAGCCAAATAACGGAAAATGTTATTAATAAATTCCTACATCCTTTAAGAAGAAACTAATGGCAAATACACTGCCCCATTAATGCTATTTTTTCTTGCGCCTGTAACACTTGCCAGTACATTTTCCTTTTCTAAAATCCTGAGCAATCCTAAAAAGGCCATGACTAAGGCTTCCTTGTATTGAATGGTATTTTCATCGGGGATATGAATGAATGCATTAGAATAGCTCTTTAAAACTTCTATCAAGTAGTGATTGAAAGCCCCGCCACCGGTAACTAAAATAGATTTCACCGTATCGGTATGCTTTACAATTTGACACGCTATATGATTTGTATAAGTCGCTAATTTATCCTCTATCCTTAAGCCAGTATTTTCAATCATTGGAAGAATAATCGAAGTACTATAAGCATTATCTAATGACTTTGGTCCATCCTTCAAATAAAAGTCTAAGGCGTTCAATGTGTCGAACAAAACTTTGTCTACTTTTCCACTTCTTGCCATTTCTCCACCTCTATCAAATTCTTTACCTACTTGATTGGCATAAAAATTTAAGATCTGATTGGCCACACAAATATCAAAAGCCAAAAGTGCTTGGCTGTTTTTTTGCCTTAGGCTAATATTTGCAATACCACCGATATTTAACCATGCATCATAGTCGCTAAATAAGAGTTGGTCACCTATTGGAACAATTGGTGCTCCCTGTCCACCCGCTGCAATATCAGTACTACGCAAATCTGAAACGGTCTTAAAACCGCTACTAACGGCAATGGCAGCCCCATCTCCTATTTGACAGGTCATCATATTCTCTGGATCATGAAAAATAGTATGACCATGTGAGGCAATAAAATCAAGTGTTTCAAGCTTGTGGGCAGATACAAAATTCTTTACTGCATTACCAAAAAAATGACCTAGTTGAGTATGAATTAAAAATAATTCTTTAGATGGTAATTGTGCTGCTGTTTTTAATTTATAGTGTAAGGTTGGTGGATAAGAAAGGCACTCCACAGCAAGGATTTGATAGCTCCAATGATTGTCTTTTTGTTCAAAAGAAACATATGCGATATCCAATCCATCAAGCGAACTGCCCGACATTAAACCAATCGCATGATACTTCGTTGCCATAAACAGATCTATTTTCTTAGTGTAAGAACGTATTCCGAAACATGCTCAATCTCTTCTTCGGAAAGTAAATTTTTATAGGCGGACATCATTCCTTTACCATTAGTAACTTGTAACACGATTTCTGACTTGGTCAATTTACTAGTTTGCAAATTCTTTGCCCCAGAGGTTCCTAAGTTTCCTGCAGCACCATGACAACTTACACAGTTTTGTTGAAAGATTTCAATGCCACTGATGCTTTCTTTCATTTTTGACTTATCATCCTCTTGATTTTTTTTTGTTTCTTGTTGTGTGCATGAAATCAAAACAATAGTAAAAAAACTGATCAATAAAAGTACCCTCATATAATTTGATAATTAATATTTGGTATAGGCTAATACAATGATTGAAATAAGCAGAATACAGGTAGCAGCTGTCAGCATTTTATTTTTGTTTCGCATAGCCACAATTCCTAAAGGAATAATCATAAATGCTAAAATCATTTTGATAATCACAAAGGATTTCCAAAGATTAAAATCAAGCCCCCATGTTTTGATGGCCATCGTTAATCCTAATCCAATCACTATAGTTGGCAATACCATATCAAAAATAATTTTCAGTACTTTATTACTTCTTACTTTATCTAATACCTCATTTTTATTCAGAAATAAAAGTATCGCCTTATAAAAGAAGAAACCGACAAAAATAAACGCGAGAAAATAATGTGGGTGTTTTAATCCTGGTGGCATAATAATATTTTTTAAGATTATAATTTGATACAAACCTACAAAAGAAATCATGAATAGGAAATCGAATCTTGAGGAGCTATTACTGCCAGATATTCCTCAGTTGAAATTTAATTTATTTGCAATAAAAAAATAGATGGCTAATTTATTTTATAGAATGTAAAGTATGCAACAAAAAAGAATATTCTTGACTATCTGAACTTGTCCTTAGCAATGAATGTTGTATACTTGTATTCTTTAATTTATACAACATGAAAGTAAAAAAAGTAATTGCATTTATCATCTGCCTATTTCTTCCATTGCTCATTGGTGGAATTTCTGCTCGGCTTACGGCAGCTGATATTCCAATTTATAATGCTTTGCTCAACAAACCGTTTTTTAATCCACCCGGTTATCTATTCGGACCCGTTTGGACTCTATTATACATTTTGATGGGTATTTCTCTGTACCTCGTTTGGAATAGTCCGCAGAGTGCACTTCGAAAAAAAGCATTGATTATTTTTACACTTCAACTAGCTGCTAACTTTTTATGGAGTATTCTATTTTTCTCTTTTCATCTTTTATTTATTTCCAGCATTGAAATTCTAATCATGTGGGCACTCATCCTTAGCATGATCATTACCTTTTATAAAATAAAAAAAGTAGCAGGTTGGATAAATATCCCTTATTTGCTTTGGGTGAGTTTTGCTTCCTTGTTGAACATATCATTTTGGTGGTTGAATAGATAGATTTGTCAACTCTCTCTATCTGCTTATCTTTACAAGTAATTACTGACCAATTGATGTTGGCTAACACTAACAAAAAAATAAATGATGAAAAATAAATTCCTTTTTTTAGTTTTCTCTGCATTGTCTTTTTCTTCTTTTTCGCAATCATTGCCACCCAATAATTTTCAGAGCAATGACAATGCTTTATACTGGAAAAATAAAATGCCCTATGCTGGCTATTGGCAACAAGATGTGCACTATAATATTCAAGCTAATATTGATGAAAAGACGGATATTATAGATGGAGATATGCAATTAACCTATTGGAACAACTCTGCCGATACACTAAGCTTTGTGTTTTTTCATTTGTATCAAAATGCCTTTCAGCCTGGCTCCTATTTCGACAATCTCAATAAAAACAATGGCACAAAACCTGCCTATGGCAAATATGAAGGCGGTGGCATGTGCAATTTGATTGAATATATAAAAGAAGGAAATACGGAATTGACAAAAGAAATAGATAATACTATCATGAAAGTGAACTTATCTAAACCTTTAGCTCCCGGCAGCAACACTAGCATACATATTAAATTTAGAACCTTCTATGACGCAGGTGGATTGCGCCGAAGAATGAAAATTGTAAACTCATTTGGCACCAAAGAATATAATGGAGCGCAATGGTTTCCAAAAATTTCTGTCTACGATAAAAAGTTTGGATGGGACAATCAACAGCATTTAAATCATGAATTTTATGGTGACTATGGCACCTATGATGTTGCCTTAACATTTGCAGATAATTATATTGTAGAAGCGACTGGTGATTTAATGAATCGCTCAGAAGTTCTTCCTGACACACTTAGAGCCAAGCTTGACATCAAAAATTTTGCAGATAAAAAATGGGAAGAAAAACCAAGTGTAATTATTCCATATGATGCTAACAAAAGAAAGACATGGAAATATCATGCAGAAAATGTGCATGATTTTGCATTCGTTGCCTCACCACTTTTCCGCATAGGAGAAGCCACTTGGAATGGCAAAACGGCTGTTTCGATGGTATTAGAGCAGCATGCTAGTAAATGGCAAAATGCCGCTGACTATACGACAAAAATTTTGCAAACTTTTTCAGAAGATTTTGGTATGTACGATTATCCAAAAATGGTAGTTGCAGATGCTAGTGATGGTATGGAATATCCCATGCTTACAATGGATGGTGGCAAAGACCCTAGCTACCGTGGCTTATTAGTTCATGAAGTGGGACATAATTGGTTTTATGGAATGCTGGGTAATAACGAAACATACAGAGCTTTACTAGATGAAGGTTTCACACAATTTATAACTGCTTGGGGTTTAGAAAAGATAGATGGAAAATATCCTGTCACTGACACCATCAAAAATAAATATGTAAGACGATTTACGGATAGCGTTGATGTATGGGAAAGCAACATATATTGGGGTTACCTTAGAGATGCTATTCGAAAAGATGATATGCCCATCAATACACACAGCGATGATTTTAATGGGTCAGTAGGTCATGGAGGAGGCTACAGGCATGTCTATTCAAAGACCTCTACTATGTTGCGCAATTTACAATACTTATTGGGCGATAGCTTATTTTTAGCGTCTATGAAACACTACGTAAGTCAATGGAAATTTTGCCATCCTTATCCAGAGGATTATAGAAATTCGATTATTCAATATACGCACATCGATTTGAATTGGTTTTTTGATGAATGGATGGAAACAACCAAAACAGTAGACTACAGCATTGATCGTGTAAAAAAAGGGAATCTTAGCAATGAGTATATTATAAAGTTTAGACGTATTGGCGAAAGTCAAATGCCCATTGATTTTACTGTTACTGACAAAGAAGGCAAACAACAGAACTACTATATTCCAAATACTTGGTTTGAAAAAAGTTTCTCCGCTGAAAGTCAGACAACTATTTTACCCCGCTGGATTGGTTGGGGCGAAAAATTACAACCTACATACATTGCTAAAATTATTGCACCAAATAAAATCAAAAAAGTACAGATTGATCCATCCAATAAACTGGCAGATGTTGATGAGAGAAACAATAGTAATCGCATGCCTATTCGGTTAAAATTCGATTCTAAAATTTATCCTTTCCCCGATAGACATCACTATATGATGTACTTAGGACCAGATATTTGGTATAATGGCTATGATGGATTAAAGGTTGGAATTAAGTTAAGTGGCAACTATTTAGGATATCAAGATGTGTTGCAAGCAGGTCTATGGTTGAACACAAGAATTGGTCAACAAAATATCTACAAAAAAAATCCAAGCATCAGATATAGTAACAATGTCATCAATTATTTGTTCGACATAAAGACTGGTATTGATAGGATTGTTAAAGATGCTACTGTTGGATTGGGTATTCGAAAAATAGATGGCCTTGACAGATTTCATATCACCATCACAAAAGCATTTCCTAGATACAACATCAACACTTATTTAAGTTTCAAAGGCATGGTAAGAAATAATACCAGCGATCTAAACTATCTATTGTACCCTGGCGAATGGTTGGCAGGACAAAACAATCGAAGCATTAATCTAGGAGCTTCTCAGACCTTTACCAAAGGTCATTATAATGGAAGTATGGAATTCAATTTACGAAGTTCTGCCCTATTGAGCGATTATGATTATCATTATCTGAACCTGACATGGAAAAGCAATCTCAATTTCTGGAGAATGAAGTTAAAGACAAGAATGTTTGGTCAAATCGGAACAGGAAAAAATTGGGCACATGAGTCATCCTTGTTTTTTGCAGGAGCTAATCCAGAAGAAATGATGGAAAATAAATATGTTCGAAGTCAAGGATTTTTTCCTTCAGATTGGGCCAATAAATATGGAGCTACAACAAATCGTTTCCAGTATGGAGGCGGACTGAATATGAGAGGCTATGCAGGCTATTATTTGGCAGAAGAGGATAAATATGGTAAGGCAGTTAAAGCCTACAAAGGCATGGGCGGTATGAGTATCAACGCTGAGTTAGAGTTCGATAGAATTATAAAATGGCGACCCAAAAAATTGAGCGATTGGATAGATTTCGATACATATCTTTTTGGTGACATGGGAATTCTACAATACAACAATTCCAATAATGAAAAAGAATGGACCAAACTTCGATTTGATGCAGGCCTTGGCTGTGCTTTAACTATCAAAAAATGGTGGGTATTTCAAGGCACCAAGCCACTCACTATTCGTTGCGATTTTCCAATTTATCTAAGTGATGCTCCTTTTAGCGAGGATAAAAATATAAAGTTCAGATGGATGTTAGGTATCAGTAGAGCTTTTTAAAAAAAGTAGAAAAGCCCACATGGAAAATTACAAAAAAGTAAGTGTTGTTATCCTGAATTATAATGGAAAGAAATGGTTAGAAAAATTTCTTCCCAATGCTGTTACAAATTGTGGTTATGATTGGTGTGAAGTGGTAGTAGCAGATAACGCTTCTACTGATGATTCTGCAGCATTCATAAAAACCCATTTCCCCAATATTAGGTTAATCAATAACGAGGAAAATAGCGGCTATGCCGGAGGCTATAATCGTACACTTGCACAAATAGACGCCACCTATTATGTGTTATTAAATAGTGATGTAGAATTAACTCCAAATTGGCTGCCACCATTAGTGGAATTTATGGATCAACATCATGATGTTGCTGCTGTTCAGCCGCTGATCAAATCCTATCACGAAAAA